>NZ_JADBQZ010000019.1:0-112166 GCF_014896175.1 Enterobacter cloacae complex sp. I3
CCGAACTCAGAAGTGAAACGCCGTAGCGCCGATGGTAGTGTGGGGTCTCCCCATGTGAGAGTAGGGAACTGCCAGGCATCAAATAAGTGAAGAGGCCATCCGGAAGGATGGCCTTTTTGCGTTTCTGCGCTGCACAAATCGTAGGCCGGGTAAGGCGAAGCCGCCACCCGGCAAGTCAGACCGCACACCACTTCACAATAAACTCAGCAATCCCATCCTCATCATTTAAATCCAGCACCGGAACTTCTATATCGAGAGCAACATCGCTGGCCACCGCAATGACATGCTCATCCAGCGTTAACTCGCTGATGTCATGCCCGGCATCACTTCTGAACAGCAGGATCTTAGGCACGGCCTCATGCTTAAATCCCTCAACCAGCACCAGATCCAGCGTGGAGTGATCCATCCGGCTCACCAGATACGCGAGATCCAGCGGTGCCTCATCCGGCGTTTCTGTCATCAATGCCCAACGCTGGTTGCTTGCTACCATTGTCTGCGCGGCACCCGCTTTGCGCAGTTCATAGCTATCTTTGCCCGGCTTATCGACATCCATATTATGGTGAGTATGCTTAATCAAGCCAGGACGAATACCGCGGGCGCACAGAGCGGGTATCAGTTTTTTCAGCAACGTGGTTTTTCCTGTCCCACTCCAGGCTGAAATGGCTAAAACAGCGTTCATCTCTTCTCCTGCATGGCCTGTAAATCTTCTATTGTGTTCACATTCACGAACGATGTTTTCATGTCGCTAAAATCAACAGCATGTCCGCCGACCTTACGCATAAACACCATCACTCTTCGCTCTCCGGAAGCCAGATAGTCGCTCATAGCAGGAATCAAGGATCGGTTAATGAGCGCGATAGTTGGGTGGTCGCGCTCGCCGTCATGCACCCAGACCACGGGTGAATCACCTCGCTGTTGCACCATCCGTTCCACCAGGCAGGTGGGTATAAATGGCGTATCACACGAACAAAAGATAAACCACTCTCCCTGAGACTGCTGCATCACCGAAAGTATACCTGCCAGCGGCCCCGGAAAATCTGCGAGATTATCCTGATAAACGGGAAACCCGCTGCGCTGGTAAATATCGATATGGCGATTTGCGCTCAGCGCCATTGCCGATACCTGATCGACAAGCGTATCAGCGACATGCTGCCATAAGGGCTTGCCTTTCAGGAGCTGTAGTCCTTTATCTTCCCCGCCCATCCGCGTAGCTCTACCGCCTGCCAGAACGACCCCAGTGATTTCCAGGCTAAGATTCACGAATATCGCCTCTTTTATTGTGGGATTGACCCTGCTAACGTGTCACTCTAAATGAAAGGAGCACCACCATGAAATGTAAACGTCTGAATGAAGTCATTGAACTCCTCCAGCCAGCCTGGCAAAAAGAGCCAGAGCTGAATCTGATGCAATTCTTACAGAAACTGGCAAAAGAGTCAGGTTTTGACGGCGATCTGGCAGACCTTTCTGACGACATCCTGATCTACCACCTCAAAATGCGCGACTCAGCCAAAGATGCTGTTATTCCTGGTATTCAGAAGGATTATGAGGAAGATTTTAAAACTGCATTGCTGCGCGCCCGAGGCGTAATTAAAGAGTAAAAGCTTGTAAGCGGAGCCACCGAAATCGCTACAAGATGATATCCTGAATCATTCGTATAATTTCGGATGATCGGATGAACGACCAGGCTTTTACTTTCCAGACACTACACCCGGATACCATTATGGATGCCCTGTTTGAACAGGGTATTCGTGTGGATTCCGGGCTAACTCCGTTAAACAGCTACGAAAACCGCGTCTATCAATTTCAGGACGAGGATCGTCAGCGCTTCGTCGTAAAGTTCTATCGCCCTGAACGTTGGTCTGCACAGCAAATTCAGGAGGAGCACCAGTTTGCTCACGATCTGCTGGTTGATGACGTCCCCGTTGCCGCGCCGATAAAGTTCAATAACCAAACGCTGCTCACGCATGAAGGGTTTTACTACGCCGTATTCCCCAGTCTGGGTGGCCGCCAGTTTGAAGCGGATAATATCGATCAGATGGAGTGGGTTGCTCGCTATCTGGGACGCATTCATCAGACGGGACGTAAAACAGCGTTCACTGCCCGACCAACGATTGGGATTCATGAATATCTCACCGAACCACGTCAGATATTCGAAACGTCTGCGCTGATCCCCGCTGCGTTAAAGGATGATTTCCTCAACGCCACCGATAAGCTTATTGCTGCGGTGAAAACCTGCTGGCGTGATGATATTTCCGTTCTGCGCCTGCATGGCGATTGTCATGCCGGAAATATTCTCTGGCGCGATGGACCGCTGTTTGTCGATCTCGACGATGCGCGCATGGGACCAGCGGTTCAGGATCTGTGGATGCTACTCAATGGCGACAAAGCCGAGCAGCGCATGCAGCTTGAAACGATTATTGAAGCCTATGAAGAATTTAGCCCGTTTAATTCAGACGAAATTGCCCTGATTGAGCCTTTACGTGCGATGCGTTTTGTTTATTATCTCGCATGGTTAATCAGGCGTTGGGACGACCCCGCATTTCCTCGTAATTTCCCGTGGCTTACCGGAGAAGATTACTGGCGCAGCCAGATATCTACATTCACTCAGCAGGTTAAGGTTCTTCAGGAACCCCCTCTGCAATTAACGCCGATGTATTAATTGGACACACCCAGGAGAGAGTTAATCATGAAAAAAATTTGGCTGGCGCTGGCAGGTATGATTCTGGCATTTAGCGCTTCTGCTGCGCAGTTTACCGACGGTAAACAGTTTATCACGCTGGAAAAGCCGGTTGCTGGCGAGCCACAGGTTCTGGAGTTCTTCTCATTCTATTGCCCGCACTGCTATCAATTCGAAGAGGTGCTGCATGTTTCTGACAACGTGAAGAAGAAGCTGCCGGAAGGCACCAAAATGACCAAGTACCACGTTGAGTTCCTGGGCCCGTTGGGTAAAGACCTGACTCAGGCGTGGGCGGTTGCGATGGCGCTGGGCGTGGAAGATAAAATCACTGCTCCAATGTTCGAAGCCGTACAGAAAACCCAGACCGTTCAGACCACTGCGGATATCCGCAAAGTGTTCGTTGATGCCGGTGTGAAAGGTGAAGAGTACGACGCCGCGTGGAACAGCTTTGTAGTGAAATCTCTGGTTGCTCAGCAGGAAAAAGCGGCCGCTGATCTGCAGCTTCAGGGCGTTCCGGCGATGTTTGTTAACGGCAAATATCAGCTGAACATGCAGGGCATGGACACCAGCAGCATGGATATTTTCGTACAGCAGTATGCTGATACCGTGAAATACCTGGTAGAGAAGAAGTAATTTCGTTGATATGAAAACGCCGGTCACTGACCGGCGTTTTTGTATGAAGATTTAATGCTGTCTATCTGTTCGTCTTTCTCTTTCCAGAGCGTATTAAGCCACTGCTGGAAACCACGTTTGAAATTCTTATCGTTAACGTAGTCACCGTGCAGACCGGCATCGATCGGCACTAAATTCACCCGAACAACAATGCGCGTCAGCTTGCCGCTTAGCATATCGAAGAATGGCGTCCTGTCATTTTCCGGATAGCAGAGCGTAACGTTCAGAAGTTTATCGAACTGTGCACCCAGCACGTTAAGCGCCATCGCAATACCCGCCGCCTTTGGCGGAAGCAGGTTCTGATAAGGGGAGCGTGTTTGTTGACGTTTATCTTCCGTAAACCGTGAGCCTTCAACAAAGTTCACGATGGTCGTTGGATGTGCGCGAAACTTTTCACAGGAGAGGCGCGTGGTCTCCACATCCTTACCGCGACGCTCCGGATGACGAATCAGATAGCTGCGCGAATAGCGTTTCATAAACGGCATATCGAGCGCCCAGCAGGCCAGCCCGATAAAGGGCACCCAGGCGAGCTGCTGCTTCAGGAAGTACTTGTTCATCGGGATATGTTTGCGAAAAAGCACGCATAACACCACAATGTCCGCCCAGCTGTGATGATTGCAAATCAGCAGGTACCAGTTCTTTTTGTTGAGGCTCTCCAGCCCTTCGACATCCCACTTCAGATGCGGATTCAGGCACAGCAGGATCGCTAGCCCTTCACACCAGCAATACATCATGAAATTACAAAACGCAGAGACGGATCGCCACACCGCAGGCACAGGCAGCAGCAGTTTAACGATCCCGGCGATAATGATTGGCACAGAACACGCAATCGTCACCAGAATAGTTAAAATGATGCTTAGCGGTAATGTTATTGCAGCGAGCAATCTCGACATGATGAGCTTTTTCAGGTGGTTAACTTTAATGGACCGGCCGATGATACGGCGCTGGGGGCTGATTTTATCAGAAAAGTGACAAAATTATGGCGCTTTCATATCGTCAATAGACGGCTTTTCCCCTGAAGCAGAAGATTTCTCTATTATTGTGCGCTAATCAGGACTTATATCCACATAGACTAAATTGCCATCAGCAGGCTATTTTCATGCAGTGTTAGTTGTTAACATTATGATATGTAATAATTTATTCTCAACGCGTGTCTGCTTTTAGTATCTGTTTTTCATTTGAAGTGAAAATATTCACAAACTTATCCACAGTTTGAATTTTGCGAGCGATCCTCACGATCGCAAAATCTTTTCCTGTATCGAACCTGAATAACTGATGTTTTCATCCTTCTGTGGCATCCTTTACGCATAAATTGATTAAAGGCACGGACATTATGGTTCAGATCCCAGAAAACCCACTTATTCTCGTCGACGGCTCTTCTTACCTGTATCGGGCGTACCATGCGTTTCCTCCTCTGACCAATAGCGCAGGGGAACCTACCGGCGCGATGTACGGCGTGCTGAATATGCTGCGCAGCCTGATTCTTCAATATCAGCCCACCCATGCGGCTGTCGTTTTTGATGCGAAAGGCAAAACCTTCCGCGATGAACTGTTTGAACATTACAAATCCCATCGTCCGCCAATGCCTGACGATCTGCGTGCGCAGATTGAGCCGCTGCACGCCATGGTGAAAGCAATGGGCCTGCCGCTGCTGGCCGTCTCTGGCGTGGAGGCTGACGACGTCATCGGTACGCTGGCGCGTGAAGCTGAAAAAATGGGCCGTCCGGTGCTGATCAGCACCGGTGATAAAGATATGGCGCAGCTGGTGACGCCAGGTATTACCCTGATCAACACCATGACCAACACCATTCTGGGGCCAGAAGAAGTAGTCACTAAGTATGGCGTGCCGCCAGAGCTGATTATCGACTTCCTCGCGTTGATGGGCGACTCCTCGGATAACATACCTGGCGTTCCTGGCGTCGGTGAAAAAACCGCGCAGGCGCTGCTTCAGGGGCTGGGTGGTCTGGACACGCTCTACGCTGAACCAGACAAAATCGCCGGACTTTCCTTCCGTGGCGCAAAAACCATGGCCGGGAAGCTGGAAGAGAACAAAGAGGTGGCTTATCTCTCCTATAAGCTGGCAACAATCAAAACCGATGTGGAACTGGAGCTGGGCTGTGAGCAGCTGGAAGTGCAACAGCCTTCCGCTGACGACCTGCTGAGCCTGTTTAAGAAATACGAATTCAAGCGCTGGACCACTGACGTGGAGGCCGGTAAATGGCTGCAGGCAAAAGGGGCCAAACCTGCTGCTAAGCCGAAAGAGACGATTGTCGTTGATGCCGAAGATCAGGCGGAAGAAGAAGCCGCAGCGCTCTCCTTCGACAACTACGAAACCATTCTGGAAGAGTCACAGCTGATCGCCTGGATCGAGAAACTGAAAAAAGCGCCGGTCTTTGCCTTTGACACCGAAACAGACAGCCTCGACAACATCTCAGCCAATATGGTGGGATTGTCCTTTGCGACAGAGCCGGGTATTGCCGCCTACGTTCCCGTGGCGCACGACTACCTGGATGCGCCGGAGCAGATCTCCCGCGAGCGCGCGCTCGAGCTACTGAAGCCGATTCTGGAAGACGAAAAGGCGCTGAAGGTCGGGCAAAACCTCAAGTACGACCGCGGCATTCTGCAGAACTACGGCATTGAGCTGCGCGGGATTGCCTTTGACACTATGCTCGAATCCTACATTCTGGACAGCGTGGCGGGCCGCCATGATATGGATTCCTTATCTGACCGCTGGCTCAAGCACAAAACCATTACCTTTGAAGAGATTGCCGGTAAAGGGAAAAATCAGCTCACCTTTAACCAGATTGCTCTTGAAGAAGCAGGGCGCTACGCGGCGGAAGATGCCGACGTCACGCTGCAACTGCATCTGAAGATGTGGCCGAAACTGCAGAAGCACGAAGGTCCGCTGAACGTATTCCAGCATATTGAAATGCCGCTGGTACCCGTGCTGTCCCGTATCGAACGCAATGGCGTTAAGATCGATCCAACGGTGCTGCATAACCACTCTGGCGAGCTCGCGCAGCGTTTGACCGAGCTCGAGCAGAAAGCGCATGAGCTTGCAGGCGAGCCGTTTAACCTCTCTTCACCGAAGCAGCTGCAAACCATTCTGTTTGAAAAGCAGGGCATCAAGCCGCTGAAGAAAACCCCTGGCGGCGCGCCGTCAACCTCTGAAGAGGTGCTGGAAGAGCTGGCGCTGGACTACCCGCTGCCAAAAGTGATTCTGCAGTACCGTGGTCTCGCGAAGCTGAAGTCTACCTACACGGACAAACTTCCGCTGATGATCAACCCGAAAACGGGCCGTGTGCACACGTCGTATCATCAGGCGGTAGCGGCAACCGGGCGTCTCTCGTCAACCGATCCTAACCTGCAGAACATTCCGGTGCGTAATGAGGAAGGGCGCCGCATTCGTCAGGCCTTTATAGCCCCTGATGACTACCTGATTGTCTCGGCTGACTACTCGCAAATTGAACTGCGCATTATGGCGCACCTGTCCCGCGATAAAGGTCTGCTGACGGCATTTGCGGAAGGAAAAGACATCCACCGGGCGACCGCGGCGGAGGTCTTTGGTTTACCGCTGGACAACGTGACCAACGAACAGCGCCGCAGTGCAAAAGCGATCAACTTCGGTCTAATCTACGGCATGAGCGCGTTTGGCCTTTCACGCCAGCTAAACATTCCGCGCAAAGAGTCGCAGAAGTATATGGATCTTTACTTCGAGCGTTATCCGGGCGTTCTGGAATATATGGAACGCACCCGCGCGCAGGCGAAAGAGAAAGGTTACGTTGAAACCCTGGATGGCCGTCGTCTCTATCTTCCGGACATCAAATCCAGCAACGCGGCGCGCCGCGCTGGCGCAGAGCGTGCGGCGATCAACGCCCCGATGCAGGGTACCGCAGCGGACATCATCAAGCGCGCAATGATCGCTGTTGATGCCTGGCTGGAGAAAGAGAAGCCGCGCGTGAAAATGATCATGCAGGTACACGATGAACTGGTATTTGAAGTGCACAAGGACGACCTCGACGCCGTGTCGAAGAAGATCCACGAACTGATGGAAAGCAGCATGACGCTGGACGTGCCGTTGCTGGTGGAAGTAGGAAGTGGTGAAAACTGGGATCAGGCTCACTAAAGGTTCTGTGAATAACGCGCTTTTTATGTAAGTTAGCAACATAACAACGCGCGTTTTGTGACGATCATTAGAATTCCCTATGTAAAGAATGAAAAAAAATTACAAAAAGTGCTTTTTCTACAGCAAAAAAAGGGGTAGAGTTATCGACGTAGGGTACAGAGGTAAGATGTTCTATCTTTCAGACCTTTTACTTCACGTAATCGGATTTGGCTGAATATTTTAGCCGCCCCAGTCAGTAATGACTGGGGCGTTTTTTATTGCGGCAAAGAAAAGTTCGGGCAAAAAAAAGCGCGGACATCGCCGCGCTCGGTATTACTCTTCTTCCGCTTCCGTCGCGGGTTCCAGCTCGTTAAACCAGCTGTCGAGCTTCTGACGCAGCTTGTCCACGCCCTGTTTTTTCAGCGAAGAGAAAGGCTCAACCTGTACATCGCCATTGAAGGCCAGTACCGCTTCGCGAACCATATTCACCTGCGCTTTACGCGCGCCGCTTGCCAGCTTGTCGGCTTTCGTCAGCAGCACCAGCACGGCAATATCGCTTGCCACCGCCCAGTCGATCATCTGCTGATCCAGATCTTTCAGGGGATGGCGAATATCCATCAGCACCACCAGACCTTTCAGGCACAGGCGTTTTTCCAGGTATTCGCCCAGCGCACGCTGCCACTTGATCTTCATCTCTTCAGGCACCTGCGCATAACCGTATCCCGGCAAGTCTACGAGGCGTTTGCCTTCAGCCACTTCAAAGAGGTTAATCAGCTGGGTACGGCCAGGTGTTTTTGAGGTACGCGCCAGGTTCTTCTGATTGGTCAGCGTATTCAGGGCGCTGGATTTCCCCGCATTGGAGCGGCCAGCAAATGCCACTTCAATACCGGTATCAGAAGGCAGGTGGCGAATATCGGGCGCACTGGTGACAAAATGCGTCTGTTGGTAGTTCCAGGTAGTCACGTGGTCGTCTCCAAAAATCGTAATCTGGAGGGATTATACCCGAATGCGGGCAAAAGGCTTTTCTCATTGCACGAGGCTTGCAGGCGAATGCCCAAACGGCTGTAAGAGATCGGCTAATGTTGCTATGGGAGATTTCAGAGAATTCGCAGGCGTCAAAAAATGCAAACTGTTTTAAATCATAATCTTATTTCCAGGTAATTATCTGAAAATCCGTATTTGTACCGTTTCGTTGCTTGTTAGTTTAACGGAACAAGGTAAAGTATGCGGCAAGGCGAGGAAGCCAACAGGAAATCGACTTAAGGATTAGGGTCAGGAGCGCCAGGAGGCGAAGACGCAGGATAGTCAGGACGACCAGCGCCTGGAGGCGTTTTAACAGGAAATGGAACCATACACGGACGGTATCAGCCAAAGGATAAACAGGGTGTGTTGTTGGTAAACATGGAATGTCTGACCCGTTAAGGGTTGTGAGTCAGGAAAAAAGGCGACAGATTGCTCTGTCGCCTTTTTTCTTTGCTTGCTTTCTGCTAGATTTCGCCGCAATTCTATACTGAAGAAAACGACTTTAAGATAAAACATCATGAAAAAACCAACCTCCGCTGCGGGCGCGAAACGCCCTGCAAAAGCACGCCGCAAAACGCGCGAAGAACTGAACCAGGAAGCGCGCGATCGCAAACGCGACAAAAAACATCGCGGTCATGCTGCGGGTAGCCGTGCCAACGGCGTTGGTGCAGCGGGCGCCTCTGCAAAAGGCAAACAGCAGAAAGACCCTCGTATCGGCAGTAAAACTCCCATTCCACTGGGCGTGACAGACACCCCGGTCACTAAGCAGCACAAACCAAAGAGCGAGAAACCTATGCTTTCACCGCAGGCTGAGCTGGATATGCTGGAGAACGATGAGCGCCTGGACGCGCTGCTGGAACGTCTTGAAGAGGGTGAAACCCTGACCGCCGAAGAGCAGTCATGGGTAGATGCCAAACTGGACCGCATTGATGAGCTAATGCAGAAGCTGGGTCTGTCTTACGATGACGAAGACGACGAAGAGGAAGAAGAAAAGCAGGAAGATATGATGCGTCTTCTGAAAGGTGGAAACTAACATTTGCACCCGGCAGGCACGATAGTCCTGCTTATAACCCTTCCGGTTATATGTTATCTGGTGTGGTTATTCGTTAAACTACGGCGGTTGTCGCGGCGACAGAAGTGGCTGCGCACCCGAATGATGGCCCGCGATGGGGCCAGAACGGGCCGCCGTATACGAACGCGACACCAACGGAAGGAGTGAGCATGTCAGCACCAACTATCGACTGGGATTTGGCCCTAATCCAGAAGTATAACTATTCCGGGCCGCGTTATACCTCATACCCCACCGCGCTAGAGTTCTCCGATGCCTTCGGCGAGGAGGATTTTCAGCAGGCCGTCGCGCGCTATCCAGAGCGTCCGCTGTCGCTCTACGTCCATATTCCGTTCTGCCACAAGCTCTGCTACTTCTGCGGCTGCAATAAAATCGTGACCCGTCAGCAGCATAAAGCCGACCAATACCTCGATGCGCTCGAACAGGAAATTGTGCACCGCGCGCCGCTTTTTAAAGGTCGTCACGTCAGCCAGCTTCACTGGGGGGGCGGCACGCCAACGTATCTCAATAAGGCGCAAATAAGCCGCCTGATGACGCTGCTGCGCGGAAATTTCAATTTTAACGACGACGCTGAAATCTCGATCGAAGTCGATCCGCGTGAAATTGAGCTGGATGTACTGGATCACTTACGCGCCGAAGGCTTTAATCGTCTGAGCATGGGCGTGCAGGATTTCAATAAAGAGGTGCAGCGTCTGGTCAACCGCGAGCAGGACGAGGAATTTATCTTCGCCTTACTCAACCACGCGCGTGATATCGGCTTTACCTCGACCAACATCGACCTGATTTACGGCCTGCCAAAGCAGACGCCGGAGAGCTTCGCCTTCACGCTGAAGCGCGTGGCTGAACTTAGCCCAGACCGCCTGAGCGTCTTTAACTATGCGCACCTGCCGACGCTATTTGCCGCCCAGCGCAAAATCAAAGATGCCGATCTGCCTTCTGCCCAGCAGAAGCTGGATATCCTGCAGGAAACTATCACCTCTCTGACGGAGAGCGGCTATCAATTTATCGGCATGGATCACTTTGCCCGTCCGGATGACGAGCTGGCGATTGCCCAGCGTGACGGCGTTCTGCACCGCAACTTCCAGGGTTACACCACTCAGGGCGATACCGATCTGCTCGGCATGGGTGTCTCCGCCATCAGCATGATCGGTGATAGCTACGCGCAGAACCAGAAAGAGCTGAAGCTCTACTACCAGCAGGTTGATGCAACCGGCAACGCGCTATGGCGCGGCATCGCGCTGACCCGTGACGACTGCATTCGTCGTGATGTGATTAAGGCGCTTATCTGCAACTTCCGTCTCGACTTTAGCGACGTGGAAGCACAGTGGGATCTGACATTCAGCGAATATTTTGCGGAAGACCTGAAGCTGATTGCGCCGCTGGCGAAAGACGGGCTGGTGGATGTGTCGGAGAACGCGATTGAGGTCACGCCGAAAGGGCGTCTGTTGATCCGTAATATCTGCATGTGTTTTGACGCGTATCTGCGCCAGAAGGCGCGTATGCAGCAGTTTTCACGGGTGATTTAAGGCGCAAAGCCGGGTAAGGCGAAGCCGCTACCCGGCTTTTACATTTCAACCTGCTAGCTAAACAGCCCAACCAGCGCCGCACATAATACCGCAGCAACAGCGGTTTGCGGCGTGTGGCTTTCAGCTGCTCCGCTCGACAGTAAAGTCACTAATGATTCCAGCATGATGATTCCCCCAATTTCCGGGCACGATCATACAAAACTCATCGGAACAGTAAAGCGCAAAATAACGGCAATTTGCGCTCAATTAATAACCTTTACACAGCGGTGTACGATCACTCCATTCCCAGCTCTTTCAGCTTGCGCGTCAGGGTATTACGTCCCCATCCCAGCAGGCGCGCGGCTTCCTGCTTATGGCCCTGCGTATGACGAAGCGCGGTGGTCAACAGCGTACGCTCCATCTCTGGCTGAGCCTCAGACAGCAGGTTTTGATGACCGGAACGCAGCGCGCGGTCGGCCCACTGCGCCAGCAGCGTTGCCCAGCTGTCCGGCAGCGCGTGCCCGGTGCTGCTTTCGGGCGCGGTGGCCTCAAACAGTTCGGCAGGGAGATCCTGAATCAACACTTCCTGGCCGGCGGCCATCACGGTCAGCCAGCGGCAGGTGTTTTCCAGCTGGCGTACGTTGCCCGGCCACGCCAGACGGGTGAGCGCGGCATCGGTTTCCGGATGAAGCTGCTTGGCTTCCACGCCCAGCTCGCGGGCTGCCACCTGCAGGAAATGACGCGCCAGGCGCGGGATATCTTCCCGACGCTCGCGCAGCGGCGGCAGGTGGACGCGGATCACGTTCAGGCGATGGAATAAATCCTCACGGAATTTGCCCTCCTGCACGCGCAGCTCCAGGTTCTGGTGCGTTGCGGCGATAATGCGCACGTCCACCTTCACCGGCGCATAGCCGCCCACGCGGTAAAACTGCCCGTCAGCCAGCACGCGCAGCAGGCGAGTTTGAACGTCCAGCGGCATATCGCCGATCTCGTCCAGGAACAGCGTGCCGCCGTCAGCCTGCTCAAAGCGCCCCTGGCGAATGGTATTCGCGCCGGTAAACGCCCCTTTTTCGTGGCCGAACAGCTCGGACTCAATCAAATCCTTCGGGATTGCCGCCATGTTCAGGGCGATAAACGGCGCTTTTGCCCGCGGGCTGTGGCGATGTAACGCATGCGCCACCAGCTCTTTACCTGTACCCGATTCCCCGTTAATCAACACGCTGATGGACGAGCGGGACAGACGGCCAATAATGCGAAACACGTCCTGCATCGCCGGCGCTTCGCCGATGATGTCAGTGGTTGGCCCAAAATCGGGTGCGTGGCGCGGCTGTTGTTGCTCCTGGTAGTGGCTAATCGCGCGCTCAACCAGCGCCACCGCTTCGTCGATATCAAACGGTTTGGGCAGGTAATCGAACGCCCCTTGCTGATAGGCGCTCACCGCGGCATCCAGGTCGGAATGAGCCGTCATTATGATGACCGGAAGCATAGGATGGCGCTGTTTGATCTGCTTTAACAGCGCCAGTCCGTCCATGCCCGGCATGCGAATATCCGACAGCAGAACGTCCGGCGTTTTGGTGGTGAGTGCGTCGAGCACCTCGCTGCCGCTCTCAAACGTCGTGCAGCTTAAACCTGCCCCTGTGAGCGCGCGTTCAAGCACCCAACGGATGGAGCTATCGTCATCGACTACCCAGACTATCCCTCGTTGCATAAACGTTACCTTTATTTTTTAATTGGCAGGAAAACCGAAAACTCGGTATGTCCCGGCCAACTGGTAAATTCAATTTTTCCGGAGTGCTGATCGATCAAGCTGCGGGCGATAGATAAGCCCAGTCCCGTACCGCCTTCGCGCCCGCTTACCATTGGGTAGAACAGGGTGTCCTGCAGATGAGAAGGAATGCCAGGCCCGTTATCCTCAACGTCGATGCGTGCCGCCAGACGATAGCGCACGCCGTGCAGCGTGAGCTGGAAGGCGGTGCGGGTGCGTAAAATAATCTCACCGCCTTCCGGCCCCAGCGCCTGCAGGGCATTGCGCACAATATTCAGCAGAACCTGCTCAATCTGGTCCGGGTCATGCGCCAGTTCCGGCAGGCTTGGGTCGTAATCACGCACCAGCGTGACGTTCTCCGGCAGCTCCATGGAGACGAGCTTCACCACCCGTTCAGCGACTTTATGAATACTTTCTGAAACGTGCATACCCGGCTGCTGCGGCCCGAGCAGGCGATCGACCAGGTTACGCAGGCGGTCCGCCTGCTCAATGATGACGTTGGTATACTCCGCCAGCGCAGGGTCGGGCAGGGCTTTGGTCAGAAGCTGCGCCGCGCCGCGTAACCCACCCAGCGGGTTTTTGATTTCATGCGCCAGACCGCGCACCAGGTCACGGGCGGCAATTTGCTGCGCATGCTGAAGCTGCTCCTGGCTCAGGCGACGCTGATTATCCATCGGCGCCATTTCCAGCAGGATCAGTCCTTCCGGCAAACGTTGCGCGGTAAGGGAAAGAATATGTGAGCGCCCGTCGATCACCAGCGTGACTTCGTTATCGGTGAACCCCTGACCGGCCTGCAAACTTTCCTGCATCAGGCCAATATTCAGCGAGAAATAGCTCAACAACTCAGGAAGCGGGGTGCCAAACAGTTTGCGTGAACTCTGGGCGAGCAGTTGTTGCGCCGCCGGGTTGGCGTAATGGACGGCCAGCTCGTCGTCGACCAGCAGGATGCTGTTAATCAAAGAATTGAGGATCTGCCCAGCATCGGGCAGCGTGCCAGTTGCCATTCAGCAGTCTCCTGGAGTCGTTGCACTGTTTTAGTGCAGTATAGCGGTTTCGGCGTAAAAAGCGCGTGAGATCAGGTTGTTGGTGGAGAAAAAAGCCCATCCGGAGATGGGCTAAAAGTTTCCACGGCAACTACCCCCGGCGCTTTTGACGCCGGGTAAAACAACTAAATTAAACGCTGTAGTACAGTTCGAACTCAACCGGATGCGGAGTCATACGCACGCGGTCGTTCTCTTCAGTACGCAGGGCGATGTAAGCATCGATAGCGTCGTCAGTGAATACGCCACCCGCAGTCAGGAACTCGCGGTCTGCATCCAGCGCCTGCAGGGCTTCTTCCAGAGAGCCAGCAACCTGTGGGATCTCTTTCGCTTCTTCTGGCGGCAGGTCGTACAGGTTTTTGTCCATCGCTTCGCCTGGGTGGATCTTGTTCTTGATACCGTCCAGACCGGCCATCAGCAGCGCTGCGAAGCACAGGTATGGGTTAGCCGCTGGGTCCGGGAAGCGCACTTCGATACGACGCGCTTTTGGAGACGCCACCACCGGGATACGGATGGAAGCAGAACGGTTACGCGCAGAGTAGGCCAGCATAACTGGCGCTTCGTAGCCCGGGACCAGACGCTTGTAGGAGTTAGTGGTTGGGTTCGCCAGGGCGTTGATCGCTTTAGCGTGTTTGATAACACCACCGATGTAATACAGCGCCTGCTCGGACAGACCGGCATATTTGTCGCCAGAGAACAGGTTGGTACCGTTCTTGGACAGAGACATGTGGCAGTGCATACCGGAACCGTTGTCGCCAAACATTGGTTTTGGCATGAAGGTCGCGGTTTTACCGAAACGGTGCGCAACGTTGTGCACAACGTATTTGTAGATCTGAATTTCGTCCGCTTTTTTGGTCATGGTGTTGAAGCGGGTTGCCACTTCGTTCTGACCCGCAGTCGCCACTTCGTGGTGGTGCGCTTCAACAACCAGGCCCATCTCTTCCATTACCAGACACATGGTGGAACGGATGTCCTGTGCAGAGTCGACCGGAGGAACCGGGAAGTAACCGCCTTTCACGCCAGGACGGTGACCTTTGTTACCACCTTCGTATTTGGTGGAAGAGTTCCATGCGCCTTCGATGTCGTCAATAGCCACGTGGGAGCCAGAAATAGAGGCACCGAAGCGGATGTCGTCGAACAGGAAGAACTCTGGCTCTGGCCCGAACAGAACGGTGTCCGCGATGCCGGTGGAACGCAGGTACTCTTCAGCGCGTTTAGCGATAGAACGTGGGTCGCGGTCGTAGCCCTGCAGCGTGCCTGGCTCGAGGATGTCGCAGCGGATGATCAGGGTTGGTTCTTCGAAGAACGGATCAATGACCGCAGTGGTTGCGTCTGGCATCAGAACCATGTCGGATTCGTTAATGCCTTTCCAGCCACCAATGGAGGAGCCGTCAAACATTTTGCCTTCTTCAAAGAATTCGGCGTTCACCTGATGAGCAGGGATTGTGACGTGCTGTTCTTTACCTTTGGTATCGGTGAAGCGCAGATCAACAAACTTCACTTCATGTTCGTTCAGCATCGTCAAAACGTGTTCAGCGGACATACTTAACTCTCCAGATTGGTCATTGTCGTCGTGGTAACGAGGTCTTCAATTTCTGTTGGTACTGGCTGTTGCCATGTATTTTTTATAAAGCGAAATCTGTGCCAACTTTTAAAACACCCCAAAAAGGCGTTATCATGCGCACCATAGTGCAAAAGGGCTGCACCATGATGGATTTGTTGCACCAGTATAGTGCTTCAATGTGAACATTAAGCACCATATTGGTGCAATTTACGTTAAAGTGCCCTTTTACCGCTCCGTGAAAGCGATCACAAAGCATCTCTGCAATACTTGTTTGCGGGGGATGTTTGTGATCCTGTTTTGTAGTGCGATTAATCCGTGTACAATAACGCGCTATTTCTAAATGCCTGAGGCAAAGTTGTGATCGAAAATTTGCGTAACATCGCCATCATCGCGCACGTTGACCATGGTAAAACTACCCTGGTTGATAAGCTGCTGCAGCAATCCGGTACGTTTGATGCGCGTGCCGAAACCCAAGAACGCGTGATGGACTCCAACGATTTGGAGAAAGAGCGTGGGATTACCATCCTCGCGAAAAACACCGCGATTAAATGGAATGACTACCGTATCAACATCGTTGATACCCCAGGGCACGCCGACTTCGGTGGTGAAGTTGAACGTGTAATGTCCATGGTAGACTCCGTTCTGCTGGTCGTTGACGCAATGGATGGCCCAATGCCACAGACGCGCTTCGTGACCAAAAAAGCTTTTGCCCATGGTCTGAAGCCAATCGTTGTTATCAACAAAGTTGACCGCCCTGGCGCGCGTCCTGACTGGGTTGTTGACCAGGTCTTCGACCTGTTCGTTAACCTCGACGCGACCGACGAGCAGCTGGACTTCCCTATCGTTTACGCCTCTGCGCTGAACGGTATCGCAGGTCTGGACCACGAAGACATGGCTGAAGACATGACCCCGCTGTATCAGGCGATTGTTGACCGTGTTCCTGCGCCAAACGTTGACCTGGAAGGCACCCTGCAGATGCAGATCTCCCAGCTCGACTACAACAACTACGTTGGCGTAATCGGCATTGGCCGTATCAAGCGCGGTAAAGTGAAGCCTAACCAGCAGGTCACTATCATCGATAGCGAAGGCAAAACCCGTAACGGTAAAGTCGGTAAAGTCCTGACTCACTTGGGTCTTGAGCGTATCGAGAGCGACATCGCTGAAGCGGGCGACATCATCGCGATCACCGGTCTGGGTGAACTGAACATCTCCGACACCATCTGCGATCCGCAGAAAGTCGAAGCGCTGCCAGCCCTGTCCGTTGATGAACCAACCGTATCCATGTTCTTCAACGTCAACACCTCTCCGTTCTGTGGTAAAGAAGGTAAGTTCGTTACCTCTCGTCAGATCCTTGACCGTCTGAACAAAGAGCTGGTGCACAACGTTGCGCTGCGCGTTGAAGAAACCGAAGACGCTGATGCATTCCGCGTTTCCGGTCGTGGTGAGCTGCACCTGTCTGTTCTGATCGAAAACATGCGTCGTGAAGGTTTCGAGATGGCGGTTTCCCGTCCGAAAGTAATCTTCCGTGAAATCGATGGCCGTAAACAAGAGCCGTTCGAAAACGTAACGCTGGACGTAGAAGAGCAGCACCAGGGTTCTGTGATGCAGGCACTGGGCGAGCGTAAAGGCGACCTGAAAAACATGAATCCAGATGGCAAAGGCCGCGTACGTCTCGACTACGTGATCCCAAGCCGTGGCCTGATCGGCTTCCGTTCTGAGTTCATGACCATGACCTCCGGTACCGGCCTGCTGTACTCCACCTTCAGCCACTACGACGACGTTCGTCCGGGCGAAGTGGGCCAGCGTAACAACGGCGTACTGATCTCCAACGGTCAGGGTAAAGCGGTTGCGTTTGCGCTGTTCGGTCTGCAGGATCGCGGTAAGCTGTTCCTGGGTCACGGTGCTGAAGTTTACGAAGGCCAGATCATCGGTATTCACAGCCGTTCTAACGACCTGACGGTAAACTGCCTGACCGGTAAAAAGCTGACCAACATGCGTGCGTCCGGTACTGACGAAGCAACGGTTCTGGTTCCACCGATCAAGATGACCCTGGAGCAGGCTCTGGAGTTCATTGATGATGACGAACTGGTAGAAGTGACTCCACAGTCAATTCGTATCCGTAAACGTCACCTGACCGAGAACGATCGTAAACGTGCTATGCGCGGTGCGAAAGAAGACTAATACGGTCAATCCGAAGTAAAAAAAGCCGCTGAGAAATCAGCGGCTTTTTTATTAGAACGAATAACGTAACCCCAGGCGGATCCTGTACTGCTCGCGGTTGTAATCATTCCATCTGTCCAGCCACTGGAGTTCGAGGTACGGCAGCCAGTTCCTGTCGATCTTATAGCTGAACTTGTTGGTAATTTCCCAGTGATGGTCTTTACCATTTTTGCTGTGGTAATCATTTATCCGCTGGAAAAAGTGCGGCTCAAAGGTATAGAAAAACGCATCGGTCACCTTGAAATTCCAGTAGTTGGCGAATTCGTGCGTGTCGTTCTTATCCATCTGCCCGTTATAGTCCGGCGTATCGTAATTGTTATGGTTATAGCGATAGCGGAACGTCAGATTAAACCCGTCCGTGAATTTATAGTTGGTATCTAAATAAACCGCGCCACCCGAACCGGCGCTGCTGTCGTTGATCAACCCGCCCGGCTGGAAGGTGAGTTTGTCCGTCGGTTTAAAGAGCGGATACCACCCCTCTATTTCGTTATAGCTGTGCTTGAGCTCATCCCACCTCCCCACGTTGTAGGCGTTGGTGAACATCAACCCCGCGCCCATATCGAAGTTATAGCCGGCACGCAGGATCACTTCGTGCAGCTCAGAGGCCGTATTGTAGGCTTCACGGGTTTCAACATAGGCCCCGGCGAATACCGGGCAGGACACAGACGACACGATCAGTACAGTGATGATTCTTTTCATAATTTGTCCATGTATCAGGTACAGAAAGGCCTCCCTCCTGATGAACAGGAAGGAAATACTGGCCGAATTTATTGTTATAAAGTGACTGCTGACGCTTTATTGTTGGGTGTTATCTCAGGGGTATTCGCTGACTGTTTTTTCCGTTTTCCAATCTCCTCGATAATAAAGGCGAAGCGCGCTTCGTTGAGTTTATAAAACAGCCCCATGGTCACGGCGGCGACGATTGCCAGGGCGCACGGCCAGAGGAAAATAAGCTGACGCAAACCCAGCAGCGTGCCCGCGCTCTGCACGGCATGAGGAACGTAACCGATCTGGGTCAGCATGATGCCGGGCAGGAAGCCGGCGAGAGCGGCGGAGATTTTGCGCGAGAAGGTGTAGCCGGTGTAAACCGATCCCTCGGCGCGAATGCCGGTTTTCCACTCGCCGTAATCAACGGTATCCGGCACCAGCGCCCAGTTCAGGCTGTTCACAAACGCGGTGCCGAAAAAGGCCATGCAGGAAAAGAGCACGAACAGCAGGGAGCTGGTTCCCCAGAAGAAGTTCAGCACGTCGCCCACCGCCCACAGCGCCAGCCCGCCCAGATAGACGGGCTTCTTGCCAAAGCGCTTCACCGCGCCGGGCACCAGAAACACACCAATCAGAATGCAGCCCATGCTGAAAAAGCCCATCCACGACAGCAGATGCAGATCGTTCAGCACGTACTGGGTGTAATAGACCTGAATCGCCAGCTTGATGTTGAACGCGGCGAGAGTACACAGGTTGGCAATGCACAGCACCAGCAGCGGCGGATTGCGAAAAATCGCGCAGAACGATTTCAGAATGCCGGGCTTATGGTGATCGGGCGTTATCTCGACATAGCGCTCTTTCACCCCGCTGTAGCACCACCACATGCAGAACAGGCCGCCGGTGACGAACACCAGCGCAGCCACCAGATAGCCGAGGGAGGGCTGGTGGACGAACAGCGCCTGAATGGGCATAAAGCCGACGGTGCAGAGCAACAGCCCCACCGTGGCGCCGCCCTGTCGCCACGCCGCCAGCTGCGCGCGCTCGTTCGGGTTTTTGGTGATGGCAGGGACCATCGCACCGTAGGCACAGTTCATCAGGCTGTAGCAGAGCCCAAACATCATGAAGAGCACGGTGGCGAGCGCCGTTTTGACCGTCAGGCTAAAGTCGTTGGCCATAAACTGCGCCGTCGCGACCAGCGCCACCGGGACGGAGGCGTAAAGTATGAATGGCCGGAACTTCCCCCTCGGGCCAATGTTACGCCGGGAATCCAGCAGCACGCCGGTCAGCATGTCGGTGAACGCGGTAAAAAACTTCGCCACCAGGAAAATAATGCCTCCGTAGAACGCGGGCATCCCCAGTTCATCGGTGTAAAACTTCAGCAGGTACAGCGTGCCAATACACAGCATCAGGTTCGAGCCAAAATCGCCCATCCCGTAGGCGCACTTCTCTCGCAGGCTCAATTTCAGGGTTAACGGATCAGTATTGTGTGTCATGGTCGATCCTCAGAGCGCCCCGCAGGGCGCTCTATCACGTCATTTAGGCCGTACGTTTGCGCAGTTCGATCTCTTCCACGATGCGCACATACATCTTCTCGTTGAGGTTGTAGAAGCAGCCCATCGCCACGATGGTGATGACCGCCAGCAGGCTCGGGTAGATAAATATCAGCTGCCGCAGCCCTTCAACCGTCCCGGCGGACTGCACCACGTTCGGCACGTAGCCGATCTGGGTGAGCATGATCCCCGGGAAGAAGCCGGCCAGCGCCTGGGATACCTTCCTGAAGAAGGTAAAGCCGGTGTAGACCGTCCCTTCGGAGCGCACGCCGGTGCGCCACTCGCCGTATTCCACGGTATCGGACACCAGCGCCCAGTTCAGACTGTTCACGAACGCGGAGCCGAAGAACGCCAGGCAGGAGAACGCCACAAAGCTCACCGAGCCGCCGCCGAAGAAGTAGTTAAGCAGATCGCCCGCCACCCAAATTGCCAGCCCGCTGATGTAGACCTTTTTCTTGCCGAAGCGCCGCACCGCGCCGGGCATCATAAAGACGCCGATAAAAATACAGCCCATGCTGAAGAAGCCCATGTACGACAGCAGGATCGGGTCGTTCAGCACGTACTGCGTGTAGTAGACCTGAATGGCGAGCTTAACGTTAAACGCGCCCAGCGTGCACAGGTTCGCGATACACAGGATAAACAGCGGGCGGTTCCCGGTAATGGCGCGAAACGACTGCAGCAGCCCCGGCTTTTGAGCCGGGTTAGCGGGCTGCGTCTCGACGTAACGCTCGGTGACGCCCTTATAGCACCACCACATAAAGAACAGCCCGAACAGCGAGAAGAGGGTGGCGGCAAAGATGTAGCCAAGCTGGTCGTTACCCTCAATCAGGTTCATCACCGGGACAAAGCCCACCGTACAGAGCAGCAGGCCGAGCGTGGCGCCGCCCTGACGCCAGGCCGCCAGCGAGGCGCGCTCGTCCGGGTTTTTGGTGATGGCGGGCACCATCGCGCCGTAGGAGCAGTTCATCATGCTGAAGAACAGGCCGTACAGCATGAACAGCACCGTTGCCATCACCGTTTTGCCGGTCATCTCAAATGGCGTACCGACGAAGTTGGCAATCGCCAGTAAGGTCACCGGGAAGGCGGCATACAGCACGAACGGGCGGAATTTCCCTTTCGGGCCAATCTTGCGCCGGGAGTCGAGCATGATCCCGGTGCCCATATCGGTGAAGGCGGTAAAGAATTTGGCAATCAGGAAGATGATCCCGCCGTAGGTGCCGGGCAGCCCCAGCACGTCGGTGTAAAACTTCAGCAAATAGAGCGTGCCGATATCCAGCAGGATGTTAGAGCCGAGATCGCCCATCCCGTAGGCGAGTTTTTCTTTAAACGGCAGGCGTAGGGTTGCCGGATCGGAAGTATGTTGACTCATTATTGTTCTCCGTCTGCCCGCAGGTTTCCCTGCGAGCGAGCCTTATCAGATATCACGTAAGGTGCTAAACAGATCTGCCCATTCGCTGTGCTGGCGATAGAAGACCGGCGGCTTGCCGATCGGGGCATCAACGGTCACGTCACCGCCCTGGCAGGTTTCCCCGGTCCACGCATTGACCCAGCTGTCCTGCGGCAGATAGAGCGACCAGTCCCGGCGGCCCTCTTCATGAACCGGTGCCACCAGCAGGTCGCGGCCAAACAGGTACTGGTATTTCAGCGTGTAGGCGCGCGCGTCGTCCTCGTAGTGCAGGAACAGCGGACGCATCACCGGCAGGCCGCTTTTCGCGTTCTGCGCAACCGCAGCTTTGATGTACGGCTTCAGGGTGGTAAAGACGGTGGTCATGCGCGCGAAGTGCGCGATGGTTTCCGCATCGCCGTCGAACTGCCAGTTGTCGCCAGGGCGGTTGCCCTCGTGGGTACGCATCATCGGCGTAAAGGCGCTGAAGTCGCACCAGCGCAGCAGCAGTTCCTTGCTGCGCTTCATCTCGAACAGGGTGGTATAGCCGCCGATGTCGCTGTGGTGCAGGCCGTGCCCGGTCATCGCCAGCGAAAGCGCCGCAGGGACGACGGACGCCAGACCGTCATCCAGGCTCCAGTCAACGTTCTGATCCCCCGCCCACATCATCACCGAGTGCTTCTGGCTGCCGGTGTAGCCCGCGCGCATGAAGAACAGGATCTCCCCGAGTTTGCCGGTTTCCTGGAGCGCCTCGTAGTTACATTTGGCCCACAGGGCAGGCCAGGCGTTATGCATGATCTCCGCGCTCACGCCGTTATGCAGGAAGGTATCGGTCGGCAGATATTCCCCGAAATCGGCCATCCAGCCGCCGCAGCCCAGTTCGATCAGGTTCTTTTTAATGACCTCTTTGTACCAGCCGTAGGCTTCCGGGTTGGTCAGGTCGATAACGCCCGCGTAGAACTCGCCGAATTCAACGTGGTAGTCCTCACCGTTGGCGTTTTTGGTCAGATAGCCGCGTTTCGCCGCCTCTTCGCAGAGATCTTTATCGCTGGCGACGTACGGGTTGATATAGGAGAGGAATTGTACGCCCTCCTGCTTCCACTGCCCGATCCGCTCGTCAAGCTGCGGATAGAGCGCGCTGTTCCACTTCCAGTTCCACATCACGCGTTTGCCGAAGGAGGTCATGCGGATGCCGGACCAGTCCTGCGCCCAGATGCCGTTCACCTTCACGCCGCCCTCGCGCATGGCGTCGAGCTTCTGCTGGCACACCTCGGTGCCGCCCTGGATGCCCAGCGTCACGCCGTCGTACACCCAGTCCGGCAGCTCCGGCTGACGTCCCAGCAGGCCGGTCAGTTTTTCCAGCAGATCGACGTACGTTTCCGCACATTCGAAGCGCAGCGTGGCGTTATCTTCCCAGAACGCCAGCTCGTGGAAATCCGGCGCGCTGAAGTCAAAGTTCATGTAGCAGCTGTTATCCACGTGGCAGTAGTACTTCTGGGTGCTCACGAAGGTAGGCTGCGGGAAGAAGGTCCAGTAGTAGTCACCACCCGCGTTCTCTTTGCAGTCGGCCTGCCAGGTGACGTAGGTCTGCTTGTTGCGCCCCACGCCCTGCTCGCTGGTCCAAAGCGGGAACGGCTTGCCGCGCAGATCGAAATACGAGAATTGCTCGCCGCAGCCGTAGATATGATCTTCCGGCTGCGCCGCCAGCCGCAGCCAGATGCGGTTATGGCTGGCGGCATCATTTTTCAGCTTCAGCTCCAGACGGCCTTCCGCATCCACGCCCACCAGCAGCGTCGCGCTCACCGCATCGCCGCGTGTAAAGCGGATGGCCCAGCCCGCGCTTTGCTGCGAGACGGTCGCGTCCGTCAGGGCAATCTTTTCGTTGAGCTTGTCTTTAATGCTGAAATTGCCGCGAAACATCTTGATATCGGCTTCGCCTGCGCCGATCCACAGGCAAGGCGCTTCTTCGGAGTGGGACAAAATCAGACGATCCTGCCAGCGCAGGGTGAAGCCACGTTCGTTATTTTTCAGGTCAATATTGTGTAGGGTACGCATAAAAACTCCGTCTTTATTATTTGGCCTGGCTGTCCAGCAATCCGGCGGCGACGGCAGGCGCTAAGCCCGGCGCCAGCGGCAGGCGGGGGATCACCAGGCAGTGCAGCAGATGGTAAATATCCTGCTTGCCGTCCCAGACTTTGGTGGTCACTTCGTTATTGGTGTCCAGCTCCTGCCACCAGGAACCGTTTTCGTAATCCATCAGGTACTTGATGCAGTAATCCCACCACTTCTGATACCAGGCTTCGTACTGCGCTTCGCCGGTCACGGTATAGAGGGCATAGGCCGTGCCCATCGCCTCGACGATTGGCCAGCGCACGCGTTCGCGGACGATAGGCTTGCCGTCCCAGCCCACGGAATAGACAAACCCGTCGGCGCCGTCGGGTGCCCAGGCGTCGCGGATGGTGGCGTGGAACAGGCCTTTCGCATCTTCCAGCAGCCACTCCGGCGGGGTTTCAAAGCGCGCTTCCAGCGCGGCGCGCAGGTGCAGCATCAGGCGGCCCCACTCAATCCAGTGTCCCGGCGTGCCGCCGTAGGCGCGGAAGCGGTGAGCAGGGTTATCGATGTTGTAATCGCGGATCGGGTTCCAGCCGGTGTCGAAATGCTCGTTAACGCGATACTCACCTTTGCGCGCCACGTCGTGAATAATCACCGAGGCGATGCGCAGGGCGCGGTCGAGCCACTTACGATCGTGAGTTACGTCATAGACAATCAGGAAGGCTTCCACGGCGTGCATGTTGGCGTTACCGCCGCGGTAATCTTCCGTTTTGCTGAAGGCTTCATCCCAGGACTCAAGGCACATTTGCTCCTGTTCGCTCCAGAAGTAGCGCTCAATCACCTCGATGGCATCGTCCAGCAGCTTGCGTGCCTGCGGGTGTCCGGTGGTCACGGCGCTCGCCGCGCCCAGCAGGACGAAAAAGTGCTGATAGCCCTGCTTGGAGGCGTCAATGACGCCTTCATCGTTTACGCAGGCGTACCAGCCGCCGTGCTGTTTGTCGCGCAGCGGGCCGTTGAGGGCGTTAATGCCGTGCTCAACCAGGGCATACGCGCCGGGACGGCCCATGTTTGCCGCCACCGCGTACACGTGCAGCATGCGGGCGGTGATCCAAAGATGGGTGCCCATATCGCTGCGAACCTGCCCGTTATTGCCCAGCCAGCCAAAGCCGGTCGGTACGGCGGCGTTTTTGCCGAAATCGAGAATGCGGTCGGTCTCTTGTTCGAGCCAGCGGTTGTGGCTCAGGGTGTTAAACCATTTCATGTTCGGGTCCTTTCTTAACGGCGAGCCATCATTTCGTCGACGATCTCACCCAGACGCTGAAGTTTTGGTACGGAAATATCACGCAGCATCAGCTCGGTATCCGGCAGGCCAATCACCGAGGACCAGACGGCGCGACCGGCTAAAAAGCCCGATGCCCCTGCCTGCATCGCCACGCTCACGGCGCGCGGGAACAGCTTATCGTCCACGCCGGAGGAGAGGATCACCCACGGCATGGCGATGTTCTCGTTCAGCTTCTGCGAGGCCGCCAGCAGTTCCTGCTGCGTGCCCTTACCAAACAGCGGCATCTCCACCTTGTAGAGGTCGGCCCCGCTGTCGCCCAGCTCTTTAGCCGCATCGATAATCGCCTGTTCGCGGTTAAATTCGGCTCCGCGACGCGGCGGACGCACCACCGGCTCGATAATGCTCAGCAGCCCGTTGTCGTGGCACAGCGTATTGAACGCTTTCACCATCTCCAGGCGCTGCTGCGGATCTTCATCGCTGCGCCACAGCACCAGCAGCTTGAGCGCCTTGCCGCCGTCGCGTTTGACCGCCTGGGCGTCGATGCTTTTGTCGATCACCACGCTGTCGACCGGAATACCGTTCCCCGGAATAAACTCGTCGGCCGCCACAATCATCGCGCAGCTGTTGGCTACGGCCTGCTGCTCCACAATCTGGCGATAGCAGAACTGCTGGTCGACGAGAATGGCAGAGGCGTACGGCGACAGAATCTTCGCCGCGTTGACCTTAAAATCCGTCAGGTGCTGGTCGGTTACCGGCACCGGTGCGCCTGCGGCGGCAAACATCAGGCGCATCGCTTCGCGCTGATCCACGGCCAGCATTGCAAAACCGCCGGAAGGTCGGGTGATATCTTTCAGGGTGTACATCGTCATTCCTCAGTCCTTTCGTATCAGTGTGATTTTTTCAGCCCGGCAGATGCGCGAACCTGTTCTAGAATGGCTGTCCAGTCTTCGCGCCCGCGCCCGGCGGCGCGAGCCTGGTTGTAAACTTCGCGGGAAGCCGCGCCCAGCGGCATCGGAACGTGGAGCTGGTTAGCCACGTCCAGGGCGATCCCCAGATCCTTATGCGCAAGGTCGATCATGAAGGCGGGTGAAAGATCGCCTTTCAACACCTTGTTCGGCCATGAGGTGGTGAAGTGGCCTTTACCCGCCGGCGTGCCGTTCATCACCTTCAGCGCCACCTCAAAGGAGAGGCCAAGCGCTTCACACAGCACGGCCGCCTCGGCGGAAAGCGCGTTCAGGGCGATGCTCATGTAGTTATTGATGAGCTTAACGCGGATGCCCATGCCCGGCCCGCCGGCGTTAATCAGCTCATTGCCCATCGCCATTAAGACGGGGGTGGCGCGTTCCACCTGCTGCGCGGTGCCGCCCGCCAGCAGGAGCAGCGTGCCGGCGATGGCATGGTCAGACGTGCGTCCCACGGGCACGTCCATCAGGCTGAAGCCGCGCTCAGCCATGTCGCGGATCAGCGCGTCGGTTTGCAGCGGGTGAATGGTGGACATGTCAATCACCAGCGCGTCGGGGGATAACCCTTCGCACACACCGTGCTCGCCGAACAGGACGCTGCGTACCAGGTCGCCGTTTGGCAGCATGGTGATGACGAATTCGGCGTCCGTGGCTGCCTGTGCGGGCGTAGCCGCCGCCCGTGCGCCGCTCTCTACCAGCGCCTGAACCGCCTGCGGGTTCACGTCAAACACGTTAAGCTGGTGGCCTTGCTTTAACAGATTCTTCGCCATTGGCGCGCCCATCTGCCCTAAACCGATAAATGCGATTGCTGACATGCCTCTCTCCTGTCACATCGTGTCAATTTTTGCGCGTTTATGTTGTCTGTTTTTGATCGTATTTGTAATTTATAGTCAAAAAATTGACACGAGTCACTTTTTAAACATTTGGTGAAATTAAAATGAAGGCATCAGAAATCGCAGAAGGAATCACCATGACTCGCATCGTTTGTGTCGGCATTACCGTGCTGGATCGCATCTGGTATCTCGATGATTTACCAAAGGAAGGTGGGAAATATGTCGCAAAGGACTATACGGAAGTGGGGGGCGGCCCGGCGGCAACTGCGGCTGTGGCGGCGGCAAAACTGGGTGCGGAAGTGGATTTTATTGGCCGGGTGGGGGACGACGATACCGGCAGACGGCTGCTGGCGGAGCTGGAATCCCTGGGGGTGAACACCCGCTCTACACGCGTGTTTAAAGGTGCCCGATCGTCACAATCCGCGGTGCTGGTGGACGCAGGCGGAGAACGAGTGATTGCCAACTACCCCAGCCCCGATCTGCCCGCCGGGGCAGACTGGCTGCATGAAATCGACTTTTCCCAGTGGGATATTGTCTTAGCAGACGTGCGCTGGCATGACGGGGCAAAACAGGCGTTTACCCTGGCCCGTCAGCAGGGCGTTCCTACTTTGCTTGATGCCGACGTTACCCCGCAGGACATCGCGGAGCTGATAGCCTTAAGCGACCACGCGGCCTTCTCCGCGCCGGGCCTGCGGCGACTAACTCAGTTGGATAAAGCAGAAGATGCCCTTAAAAAAGCACAAACGCTCACAAATGGACATGTGTATGTCACTCAGGGGCGAGACGGCTGCTACTGGCTGGAAAACGGCGCCTTGTGTCATCAATCCGGCTTTGAGGTGAACGTGGTGGATACCACCGGCGCGGGCGACGTTTTCCACGGCGCGCTGGCGTTCAGCCTGGGGCAGCAATCCACCGCCGCAGACGCCGTGCGTTTTGCCAGCGCCGTCGCAGCCCTGAAATGCACAAAGCCCGGCGGGCGCGCGGGTATACCCGACTGTGATCAAACCCGCTCTTTTTTGTCACTTTTTGTATAAAATGCGGGGCGTGATGGTTTTCAGAGGACAGCCCATGAGCCTTACCGAACTGACCGGCAACCCGCGTCACGATCAGCTGCTGACGCTGATTGCCGATCGCGGCTATATGAACATTGATGAACTGGCGCAGCTGCTGGACGTGTCGACGCAAACGGTGCGCCGGGATATCCGTAAGCTCAGCGAGCAGGGGCTGATCACGCGTCATCACGGCGGCGCGGGCAGGGCATCCAGCGTGGTGAACACGGCGTTCGAGCAGCGCGAAGTGTCGCTTACCGAAGAGAAGCGGGCGATAGCCGAAGCCATTGCGGACTATATTCCCGATGGCTCAACTATTTTCATCACCATCGGCACGACCGTAGAGCACGTTGCCCGGGCGCTGCTTAACCATAATCATCTGCGCATCATCACCAACAGCCTGCGGGTGGCGCATATTCTGTATAAGAACCCGCGCTTTGAAGTGATGGTGCCGGGCGGCACGCTGCGCCCGCACAACGGCGGCATTATCGGGCCTGCGGCGACGGCGTTTGTGTCTGGTTTTCGGGCGGACTATCTCGTGACCAGCGTCGGGGCGATTGAGCACGACGGCGCGATGATGGAGTTTGACGTGAATGAAGCCAGCGTGGTGAAAACCATGATGGCCCACTCTCGTCACATTTTGCTGGCGGCCGATCATACGAAATTTAACGCATCCGCCGCGGTGGAAATTGGCAACGTGGCGCAGACAACGGCTCTTTTCACCGATGAGATGCCCGGCTCGGCGCTGCAAAATCATCTGAAATCCAGCAAGGTTGAAACGGTGCTGGCCTGTACCAGCGATGATATCGCCTGAAGCAAAAAGCCGCTGATTTCTCAGCGGCTTTTTTGTTATTTGAAGCTGTATTTTATCCCCAGCATTCCCTGCGTATCGCTGTAGCCTTTATCGCCAATCTGCTGTGCCACATTGCCCCAGACGCTAAGCTGCGGGGTAATCTGCCCCTCTACGCCCGTCTTTAACTCACCAATATTGCGCGTACCGCGCATCTCATTGCTGACGTCATCCATGCGGATGCGCGTGGCCTGGGTATTGTGGATCCAGTTCGCTTCAATAAACGGCTGGAAGGTGCGTGATTTAGCGTCATCCATCGCGTTATGTCCGCTGATATAGGCCTTCACGCCGAGACGCGTCATCAGGTTGCCCTGGGTTTCGTCTTTCACCCGCGTGCCGTTACGCTCGCGATGGTCGTCAGCCTGCACGTCCATCCAAACGGCCTGCGCCTTCGGCTGGATCCAGTAGCTGTTGCGGCCGCTTTCACCCACCTTAACGCTATAGCCCGCTTCGACAGAGGCGGTTATGCCGCTGGAGCGATAACGCTCGGTCGCCTGGTCCTGCCCCATCACCTTATTGTCAAACCAGTTATACAGCACCCAGCTATCAACGTAGGTGCCGCTTTTATCGGCTTCGTTTGCGTACCAGGTACCGTACAGACCTACGCTATAGCCATTCACTTCGCCACGTGAGTGGTATCCGGTCAGGCTGGAAGCGCTCCGGCTCTGGCTGTTACCGTAGCCCGCCATCAGGCCAAGATGCCAGCGGTCCAGGCCATCTGTGCTCCATTGGGCGATATCGCCACCCAACTGCAGTACGTAACGGTTGGCTGTCGTTTTTAGCTGGCCGCTGCCGTCGTTGAAACGCGCATGCCCGCCGACGTTACGCATCCAAAGGCTCGTCACTTTTTGCTCGCCGGTGAGCATGTCGGTGTACTGCGTTTCACCCAGACGATCGTGCAGGCGGGTCATAAACAGCGTATTTGCCGCATAGCTGTTTGCCTGATAGCTGCCAAATTCTGGGCGATACTGATGCTTGCTTTTCGGCGGCGCAGGTGGCGGTACCGGTTCTTGCGGCGGAATCACCGGGTCGACGGGCGGATCTACCGGGACGACAGGCGGGTCGACAGGGTCAACAGGTGGATCCACCGGGTCAACAGGCGGGTCGACGGGGTCGACCGGTGGGTCTACCGGGTCAACAGGAGGATCTACCGGGTCGATTGGTGGGTCAACGGGTTCAGCCAGGCTGGTCAGAAACCAGTTCTTACCTTTCTGCACAACGTTATAGTCATAACCCCCCGCTACGATACGGCTGGCCTTCTCAAACGTTCCCTCCGAGTTGCCGCCAACGCTGACTATTTCAATCCCTTCAACGGTTTGTGCGCCTGCACCACCAATGTTGTTTACGTCAACCGCGGTACGACCGGATGTGTTTCCTTCAACAATCAGCCTGTCAGTTTCAGAGGTATCATCAGACAGCACGGTATTGAAAACCAGCTTGCCGCCGTTGCCTGTGTAATCCTCGTTGATGGTCAGGGTTTGCCAGGCCGCGTCCTCAGCATGCTGGAAATTTATCGTGCCGCCCGCGTTCAGGGTCAGGCTGGTCAACGTTGAGCTGTCGCGCATATTCCAGACGGCATCATTCATCGTAAGCGCAAGAGTACCGGTCCCGGCAGCGTTGCTTTCTATGTACGATGCTCCGTTCCACAGCGAGCTGTTACCCATTGTCAGCATAATGGTACTGTTTTGTGCCGGAAGGGTACTGTTGGCCGCGACGCCACCTGCGGCGAGGATATCGCCGTTAAGGAGGAATTTTCCGCCTGCAGAGGCATCAATAATTCCGCCATTGCTGGCGTTCAGGGCATAGCTACCCTGGTCGCGCTGGCCTGCGGTGGTAATGGTTGCCCCACCGTCGAGCGTTATCACGCCGCGTGACCAGGCATACATCCCGTGCGGCGCCTGGGCGGAGCTGCTGGTTTTCTCGCTGCTGTTGACCGCAATGGTGACGTTATCTCCCACATTTACCGCTGCTGTATAAGCGTAGATGCCATGCGCGCTGGCACCGTTGGTGGTGATGGTCGCGCCTTCATCAAGGGTGATGGTTGACGAGCCGGTAGAGTACACGCCGGAGGCACTGGCTGCGTCGGTGGTAATGGTCGCTTTTTTTCCCAGCTCGATTCTGGAGGCAGAACCCGCATACAGGCCGTAGGCCGAGGTGCCAAACGTTTCGATGGTGGCCTCATCCCCCAGACGGACGGATGAGCCGCTCTGGTTGGTACGAATCCCCTCGGCGTAGGTACCCCGCGTCACAATATGCGCACGATCGCCGACGACAATGTTATTTTTGGCCTTCGAGGCATCATTCAGTGCATAGGCGCTAATACCGCGACCGGTACTGCCGGTGGTTTCGATATAGAGATCGTCACCCACATAAATATTGGCGGAGCCGAGAGAACCCTGGCTGAAGGAGCTGTACCCGGCATTGATACCATCGCCGCTTTGGCCATTAACGTAAATGTGGGTGCGGTCGCCGGTAATGATAAATACCGGGTTATTCGGCGTGTTCATACCGTGGGTACGAATACCGTCGACATCTTTACCGTTATTGGCAGCCACTTTTGACTGGGTACGAATAGTCAGGTCGTCACCAAATATCACCCCCGGGCTGCCGGACGTGGAGTTCTGAATAACGGTCACGGAGTGCTCAAAGGCTTCCGCCCCCGGCCCTTCGAGAGTGATCCCATCCCCGTAGACTGGAATATTGCCAGGGCTGTACTGGTAGACATAGTTAGGATCGCTAGTATTTTTGCTAAAGTTCGCGTTTGCCGTTGCAGGAATCAGCGCCTGTATTTCCGCAGGCAAATCCGTTACTGCTCCGGTGGCTGGTAAATTAGCAAAATCGATAACTGCAGCATTCGCGGTAAATAGCGCTGACGATAGTGCCAGCGAAATCGCAACGGCGACAGGTGAGTGTTTCAATAAATATGGCATAACTGCCCCCCTTTCTTTCAGGCGTAAAACATCCTCCACACCATTAAATGTGGGCATGTTAAGAAGTTGAAATTACAAAATAGAAACGAGTATTTTATGAATGCTGGTACCTAACTTCCTCTCTAATCGTATTTTATGAACGTAAATTTTTTTCACATCAATGCTGGTTGTTTTTATTATCTCCCGGAGGCACACCCCTGAAATAAGTCTGTTAAGTAAAGTGAATTCAACAGTGTTCACGGTATTACCACGCCTGCTGCTCACTCGCCTGCCGGAAAAAAGATGGTTAATTTTTTCCTGCAATATAGCGTCATCGTCATCTGAATAAATAATTCCCTTTATTTCACTGTGGTGAGCGAAAAAATAGTGAGCCAACGCCTCCAGTTTACGGTCCGCGATAAGCACGATGTGCATGTTAGTCATCGCCAGATGTTCAATCCATTGCGGATCGACAAGCAGGCGCAGGTTATACATCGAAAAATCTACAAAAATAAATCCGCGTAATAAATGATTCTTGTTCCCAGACAATATTTTATTTTCTACTGCAAGTTGCAGGAAATGATTTCCCACCGGCCAAACTGCGAAGGAGGCGCTGCCACAGTATTGTGAGCGCACCGTGTTATCCGGAAATAACTGACAGGACAATTCGCAGCTTATACAGCGGACAACCTTTTGCGACGATGTTATCATCCAGTCCACTCCTGTCTTATTTTCATTATCAATATTTCACTGCCTTTCAAATGTGTCAATCTTGAAACATATCCAGCGTTGCTGTCGTATTTATGAGAAATAATGCCAGAGAAAATAAATTCCTGGCTGTCTCAATTCTTGCAGGCCGCAGACATAGCGACAGAACATTGATTGTCAGACCTTACCCAGGAATATTCATCAACCCATTAAGATTATTCGGCAAAAACAACCCCGGAAGGAAATTGACGAAACAGCACTAATAGCTAAAGATTCGTCACCTCGATCTTCCTGAACGTCAGTCTTTTCTCAACGTGTGGCTCAATATAATTATTTGACCTGGTGAAGTGTAATGAAATCTCATTATGTCCTTTTAGCTGAGGCTCACCTAAGAAAACCGATTTGTAATCAATTGAAAAATAATGCGATGTTTCTAATCTTAGGTACGGGTGTGTCGCGCTCTGATCCTTCTGACCTATACTGTTGTTAAATATACGTGTGTTTTTTGGGTTTGTGGGGTTAAATATTGTTATTGCAGAGGAAAGTAAAATTGTATCTTATTAACAAGCTGGTCGAGTATGACCCGGAAAACAAAACCCTGGCGAATCATATTACCGGGCGCACGATACATTTGCAGCTTCCTGCCAATCTCTGCTTTCTTTATCTCGTTACCCATCCTGGCGAAATAATTTCGCAAAATCAGTTAATGGTGGTGGGATGGGGTGAGCGTAACGATGTCACCACACCGAATACCTTTTACCAGGCCATTTTGACATTGCGCAATGCGCTGGCTGAAGTGGGGTTGCCGCGCGATACGGTAAAAACGATTTCGCGTCGCGGGCTGACGCTTTCCGAAGCCACCCAGGTTGAAGTATTTACCCCAACCGCCGAGCCGATAATTGCCAGTGAAGACGTGGCAATAGCCGAAGGCACCGCGATGAAGAAGCCGGCGTGGTTAATAATAGCCACCGCTACGCTTTTTCTGATCGCGCTTATTAACGGGGTCATATTATATAAACATCACCAGAACATGCCGTTTAGTCACTACATTCCACTTTCAATGGGCAGCACGACCAACGCCTGCCAACTCTTTTATGCACCTAATGAACATATGCAGGACCATTACCTTCGCTTGTTAAAAAATTATCCCAGCTTGTGTGCCGGAAACCGATACGTTTTTCTCATCGGCTATAGTAAAACGGAGCGAATCGCGGCGTTTGTCTGTAATAACGATGCGCGACATGACGCGGCAGCGTTATGTACCACGCATTATTTTTGGGCGCATGAGCAATGATGACACTCGGGAATCGTATTATTTTGCTGGCGGCGTTGCTGGGGGCTGCTATTACCAGCGGCTGGTTAGCGTATTCGCATTTTTCGAGTGCGCCGATACGCTGTACAGGTGATGTGGAATGGACGATTGGTAAAAACCGATTTGTAGGAACGGTTTCATGGCGAATGCAGCATCGGGAAGGGACCGCTGTCATTAACGGTAAACTGTTTGGTCACGTGGTTTCTGAAGTCAACCGCACCATCTATTTCCACTACAGCGATCACCAGAACGCGCGCGTATTAAATAACGATCGTATTGTTAAAACCTTCGCCGATAGTGCGGATGAGGCTGATATCAATGCAACGCTACCGGGTTTTTATCGCACGCCGGGAAGAGATCTGAGCCTGATGATTGATGAGTACCGTGGAGCGTGGCTTTTTGCCGCGTCAAACGTCCCTTCGCTGTACTGCCGTAAAAACGCGCCGTAAAAATCAATCGCACACCTTAGACGGCACGCATAGTCAAATCTCGTGATTCCCGCTACAGTTATCTCTCCACGGCGAAAGGAGATAAACATGCTTTATATCTTTGACTTAGGAAACGTAATCGTCGATATCGATTTTAACCGGGTGCTGGGTGCCTGGAGCGACTTTAGCCGTGTGCCGCTGGCGACGTTAAAGCAGGATTTCGCGATGGGTGAGACCTTCCATCAGCATGAGCGCGGCGAGATTAGCGATGAAGAGTTTGCTGAACGCTTCTGCCAGGAGATGGGGCTTTCGTTAAGCTATGAACAATTTTCTCACGGCTGGCAGGCGGTATTCGTCGCGATCCGTCCGGAAGTGATCGACATTATGCACAAACTGCGCGAGCAGGGGCACCGGGTGGTCGTGCTGTCTAACACCAACCGTCTGCACACGACCTTCTGGCCAGAGGAATACCCCGAAGTTAAGGCGGCGGCAGATAAGATCTATCTTTCGCAAGAGATGGGTATGCGTAAGCCTGAAGCGCGAATTTATCAGGCTGTTTTGCAGGCAGAGGGATTCACCGCGGCCGATGCGGTCTTTTTCGATGACAACGCCGATAATATAGAGGGAGCTAACCAGTTGGGTATCACGTCAATTCTGGTGACCGGAAAAGAGACGATACCGAACTACTTTGCGAAGCAGTTATGCTAAAAACCGTTCATCAAAAAGCCACGCATCATACTCGCCCGCTGAGGGCCTGGCTGAAGTTGCTCTGGCACCGCATTGATGAGGACAACATGACCACGCTGGCGGGTAACCTCGCCTACGTGTCGTTGCTCTCATTAGTGCCGCTGGTGGCGGTGATCTTTGCGCTCTTTTCCGCTTTCCCGATGTTCGCGGACGTTAGCCTGCAGCTTCGCCATTTCGTCTTCGCGAACTTCATCCCGGCCACCGGGGATGTTATCCAGAACTACATCGAGCAGTTTGTTGCCAACTCCAGCAAGATGACGGCGGTGGGGGCGTGCGGCCTTATCGTCACCGCGCTGCTGCTGATGTACTCTATCGACAGCGCGCTTAACACCATCTGGCGAAGCAAAAAAATCCGTCCTAAGGTCTATTCCTTTGCCGTCTACTGGATGATTTTAACGCTGGGGCCGTTGCTGGCTGGGGCGAGTCTGGCAATCAGTTCGTATCTTCTCTCCTTGCGCTGGGCGAGTGATTTAAACAGCGTGATTGATAACGTGCTGCGTATTTTTCCGCTGATCCTGTCCTGGCTCTCGTTCTGGCTGCTCTATAGCGTTGTACCGACCACGCGCGTGCCTAACCGCGATGCGGTAGTTGGGGCGCTGGTGGCGGCAGTGCTTTTTGAACTGGGTAAAAAAGGGTTTGCCCTTTACATCACCATGTTCCCGTCTTATCAACTGATTTACGGCGTGCTGGCGGTGATCCCCATTTTATTTGTCTGGGTTTACTGGACCTGGTGTATCGTCTTGCTTGGTGCCGAAATAACTGTCACTCTCGGCGTATACCGCGAACTTAAAAAAGCAGCAGAAGCTGAAAAACAATTAGAAGCAGACCAACCATGATTGCATTGATACAGCGCGTAACCCGTGCCAGCGTCACCGTGGAGGGAGAGGTGACGGGTGAAATTGGCCCAGGACTTTTGGTGTTGTTAGGTGTCGAAAAGGATGATGACGAACAAAAAGCGAACCGCTTATGCGAGCGCGTGCTGGGCTACCGCATATTCAGCGATGCGGAAGGCAAGATGAATCTGAACGTCCAGCAGGCGGGCGGCAGCGTGCTGGTGGTTTCCCAGTTTACGCTGGCAGCGGATACCGAGCGCGGCATGCGCCCAAGTTTCTCTAAAGGCGCCGCGCCGGATCGTGCAGAAGCACTTTACGAATACTTTGTTGAGCGTTGTCGCCAACAGGAAATGAATACGCAAACCGGACGATTCGCTGCAGATATGCAGGTCTCGCTGGTGAACGATGGCCCCGTCACATTCTGGCTCCAGGTATGAGCCAACTGGCGGCGTGGCCGCGGGTAACAAGAGAGAGTACAGCTATGTATCACCTTCGAGTACCGCAAACGGAAGAAGAGTTAGAAGCGTATTACCAGTTCCGCTGGGAAATGCTGCGCAAGCCACTGCATCAGCCAAAAGGATCTGAACGCGACGCCTGGGATGCGATGGCCCATCATCAGATGGTGATGGACGAAGAGGGCAACCTCGTCGCCGTCGGGCGACTGTATATCAACGCTGATAACGAAGCGTCGATTCGTTTTATGGCGGTTCACCCTTCCGTGCAGGATAAAGGGCTGGGGACGCTAATGGCGATGACGCTGGAGTCCGTCGCCCGTCAGGAAGGCGTTAAGCGCGTCACCTGTAGCGCCCGGGAAGATGCCGTGGAGTTTTTTGCCAAACTCGGTTTTGTTAACCAGGGTGAAATCACCGCCCCGCAAACCACGCCGATTCGCCACTTTTTGATGATCAAACCCATCGCCACGCTAGACGATATTCTTCATCGCGCGGACTGGTGCGGGCAGCTGCAGCAGGCCTGGTATGAACACATCCCTCTGAGTGAAAAGATGGGCGTGCGCATTCAGCAGTACACCGGGCAAAAATTCATTACCACCATGCCGGAAACCGGCAATCAGAACCCTCACCACACCCTGTTTGCCGGCAGCCTGTTTTCCCTGGCGACGCTCACCGGCTGGGGGCTGATCTGGCTAATGCTGCGCGAGCGGCATCTTGGCGGCACCATTATTCTGGCCGATGCCCACATTCGCTATAGTGCGCCGATCAGCGGCAAGCCGAGCGCGGTGGCGGACCTTGGCGCGCTGGGCGGCGATCTTGATCGTCTGGCACGTGGCCGCAAAGCGCGCGTGCAGATGCAGGTTGAGCTGTTCGGCGATGAAACGCCGGGCGCGGTGTTTGAAGGCACCTATATCGTTCTTCCTGCGAAGCCGTATGGGGCGTATGAAGAGGGCGGGAACGAGGAGGAGTAGTCTCCTTCTCACTCTCGCCCGGCATGGTTAATGCGCCAGGCAATATCTCGCATAACGTCTCGCGCTGACTGGCTAATTCCACTCAACTGAAAGAAGCCGTGTATTACACCCCGCCATCGTTGAGCGGTACACTTCACGCCTTGCTCCGTGAGGCGCTGACAAAGCGCCTCGCCTTCGTCGCGTAACGGATCATACTCAGCGGTAACAATGTGGACCTTTGGCAGACCGCTAAAGTCGTTGCGCCACAGCGGGCTGACTTCAGGATGCTGACGGTCGGCTCCAGCCAGATACATTTCATAGCCGCTCAAAAGGGTATCGCGAGTAATCACGTAATCCATGCCATTGAGGGTATAGCTTTCAAAACTGGCCGTAGCGTCGAGCATGGGGTAGATAAGAATGAGCTGTGCGGGATCCCAGAGACCTTTGGCCTTAAGCCGCAATGATGTTACCAGCGCAAGATGGCCTCCCGCGCTGTCTCCACAAAGTGTAATCCGGTTTTTATCCACACCTAATTGTTCTGCATTTTGCCAGACAAGATCTGCCGCTCTCTCTGCATCGTCATGCGCAGCGGGGAAGGTATGCTCGGGTGCGAGTCTGTACTGAACCGCAATGACCCGACAGTTACCGTAAAACGCCAGTTGGCGAAGCTGATTATCATGGGTTTCAAACCCACCGCTGACAAAACAACCGCCATGATAGTAGAGGGCACAAGGTAACGTTTCAGGGGCATTGACAGGCGAAAATACCCGAAAGGTCAAATCCTCAAGAACAAGCGTTTCAACCTGGACACGAGTTTCTTTTTCCCCGGCCAGCGCTGTGCTGGCGACATATCCGCTTCTCCGGTCATCAATACTCTGCTTTCGCGAGGAAGGTCGTCCTGCGGCAATAAACTCCTGTACCAGCTTATCAATACCCTTCTCCAGAGCCATGGTTACGTCCTTTTACTGTGTGTTTATACAGTTTATAGCCTGGTTTACAGCAGATGAAAACAGAGAAATGTTGAGAGGTGCATATTGTGGAAAGCGGCTCGCAAAATCGATCATTCCCTAAAAAACGTCCTTTCACCCTAAATTGATAAAGAGTATTTTGCCTGAAAATTAACCAAAGATGATATACTAAGGTGATATATGAGCGTTTTGGCGGAACTTGATATGGGCAGAATACTTATCGATTTGTCTGATGACGTGATTCAACGTTTGGATAACCTCAAGCAATTGCGAAATCAACCACGTGCTGAACTGCTTCGCGAAGCGATTGAGCTGTATCTCGACCAGCAGAGTTCTTCTGTTATCCGAAATGCGCTTGGTCTGTGGGGAGACAGAAAAGAGGACGGGCTTGAGTATGAACGCAAGCTGCGTGAGGAGTGGTAATCATGGAGCACATGGCAGTGTTTGATACCAATATTCTCATTGATCTCTTCAACAACCGTGTTGAAGCTGCGGATGCGATTGAGCATACCGCGTCGCATCGTGCCATCAGCTTAATTACCTGGATGGAAGTGATGGTGGGCGCTCGCAGGCATGGTCATGAAGCGAAAACGGCAGCCGTGATGGGCGCTTTTGAAATTATTGATGTGTCTCGGGATATCGCGGAAAGAAGCGTTTTACTACGTGAGAAGCATGGAATGAAACTGCCTGATGCTATCATCCTGGCTACAGCGCAGAGCAGAAAATGTCCGTTGATTTCTCGCAACACGAGAGATTTTGCGGGTATTGACGAGGTCCTTACGCCTTACCAGGTGTAGGCCGGGCAAGCTCGCGCCGCCCGGCACTCTCACAGGAGATTACTCCCCTTCACCCGGGAACAGGAACGGGTTGATCGAGCTGCGGGCAAAGCCCTCCTGCTCCATCTTCGCATCAAGAATCAGCGAGGCGAGATCGTCCGCCACCGCTTCGACTTTCGGGTCTTTTTCCTGATACAGGATCTTCAGGTAGGTTCCGCAGTCGCCGCAGCTTTCGGCTTTCACCGCCGCGTCTTCATTTTCCAGCGACCAGTAGTTGAGATCGCGAGTCTGCTCGCAGTTGCTGCACTTCACGCGCACCACGTGCCACTCGGTTTCACACAGGTTGCAGTGCAGGTAGCGCAGCCCCTGCGTGGTCCCAATCTGCACCATGCTGGAGACCGGCATTGAGCCGCAGACCGGGCAGAACTGGCGCGCTTCGCCGTATTCGGCGCGGGCTTTGCCCGGGATCAGGCTCGCCATTTGCGCCCAGTAGAGCGACAGCGCGGCCCAGATAAACGGCGCTTTATCGCTGCTGACCAGCGAGAAGTCGGAGGCAAACAGCGCGCTCGCCATCTCTTCCAGTTCCAGGTCAGAGGCTTTTTCCAGGTTCTCAATGACCGCCAGCGCGGTGCCGCTCATCTCCGGCTTCAGCTCGGCAATCAGCGAATGAAGCAGCTTATGCCAGTGCTTGTCGCGCGGCAGGACGTGAATATCCAGCGGCGGCTTGCCCTGCTCGTTAGCTTCTTTGATGCGCGCGGTCAGGTCCATTTGCAGCGGGTGGTCGTACAGCACCACCTCCTGCGCATGGGCGACCAGCGCGGCAAAACGCAGAAAATCGCCCAGCGGGTTGTTCTCTGCCAGCTCGCGCAGACGCTCTGCGCGGCGGTTGTAGAGGTTCTTGAGTCTGGGGAATAACAACGGCGGAATATACTCCGCCGTACGTTTCTCGCTCGACCCCAGCTCATCTTGCGGGATTATGCGAATACTCATTCAGATGACTTTTCCTGTTTCTGGCGGACTTCACGGTACCAGCGCGGGTGATGTTTCTTCGCCCACGTTTTGGTTACCCATCCTTCCACCATCGCGGTAATGGTGCCTTTCACCCAGAGGGCGGCGTAAATATGCACCATGATAACCACAATTAACGCCACTGCGGCAAATGAATGCAGCATTAGCGCAAATCGGATCACCGGGATTGAGAAAGCAGGCGCAAAGTACGGACGCCAGATGATCACGCCGCTCACCAGCAACAGGACCAGGAAGATAATCGCCGCCCAGAATACGCATTTCTGGCCGAAGTTATAACGCCCGGTATCACCCACTTCCTCGTTGACGACGATCTTACGAATATTCTTCGCCCAAAAGATATCATCCCGATTGATTAGGTTATGGTGCCAGTAGCGGAAAAACATGATGATAAACGAGGCAAACATCACCACACCCACGAACGGGTGAAGGATGCGCGCCAGCTGCGGCGTGCCCAGGATCTGCATCAGCCAGTTGAAGGAGGGGAAGAAGAACCCCAGCCCGCTTATCGCCGCCAGCATGAAGCAGAAGGCGGTGACCCAGTGGTTGATGCGTTCCGGCGCGGTGTAGCGCACGATGGTGTCACGTTTTCTCATTTGCGCACCTCGTCTTTCTCTTCATGCAGGTTGTCGTCTTCCTCTTCCGCACGGTTCGGACCGACGCCGACGTAGTGGAAGATGCTCGCTGCGAAGGTGGCAGCAAAGCCCACCGCGGCCAGCGGTTTCCAGATGCCTTTCCAGAACTTCACGGTGGCGCTGATTTCCGGGTTCTCCGGCAGGCCGTGATACAGGTTCGGCTTGTCGGCGTGGTGCAGCACGTACATCACGTGCGTACCGCCAACCCCGGCCGGATCGTACAGGCCCGCGTTGTCATAACCACGGGTTTTCAACTCGCCCACGCGCTCTGCCGCCAGCGTTTTCATATCCTCTTTGGAGCCAAAGTGGATAGCGCCGGTTGGGCAGGTCTTCACGCATGCAGGCTCTTGGCCCACGTTAACGCGGTCAACGCACAGGGTACATTTGTAGACGCGGTTGTCTTCCGGGTTCATGCGCGGCACGTCGAACGGACAGCCCGCGATGCAGTAGCCGCAGCCAATGCACTGCTCGGACTGGAAGTCGACGATGCCGTTGGCATACTGAATGATAGCCCCTTCTGACGGACACGCCTTCAGGCAGCCCGGATCCGCGCAGTGCATACAGCCGTCTTTGCGGATAAGCCATTCCAGTTTGTCGTTCTGCTCCACTTCCGAGAAACGCATTACCGTCCAGGACTTGGCGGTCAGGTCTGCCGGGTTGTCGTACACCCCGACGTTGTGACCCACTTCGTCACGGATGTCGTTCCACTCAGAGCAGGCCACCTGACAGGCTTTACAGCCGATACAGGTGGTCACGTCGATCAGCTTCGCCACTTCCTGCTGGTGGTCCCGCGCCTGAGGCGCGGGCGTGAAACCGTTAGTCGCGGAACGACGGATAATGTCTTGAGATTGATAAGCCATAAGTCGTCTCCGTTACACCTTTTCCACGTTCACGAGGAAGGCCTTAAACTCCGGCGTCTGCGTGTTCGCATCACCGACGAACGGCGTCAGGGTGTTCGCAATGAACCCTTTCTTCGCCACGCCCTCATAACCCCAGTGAATTGGGATGCCGATGGTATCCACCTGCTGACCGTGAACGTTCAGCGTGCGAATACGCTTGGTCACCACCGCCTTGGCCTTGATGTAGCCGCGGTTAGAGGAGACCTTCACGGTATCGCCATGGGCAATGCCGAGCTTGTTCGCCAGCTTCTCGCCGATCTCCACAAACTGTTCCGGCTGCGCGATGGCGTTAAGCAGCGCGTGCTTGGTCCAGTAGTGGAAGTGTTCGGTCAGACGGTAAGTGGTGCCCACGTACGGGAACTTGTCTTTTTTACCCAGCGCTTCAAAGTCGCCCTTGAAGATACGCGCTGCCGGGTTAGAGACCACGTTCGGGTGCAGCGGGTTGGTGCCCAGCGGCGTCTCAAACGGCTCGTAGTGTTCCGGGAACGGCCCTTCCGCCATCTTGTCGATAGCAAACAAGCGCCCCATCCCTTCAGGCTGCATGATAAACGGCCCGACGTCGCTCCCTGGTGCGGCAGTGCTGTAGTCCGGAATATCCACGCCGCCCCATTTCGCGCCGTCCCACTTCAGAAGCTGACGCTTCGGATCCCACGGGTTGCCCTGCGGGTCAGCGGAGGCGCGGTTATAGAGGATGCGGCGGTTCAGCGGCCATGCCCATGCCCAGCCCAGCGTATTGCCGAGGCCCGACGGGTCGGCGTTGTCGCGGTTGGCCATCTGGTTGCCTTTCGGCGTCCAGCTACCGGCAAAGATCCAGCAGCCACTGGAGGTGGTACCGTCATCGCGCAGGTGGGCGAAGGTGCTGAGCTGGTCGCCTTTCTTCGCCAGAACCGCGCCGGTGACCGGGTCGATAACGTCCGCCAGCGCCTTACCGTTGCTCTCCATGGCCACTTCTTCCGGCGCAGGATTTTCCGGTGTCGAGTAGTTCCAGGTCATGTTCAGCACCGGCTCAGGGTTCGCGCCGCCTTCTGCCGCATACATCTTACGCAGGCGTAAGAAGATACCGGCCAGGATCTCGCCGTCGTTCATGGCGATGCCCGGGGCGTCCGCGCCTTTCCAGTGCCACTGCAGCCAGCGGCCGGAGTTGACGATAGAACCGTTCTCTTCCGCGAAGCAGGTGGACGGCAGGCGGAACACTTCGGTCTGAATCTTCGACGGATCGACGTCGTTTGATTCGCCGTGGTTCTGCCAGAAGGTCGAGGTCTCGGTGTTGAGCGGGTCAATCGTCACCAGGAACTTCAGCTTCGAGAGGGATTCAACAACCTTGTTCTTGTTCGGGAACGACGCCACCGGGTTAAAGCCCTGGCAGATATAGCCGTTGACCTGGCCCTGATGCATCATTTCGAAGTACTGTAGAACGTCGTAACCTTTGTCCCACTTCGGCAGCCAGTCAAAGCCCCAGCTGTTTTCCGCCGTCGCTTTGTCGCCGTAGAAGGCTTTCATCAGCGAGACGAAGAACTTCGGATAGTTGCCCCAGTAGTTCACCTGGCCTTCGAGCAGCGGTTTTGGTGTGCTGGCCGTCAGGTAGGTCTGCAGATCAGTCTGTTTCTCGCTTGGCAGGTTCATGTAACCCGTCAGGCTCTGAGACAGCAGGCCGAGGTCGGTCAAACCCTGGATGTTAGAGTGACCGCGCAGGGCGTTCACGCCGCCGCCTGCCATCCCCATGTTGCCGAGCAGCAGCTGCACCATTGCCATGGTACGGATGTTCTGGGCGCCGATGGAGTGCTGCGTCCAGCCGAGTGCATACAGGAACGACGCGGTTTTGTCCTTCGCGCTGGTCTCCGCGATCAGCTCGCAGACCTTCAGGAAGTCCGCCTTCGGCGTGCCGCAGATGTTCTCAACAACGTCCGGCGTGTAGCGGGAAACGTGCTCTTTCAGCAGGTTCCATACGCAGCGCGGGTGTTGAAGAGTGGTGTCGCGCTTCGCAAAGCCTTTCTCATCCAGCTCGTAGTTCCAGCTGGTTTTGTCGTACTTACGTTTTTCCGCGTCATAACCGCTGAACAGGCCATCTTCGAAGTGGTAATCCTCACGCACGATCAGGCTGGCGTTGGTATAGGCTTCGGTATACTCGCGGTTATATTTTTCGTTGGTCATCAGGTACAGCAGTACGCCTGACAGGAAAGTGATGTCAGTACCTGAACGAATAGGGGTGTAGAAATCCGCCACTGACGCTGTACGCGTAAAGCGGGGATCGATCACAATCAGTTTCGCACCGTTGTGGATTTTGGCTTCCATCGCCCAGCGGAACCCGACAGGGTGCGCTTCAGCGGCGTTACCGCCCATCACCACAATGAGGTTGGCGTTCTTGATGTCGACCCAGTGGTTGGTCATCGCACCGCGACCAAATGTTGGAGCAAGACTTGCTACCGTTGGTCCGTGTCAGACACGCGCCTGGTTGTCGACCGCGAGCATACCGAGTGCGCGCGTGAATTTCTGGGTTAAATAGCCGGTTTCGTTGCTGGAGGCAGAAGCACACAGCATCCCGGTGGAGAGCCAGCGGTTGACCGTAACGCCGTCGGCGTTCTTCTCAATAAAGTTGGCATCGCGGTCTTCTTTAATATGTTTTGCGATGCGGTCAAACGCCTCTTCCCAGCTGATTTGCTGCCATTTATCGGAGCCAGGTGCGCGATATTCCGGGAATTTCAGACGGCTTTCGGAGTGGATAAAGTCCACCAGACCGGCCCCTTTCGGGCACAGCGCGCCGCGGTTGACCGGATGGTCCGGGTCGCCTTCGATATGGAAAATAGACGCTTTGGCGTTTTTCGCACCGTCGCCGAGGCTATACATCAACAGCCCACAGCCGACGGAGCAGTACGTACAGGTGTTACGGGTTTCGCGGGTGCGCAGCAGTTTGTACTGCCGCGTTTCCGCCAGCGCTACGCCGGGCGCAAAGCCCAGTGCCGCCGCCGTGGTGCCTGCCATACCGCCAGCGCAGATCTTAAAGAACTGCCTTCTGCTGACCTGCATGGGTCACTCCTTGTTCGACATTGCTTATATATGTAGTTTTAACTTCGCGGTTGAGAATTGACCGCAAAGGAGAAAAATTTGCGTTAATCCCTCATTTCTCCGAGGGATATCATCAGAATACCACAATGTCGGTATACCTGTTCCAACGGCGTTAATACAAAGTGAACGTATTATCACTGTGTTGATTATAAAGTGTGACACTGATCACACTATAAGCTCTGCATGTTAAAGGGGTGTAGCGGGGGCCGGGTTGCACCTCTTCTTAATGAGTAGGACAATGAGTGTCGAAAAGTTGATCCATACTATGCGTAAGGCCTGCGGTTTATGCTGCAATAGCAGGCCTACTTCCGTGGTTGTTCAGGAATACCGCTGTGTCTAAACAAAACCGTGCTACCCGCTCATCGCCACTGCCTGCGGGCATTGTGGAAATGTCGGTACGCAGACCGCCCCGCATTACCCATGCCACACCCGATTTTCTGGCTGAAGAAGTGCCCGTTGCCCTCGTTTACAACGGTATTTCGCACGTGGTGATGATGGCCTCACCCAAAGATCTCGAACTGTTCGCCATCGGTTTTTCCCTTTCGGAAGGCATCATTGCGCACCCGCAGGAGATCTACGGCATGGACGTGGTTCAGGCGTGTAACGGTCTTGAAGTGCAAATCGAACTCTCCAGCCGCCGCTTTATGGGGCTGAAAGAGCGCCGCCGCGCGCTGGCCGGGCGTACCGGGTGCGGTGTCTGTGGTGTTGAGCAGCTTAATGATATTGGCAAGCCCGTTGCGCCACTGCCGTTTACCCAGACCTTCAATTTGGCGCATCTCGACCGTGCGCTGGAAAATCTCAACTATGTTCAGCCCATCGGCCAACTGAGCGGCTGCACGCACGCGGCGGCGTGGGTATTGCCGTCAGGAGATATTGCTGGAGGGCATGAGGACGTGGGCCGCCACGTCGCGCTCGACAAGCTATTAGGCCGTCGTGCGGGGGAGAGCGATCTCTGGCAGCAGGGCGCGGCGCTTGTTTCCAGCCGCGCCAGCTATGAGATGGTGCAGAAGTCCGCGATGTGCGGCGTGGAAATTCTGTTTGCGGTGTCGGCGGCAACTACGCTGGCGGTGGAGGTGGCGGAGCGCTGCAATCTGACGCTGGTGGGGTTCTGCAAGCCGGGCAGGGCGACGATTTATACCCATCCGCAGCGGTTAATGGTTGATCAGTAATTTTGAACGATAATAGCAAATCCTTCCGCTTTTAGTTGTTCAGGATGAGGGCTAGTATTTATCTCATCAAGGCACGGTGCCTTACCTAAACAACTTAATGAAAGGGTTTATATCATGAAAAGCATCAAAACTTTTGTCGCTGTAATCGCTCTGGCTGCTTCTTTCGGTTCTTTCGCTGCACAGATAGTGACTGCCTCTGCTTCCACCATTGATAGCGCAGAAGCGAAAATCGCGGCTCAGGCTCAGGAAGCGGGCGCGTCATCCTACAAAATTACCCAGGCGTTCACCGGTAACCGCGTACACATGACCGCTGAACTGAACAAATAATTTCGCTATACCGTCGAAAGAGCGCCCCTGGGGCGCTTTTTTAGTTTATACCCGCCAGACGCAGCAGCGCCGTCACCACCGCCGCCGCGACGATCACCACAATTAACGGCATTTTTCGCCATGCCAGAAACACCGCGAACCCCACGCCCAGCACGCGCGCCATGCCCGCAAAATGTTCCCCTTCGTAAAACGTGGTCGCCAGCGCGACGGAGAACAGCAAAACGGTAGCCGCATCGGAAAGCAGCGCCTGCGATCGTTCAGAGAGAGCCAGCCGGTTGCCCAGCTTTGCCCCGCCGAGACGCATCAGGTAGGTTCCGGCAGAAAGAATGGCGATGCCGAGAATAAAAAATGTCATGTTTCCCATTATTTTTTCCTCGCAGCGAGACCGAGTAACGAGAGCAGAACCGGTAAACCCACCGGGGCAAACGGCACGGCAGCCAGTGATAGCGCGGCACCGCTGCAGGCGCGGATCAGCGTGGTACGGTTCTTAAACGCGGGCACCACTAACGCCAGCAGGATCGCCGGAAACACCGCGTCCAGCCCGATGGTCTCCGGGTCCGGCAGCAGTTTACCGACCATGGCACCCAGCAGCGCCCCCACCGGCCAGATAATCGCCACGCCTAAACCGCACAGCCAGTAGGCCGCTTTACGCTGCTCGGGCGTTTTTTGCGACAGGCCAAACACCACGCTTTCATCGTTCATGATGTGACAGCCGAGATAGCTCAAACCCCGTTTGCCCACCAGTTCACGCACCGTCACGCCAAACGGCACATGGCGCGCGTTGACCAGCAAACCGGCGGCCGCTGCCGCCAGCGGGTTACCTCCGCTTGCCACAATACCGATAAACATAAACTCGGATGCGCCCGCCAGCACCGTGAGGGAAAGCACAAACGGCACCCACAGCGGAAAACCGTAGGCCATCGCCAGGGAGCCGTAAGACATGCCGACCACGCCTACCGCGAGGCAGACCAAAATTATCGCTTTTATCGTGTCGCCTTTCAGGCAAGAGAGGGGATTCTTCATATCATTTTAGCCATATCGAACGTATTTCCATTATAATGAACGCATCAAAATCGTTTTACAAGATGAACGAATCGTTCGTTATAGAGAGAAAGAGGCCGTTTTTATGACGCAGCCAATCAGCGTGATCGCCAAAAGCCTGGTGCGGGAACGCCTGCGAACCGGGCTGTCACTGGCGGAAATTGCCCGCCGTGCCGGGATCGCCAAATCTACGCTTTCTCAGCTGGAGTCTGGCAACGGCAATCCTAGCCTGGAAACGCTCTGGTCGCTTTGCGTGGCGCTGGATATCCCGTTTGCCCGGTTACTGGAGCCGCAGCAGCCCATCACGCAGGTGATCCGCCGCGGCGAGGGCACCAAGGTGGTTGCCGGGCAGGCCAATTACGAGGCGATTTTGCTGGCGGCGTGTCCGCCGGGGGCGCGTCGTGATATCTATCTGCTGCTGACGCAGCCGGGCGCAGACCGTATTTCCCAGCCGCATCCGCCGGGGTCGGTTGAGCATATTATCGTGACCCAGGGGCGGGCGATGGTCGGCCTGATCGACGCGGCGGAAGAACTCGGCCCGGGCGATTACATTTGCTACCCTGCCGACCAGCCGCATATCTTTAAGGCGCTGGAGCCAGACACCCACGCCCTTCTGGTGGCGGAACAAAATTAACGAAGATACGGAAAATCATGTCGCTCAAAGCCATTGCTAAAGAACTGGGGCTGTCCGTCACTACCGTCAGCCGCGCCCTCAACGGGTATGACGATGTTTCTGCTGAGACGCGCGCCCGCGTGGAGGCGGAGGCCCAGCGCCGTGGTTACCGACCTAATACGTTTGCGCGCCGCCTGAAGATGGGCAAAATTGATGCCGTCGGCCTCGTTTTTCCCGTGCATCCTGTTCCGCTCAATAACAGCGTTTTTATGGACATGGTCGGCGAAATTAGCCACGAACTGGCGCGACATGAGATCGACCTGCTGCTCATCGCCGACGATGATCTGGCGGATAAGCACAGCTATATGCGCATGGTGCAAAGCCGCCGCGTGGATGCGCTGATTGTGGCCCACACGCTGGATCACGATCCGCGACTTGAACAGCTGCAGGCCGTCGGATTCCCTTTTCTGGCGCTTGGCCGCAGTCAGCTGCCGCAGCCGTACGCGTGGTTCGACTTCGACAACTATGCTGGCACGTACCAGGCCACCCGCTGGCTGATTGAGAAAGGCCATCAGCGCATCGCCCTGCTGGGCGAAAGCAATAATCAGGCATTTATCACCCAGCGGCGACAGGGCTACCTGGACGCGCTGCGGGAAGCCGGGCTCTCCAGCGAATGGCTGCGCGCTATGCCCCCTTCGCGCCGCGTGGGGTATGCCACCACGAAAGAACTTCTCTCCCTGCCGCAGCCCCCCACGGCCATCATTACCGACTGCAACACCCACGGCGACGGCGCGGCGATGGCGCTGGCGGAACTGGGCCGCCTGACAGGCGAGAACGCCGTTGCGCTGGTGGTTTATGACGGACTTCCGCAGGACAGCATCGTTGATGCTGACGTGGCGGCAGTGATCCAGTCCACTCGTCAGGGCGTCGGGAAACAGATTGCCGATATGGTGCGCCAGCTGATTAACGGCGACGACGTCGAACGGCTCCAGGTGCTCTGGCAGCCCGAATTCTTCCCGGGCCAGACGGCCTAAACCGCGTAAATTTCCAAACCCGATCACAGATCCGAAACGTTTTGGTTTGTATCCGAAACGTTTCGGATCAACACTCAAGGCATCCCGACGACAGGAGATGTCTGATGCAAGATGCCATTTTACGACTCGAAAGCACCACGGTTGACGTGGTGATAAAAACCCAACCGTTCGCCGAAATTCTCTACTGGGGGCCGCACCTTCAGCACTTTTCGCCGCAGAATGTCGCTACGCTGGCGCGGCCGGTGGCAAACGGCAGGCTGGATGTGGACTCCCCGGTGACGCTGATGGCCGAGCTGGGGCACGGGCTGTTTGGCTCGCCCGGTATTGAGGGGCATCGCCAGGGGCTGGACGGTTCCCCGGTGTTTAAAACCACGCAGGTGCAGCAGGACGTAAACACCCTGACGATAACCGCCGAAGATGAATGCGCGGGGCTGCGTCTGACCAGCGAGCTGACGCTGGAGGCTAGCGGCGTGCTGGTGGTGCGCCATGGGTTAACCAACCTGAAAGCGCTGGCGTGGCAGGTGGACCGATTCGCCGTCACGCTGCCGGTGGCCGAGCGCGCGCAGGAGGTAATGGCCTTTCACGGACGCTGGATCAGAGAATTTCAGCCGCACCGCGTCACGCTTGAACACGACAGCTTTATCATTGAAAACCGTCGGGGTAAAACGTCCCACGAACATTTCCCGGCGCTGATCGCCGGTACGCCATCGTTCAGCGAAATGCAGGGCGACGTCTGGGGCGTGCATCTGGGCTGGAGCGGCAACCACCGCCTGCGCGCCGAAGCGAAAACCGATGGTCGCCGTTATATACAGGCCGAAGCGCTCTACCTGCCGGGTGAAATGGCGATTGAAGAGGGCGAAACGCTCTGGACGCCGCGCCTGTATGCCAGTTATTCCCCGCACGGGCTGAACGGCATGAGCCAGCAGTTCCACCGCTATCTGCGCGACAGCATCATCCGCTTCCCGGAAAACAAACCGCGCCCGGTACACCTCAATACCTGGGAGGGGATCTACTTCAGCCACGATCCGGAGTACATCATGCGCATGGCCGACGAGGCCGCCGCGCTGGGCGTGGAGCGCTTTATCATTGACGACGGCTGGTTCAAAGGCCGCAACGACGACCATGCCGCGCTGGGCGACTGGTACCTGGATGAGAAAAAATACCCGAACGGCCTGACGCCGGTAATCAGTCACGTTAAACGGCTCGGCATGGAGTTTGGCATCTGGATCGAGCCGGAGATGATTAACCCGGATTCCGATCTGTATCGCGCGCATCCTGACTGGGTGCTGGCGCTGCCGGGCTACACGCAGGCGACCGGGCGGCACCAGCTGGTGCTCAATCTCAACATCCCGCAGGCCTTTGATTATCTCGTGGAGCGCATGAGCTGGCTGCTGGGCGAGCATGCGGTTGACTATGTGAAATGGGACATGAACCGCGAGCTGGTGCAGCCCGGGCACAACGGTAAAGCCGCCGCCGACGCGCAGACCCGCCAGTTTTACCACCTGCTGGATGTGCTGGGCGAGCGCTTCCCGCACATTGAGTTTGAATCCTGTTCCTCCGGAGGCGGGCGAATCGATTATGAAGTGCTGACCCGCAGCCACCGCTTCTGGGCGTCCGATAACAACGACGCGCTGGAGCGCAACACGATCCAGCGCGGCATGAGCTACTTCTTCCCGCCGGAGGTGATGGGGGCGCATATCGGTCATCATAAATGTCACGCCACCTTCCGCCAGCACAGCATCGCTTTCCGTGGGCTGACGGCGCTGTTTGGGCATATGGGGCTGGAGCTGGATCCGCTCACCGTCGATGCGCAGGAGCGTGAGGGCTATCGCCATTACGCCGCGCTGTATAAGCGGTGGCGCGAGGTGATTCATCACGGTACCCAGTGGCGCGTGGACATGCCGGATGCCACCACGCTGGCGCAGGGTATAGTGAGTGAAGACAAAGCGCAGGGGCTGTTTATGGTCAGCCAGCTCGCGATGCCGGATTACACCCTGATGATGCCGCTGCGCATGCCGGGGCTAGACGCCAGCGCACAGTACCGCATCACGCTGCAGGATCACCCGAACATTCAGATCACGGGCGAGGGCGGACACACCATGCGCAAGCTGCCGGCGTGGATGGAAGCCCCTCAAACGGCAAGCGGCGAATGGCTGATGCGGGCGGGTATTGCGCTGCCGATTCTGGATCCGGAAACCGCCATTCTGATTGGCGTAGAACGCGTGTAAAGGTGACGGGCCGGGCAACCGGCCCTCCGTTGAGGATAAAAATAATGAACACAACAACCTGTACCCACAAAGACAACCCCAATTTCTGGATCTTCGGGCTGTTCTTCTTTCTCTACTTCTTCATCATGGCCACCTGCTTTCCGTTCCTGCCAATCTGGCTGTCGGACATCATCGGTCTGAACAAAACCCATACCGGGATTGTCTTCTCCTGCATCTCGCTGTCGGCCATTGCCTTCCAGCCGGTGCTGGGCGTCATTTCGGACAAGCTGGGGCTGAAAAAACACCTGCTGTGGATCATCTCGGTGCTGCTGTTTCTGTTCGCGCCGTTTTTCCTGTACGTCTTCGCGCCACTGTTGAAAACCAATATCTGGCTGGGCGCGCTGAGCGGCGGGTTGTATATCGGCTTTGTTTTTTCAGCCGGATCCGGGGCCATTGAGGCCTACATTGAACGCGTGAGCCGCAACAGCTTCTTTGAGTACGGCAAGGCGCGCATGTTTGGCTGCCTCGGCTGGGGGCTGTGCGCCTCAACGGGCGGCATCCTGTTCGGCATCGATCCGTCGTATGTTTTCTGGATGGGATCGGCGGCGGCGCTTTTGCTGATGCTGCTGCTGGTGGTCGCGAAACCGAAGCCCAACCAGACGGCGCAGGTGATGAACGCCCTGGGCGCGAACCAGCCGCAGATCACCGCTAAAACCGTGTTCAACCTGTTCCGCCAGCGCAGAATGTGGATGTTCATTCTGTACGTAATTGGCGTGGCCTGCGTATATGACGTTTTCGACCAGCAGTTTGCCACCTTCTTTAAAACCTTCTTCGCCACGCCGCAGGAAGGGACCCGCGCCTTTGGTTTTGCCACCACGGCGGGGGAGATTTGTAACGCCATCATCATGTTCTGCTCGCCGTGGATCATTAACCGCATCGGCGCGAAGAACACGCTGCTGATCGCCGGGGTGATTATGGCGACGCGCATTATCGGCTCGTCGTTTGCCACCACCGCCGTGGAGGTGATCGCCCTGAAGATGCTGCACGCGCTGGAGGTCCCGTTCCTGCTGGTGGGGGCATTCAAATACATTACCGGAGTGTTTGATACGCGCCTGTCGGCCACCATCTATCTGATTGGTTTTCAGTTTGCCAAACAGTCGGCAGCGATTTTCCTCTCCGCCTTTGCCGGGAATATGTATGACCGGATCGGCTTCCAGGAGACGTACCTGATGCTGGGCTGTTTCGTGCTGGCGATTACGGCGGTGTCGGCGTTTACGCTGAGCAGCAGGCGGGAGATTGCTGCCACCACAGGGGCGGCAGCGTTAACGCATCACTCCAGGTAAAACACCTCTTTCAGCCCGGCGCTCACCGGGCTGTTATCCGGGTTCGACGGCATGACGTCAGCCATATATTTCCACCAGCGCTGGCACACGTCGGTATTCGCCACCGCGTTCCAGCGCTCCTCCGACTCAATCTCCACCGTCGCAAACAGCAGGTTGCGTTCTCTGTCGAGATAAATGGTGTAGTGGTGCGCGCCGTGGGCTTTCAGCACCGCTTCCAGTTCGGGCCAGATCGGATTGTGTCGACGCGCGTACTCCTCGTACGCGTCCGGGTTTATCTGCATCACAAACGCTTTGCGGATCATAATGCCTCCAGGTACAGCTCGCGGACCTCGTCGCGGCTGGCGGTGCGTGGGTTGCACGGCGCGCACGGATCGGCGAGGGCTTTATCCAGCCAGCCTTCGATATCGGCTTTGGTGACGCCGAGCTGGCTGAAGCCTGACGGAATGCCGACGCGGGCGCTCAGGTCGCGAATCGCCTGAATGGCGGACATGCTGGCGGCTTCATCGCTCATCCCGCGGATATCGACGCCCATTGCCTGCGCCACGCGGGCAAAACGCGCGACCGCGTTCGGGCGGTTAAAGTTTTCGATGATCGGCAGCAGGATGGCATTACATACGCCATGAGGCAGGTTGTGCGTTGCGCCCGGCTGGTGCGCCAGAGCGTGTACCAGCCCCAGCCCGGCGCTGTTAAACGCCATACCCGCCAGGTACTGACCGAAGGCCATCTGCTCGCGCGCTTCCAGGTTATGACCGTCGTCAACCGCTTTCGGCAGCCAGAGGTTGATCAGGCGAATCGCCTCCAGCGCATTGGCATCGGTCAGCGGGTGCGCGCCAACGGACACGTAGGCTTCAATGGCGTGCGTTAACGCATCCATGCCGGTTGCGGCGGTCACGGAGGCCGGAATATCAAGCATCACGCTGGCATCGTCCACGGCAATATCCGGGATGATGTTCGGGTCGATAATCACCTCTTTCACCTGACGCGCGGAGTCGATGATCACCGCGTTGCTGGTCATCTCTGCCGCGGTGCCTGCGGTAGTGTTGATCGCCACCAGCGGCACGCCTGCGTTTTTCACCTTGCCGACGCCGGAGTAATCGGTAGACGGGCCTGGATTAGCGGTGAGGATTTTAATCGCCTTGGCGGTATCAATCGGGCTGCCGCCGCCAAAGGCAATCACGTAATCACACTCCGCGTCCCGGTAAGCCGCAAATCCTTTTTGCACCAGCGCTTCCGTCGGGTTCGGAAACACCTCATCGAACAGGTGATATGACATTTGATGGGCGTCCAGCGCGGTAAACAGGCTGTCGAGCAGGCCCAGTTTCACCAGTTGGCCGTCGGTGACAACCAGCGCTTTGCCCCACTGCCTGGTCGCTACCAGGTTGACCATATCGCCGATTGCACCCGCGCCATGCAGGCTAATTTTGGGAAGTGCCAACATAAAGCTCATGATAATTCTCCTTAACTATCGCCTGTGGCGTTATGCGTATAAATCCAGGGCCGACTGCATCGGGGTAACGCCAAAACGTTTGCCCAGCGCGATCAGCTCTTCCCGGGTGATGGTCTGCTTCATGCCGCCCATGGAGTAGACCTTCACCAGCACCTCCGCGGATTTCTCGGCGGTGTCGATCAGGCCGAAGGTTTCATCCAGCGTCGGGCCGCTGCCGAAGACGCCGTGGAACGGCCACAGCACCAGGGCGTGCTTTTGCATATCCGTCGCGGTCGCCTGACCGATTTCGTCGGTACCCGGCACCATCCACGGCAGAATGCCGACACCGTCCGGGAAGACCACCAGGCATTCGGTACTGCCTTCCCACAGCTTGCGGGTAAAGAAATCAGAATTATTTTCCAGCACGTAGGTCAGGGCGATCAGGTTAGTGGCGTGGCAGTGCATGATGACGCGGTCTTTGCCGTCAGTCGCCTTGATGCGCTCGCAGTGGGAGAGGAAGTGCGCCGGCAGTTCAGAGGTCGGCACCGCGTCGTCCGTTAGCCCCCACAGAATGTGGTATCCCGCGCCGTCGCTGTCTACCCTCACGACGCCGAGATTGGCTTCCGGGTCCAGCTGAACGTTACGGAAGAACTTGCCGGAACCGGTAACGATAAACGGCGTGTTGGCGAGCAGCGGCATCGGCTGACTCAGGGCAATATAGCGTGGCTTCTGGTGAAAATCGGCGGCGTACGGCTCGATGTCCGCATCGTCCAGGCGCAGCGTGAGGTTGCCGCCGTTGCGCTCGTCCCAGCCCTTCAGCCAGGCGTCGGAGGTGGCTTTGATCATGCCCTGGACGAACCAGGAGGTGGTGATGGTCTGCATACAGTGTTTCCTTTGAAAATGCCGGGTGGCGTTACGCTTACCCGGCCTGCTTTTACCTGTAGGACCGGCATGCAATGCGCTGCCGGGCGATATTTTTTACTGACGAGCGGCGAGCACGTCTTTCTCATACGCCCGCACGTTGTCCAGCCACTGGCTGCCCGCCGGGGCGTCGTGACGCTGGCAGTACATCTCCCACACCGCCTGCCACGGCAGGGATTTCTGCTCCTCCAGCAGCGCCAGGCGCGCGGTGTAATCGCCGCTCTCTTCCAGCTGTTTCAGCGCGGCGGTTGGCTCCAGCAGGGCGCGCAGCAGCGCTTTCTTCATGTTGCGGGTGCCGATTACCCACGCCGCGATGCGGTTGATGGAGGCGTCAAAGAAGTCGAGCCCGATGTGCACGCGGTCAAACAGATCGTGGCGGATGATTTCGCTGGCAATCGCCTGGGTTTCGTCGTCCAGCAGGACCACGTGGTCGCTGTCCCAGCGCACCGGACGGCTGACGTGCAGCAGCAGGCGCGGCACGTAGAGCATGGCGGCGGAAATTTTGTCGGAGATGACTTCCGTTGGGTGGAAGTGGCCAGCATCCAGGCACAGCGCGGTCTGGCGGCTGGTGGCGTAACCCATGTAGAACTCGTTAGAGCCGACGGTGTAGCTTTCTGCGCCAATGCCGAACAGCTTGCTCTCCACCGCGTCGATATGGTGCGCCGGATCAAGCTTCTCGCTGATGGCTTCATCCAGAGCGGCCAGCAGGCGCTGGCGTGGCGCCAGACGGTCAACGGTGATGTCCTTCATGCCGTCCGGGATCCAGATATTCATCACCGACGGCGTGCCGAGCTGCTCGCCGAAATACGCCGAGACGCGTCGGCTGGCTTTGACGTGGTCGATCCAGAACTGCCGGACTTCGTCGTTTGCATGTGCAAGGGTAAACCCGTCCGCGCTCAGCGGGTGCGAGAAGCAGGACGGGTTAAAATCCAGTCCCAGCCGGTTGGCCTTTGCCCACTCCACCCAGTTCTTAAAGTGTTCTGGTTTGATTTCGTTACGCGCGACCGGCGCGTCGGATTCGAGATAAATCGCGTGCAGGTTCAGCCGTTTTGGCCCTGGGATCAGGCTCAACGCCATTTCAAGATCCGCACGCAGTTCGGTGGCGTTGCGCGCTTTGCCCGGGTAGTTACCCGTTGCCTGAATGCCACCCGTCAGGGAACCGCCCGGATTCTCGAAACCGGCGACGTCATCACCCTGCCAGCAGTGCATGGAGACGGGCAGACGGTCGAGCTGGCGCAGCGCCTCTTCGACATCCACGCCGACGGCGGCGAAACGCTGTTTAGCCAGGTCCCAGGCTTGTTCAAGTTGAGTGGTCATGCGCAAAGCTCCTTAGTCAGTCGTTTTTGCTGAAACTGCGCCCGGTAGCGGGCAATGTCATGGCAGGGATTGGGGGTGAAGGTGGTCAGGCTGTTATTCGCCGTCACCACCGAACGGAAATCGTCGACGTTTGATAGTTCGTCCAGCGTCATCAACTGAATGCCAATGTTGCCGAGCGTGGAAGCCTCTACGGGACCTGCCACCACGGTAATGCCGCAGGCATCGGCGCAGAGCTGGTTCAGCAGCTGGTTCTGGCAGCCGCCGCCCACGATGTGCAGCTGGGTGAACGGTTTACCGCGAAGGCTCGCCAGCTCGCTCAGGATGTCGGCATAGAGCAGGGCGAGGCTGTCAAAAATACAGCGCGCCAGCTCGGCGGGGCGGGAAGGTACTGGCTGCCCCGCGTCAAAACAGGCGGCCTGGATCTCAGCGCTCATGTGCACCGGGTTAATAAAGCGGTCGTCGTTCGGGTTAATCAGGAAGGTGCAGGCCTTCAGCTTTTCGGTTTCCGCAATAAGTGCGGGCAGGTCGGTGACGTTCTGCTCTTTCAGCACCCGCTGGAGCAGCCACAGGCCCATGATGTTCTTCAGCACGCGGTAGCGTCCTTCGGCACCGCCTTCGTTGGTGATATTGGCGGCCAGCGCGGCGTCGCTGGTGTAAGGCGTTTTGCTCTCAAAACCCATCAGCGACCAGGTGCCGGAGGAGAGATAGGCCGCGTCTTTGCTGGCGAGCGGCGAGGCAATGACCGCGCTTGCGGTGTCGTGACTGGCGACGGCGACAACGGGAATTTCATTCCCCTGCGGGCAAATCCACTGGCCGATCACATTGCCCGGATGGGTTGGCGCGCCGAACCAGGACGGCGAGGCGCCCGTCCATGCCAGCAGGTGTTCATCCCAGTTATCGGTGTTGATATTGACCAGCTGCGTGGTGGTGGCGTTGGTGTATTCCCAGTTCATGTTGCCGGTCAGACGATAGCTTAAGTAATCCGGGATCAGCAGCGCATGCGCCACCTTTTCAACCAGCTCTGGCTGTTGCTCCACCAGCGCGCGCAGCTGGTACAGCGTGTTAAACGGCAGAAACTGAATGCCGCTGCGACCATAGATGTTCTCCTTGCCAAGCTGCGCGATGGCGTGCGCCATCAGCCCATCGGTGCGGCTGTCGCGGTAGGAGACGGGCAGGCCAACGCGTTCGCCGTGACTGTCCAGCAGCACGTAATCCACGCCCCAGGTATCAATGCCGATACTGTCGATGCGGATACCGTCTTCGCAGACGTTGTGAAGTCCGGTGCGGATCTCCGCCTCCAGCGCATCGATATCCCAGGTCACAAAACCGTCCTGTTTTTGCAGACAATTGGCGAAACGGTGCATTTCGCGAAGCGTAAGGGTGTGCTGGTCACAGTCCCAGGTGGCGAGCATTACACGGCCGCTGGATGCGCCTAAATCGACAGCCACACAATGGCGAAAAGTCATGGTCGGGTCCTTTCTTAAGTCATTAGCGATGAGTGTAAGAAAGGGAAGAAATAGCCACCTTCTCGCCACTGACAGCCCAAATCTCGCGCTGGCAAGAAAGCAAAGGTGAACGTGAGGGAGTTCACAGTTTCCAGTAATGGCGGGGTTTGCTGGCAGTGTGACGCTGACCGCATTTCCCGATCTTTCCGCCTGTTTCTTGAAAAATCGGCAGCTTTTGCGCGGTTTACTGTCAAAAATTTAAGGTGAGCGTGGAGGGCCTTAATTACTATTTTGAGAACTTTTCTCATTGGTGGGGGCCGTTATGACCGTACTGCACAGCGTCGATTTTTTTCCTTCGGGGGCTTCTCCCGTCGCGATTGAGCCACGGCTTCCTCAGGCTGCGTTCCCGGAGCATCATCATGATTTTCATGAGATTGTGATTGTTGAGCACGGAACGGGCATCCACGTATTCAACGGTCAGCCGTATACCATCAGCGGCGGTACGGTGTGCTTCGTGCGTGACCACGACAGGCACCTGTATGAACATACCGACAACCTGTGTCTGACCAACGTACTCTATCGTTCCCCGGACGCGTTCCAGTTTCTCTCCGGGTTGAATCAGCTGTTGCCGCAGGAGAAGGACGGCCACTACCCGTCGCACTGGCGGGTGAATCAATCCACGTTACAGCAGGTGCGTCAGCTGGTGAGCCAGATGGAGCAGAGCGAGGACGGGCAGGAGACGTACGCGATTGCCACCCGCGAGCTGCTGTTTATGCAGCTGCTGGTGCTGCTGCGCCGCAGCAACCTGGTGGAAGGGATGGAAAATAACGACGCACGGCTGAACCAGCTCATGGCCTGGCTGGAAGATCATTTCGCTGAAGATGTCTGCTGGGAAACGCTGGCGGACGACTTTTCGCTCTCGCTGCGCACGCTGCATCGTCAGCTCAAGCAGCATACCGGGCTCACGCCGCAGCGTTACCTTAACCGTCTGCGCCTGATCAAAGCGCGTCACCTTTTACGGCATACCGACGAAAGCGTTACGGAAATTGCTTATCGCTGCGGTTTCGGCGACAGTAATCACTTTTCGACGCTATTTCGCCGGGAATTTAGCTGGTCGCCGCGCGATATTCGTCAGGGGAAAGACGCGTTGCTTCAGTAACGCGAGGGCAGTCACCGTTTTCAGGCCGCAAAAAAGCTAATAATGCCCGGTTATTCGCCGTAGAGGTTGTGGTGTGGCCGCTCAGTTGATTCTTCGCAAAGATGATTTTTTTGCCTCCGCGAGTCAGGCCGTCGCGGTGGCCGACCGTTACCCGCAAAATGTCTTTGCCGAGCACACCCATGAGTTCTGCGAGCTGGTGCTGGTGTGGCGCGGCAACGGCCTGCACGTCCTCAACGACCGGCCCTACCGCATCACGCGCGGGGATCTGTTTTACATTCGCGCCGAAGACAAACACGCCTACGCCTCGGTTAACGATCTGGTGTTGCAGAACGTCATCTACTGCCCTGACAGGCTTAAACTGAATGTCGACTGGGCGAGCAACATTCCGGGCATTCTGAATGCCGGAGGCGAACCGCACTGGCGCTTAAGCAGCAGCGGCATGGCTCAGGTGCGCCAGACGATTTCCCAGCTGGAGCAGGAGAGCCAGAAGAGCGACCCGGTGGCAAACCAGATGTCGGAGCTGCTTTTTGCCCAGCTGGTGATGACCCTGACGCGCCATCGTTACGCCACGGATAATCCTTCCGCCACCACGCAGGAAGCGCTGCTGGATAAGCTGATCGCCCGGCTTGCGGGCAGTCTGAACAAGAGTTTCGTGCTGGAAAAATTCTGCGAGCAGGAGCAGTGCAGCGAGCGCGCGCTGCGCCAGCAGTTCCGCACCCAGACGGGAATGACGATAAACCATTACCTGCGCCAGCTGCGCATCTGCCACGCCCAGTATCTGTTACAGCATACGGAGCTGATGGTCAGTGAAGTGGCGATGCGCTGCGGCTTTGAGGACAGTAACTACTTTTCGGTGGTGTTTAACCGTGAGGTGGGGATGACGCCGGTTCAGTGGCGTCATCGCAGTCGAAAAGCAGCGTAATCAGTTTGCCATGCCGAGGCCGACGATATTGGCCGCAATGATAATCACCACGCAGCCCAGGCTCAGTACGCCAACCGGACGACGTCCGGCGTTGTTCCACTCCTTCAGCACCAGCCCAACCAGCCCGCCGCACAGCACGTAGAAGCTCATGTGCAGCATCCAGCTTATGTAGTCGTACTGCGGCGGAATGCTGGCGTGGCCCCAGGCGTAGAAGAAGAATTGCAGATACCACATCAGGCCGCCGAGCGCGGAGAGCAGAACGTTGGTGAAGATAAGCGTTTTTGCCAGCGAGAAGTCGGCTTTTACCGACAGGTTATTCACTTTTGCCAGACGAATGAAGCAGAAGCCAAGGTTTACCAGCGCGCCGCCGCCCATGATCACCACGTAGCTTGGCAGGGCAACATACAGCGGGTCAACGCCCAGCGCCGCAGCGGCGTCGTGCATCGGTTTGGCGGCGTTCATGGCGAACGACATGCCCGCCGAGAAGACCCCGCACATCACCGCCAGCAGCAGCCCTTTCTTCAGGTTGAACTCTTCGGCCCTGATGCCCATTTCGCGTTCTTTTAGCTGGCCTGCGCGGGTGACGATCCCCACGCCGATCACCGCCACCAGCACGCCCAGCAGCGTCATTCGGCCGCCCTGGGTGTTGATCAGCACGTCGAAATGGCCGTTAAGAATGGGCGTCATCAGGGTGCCCACTATCAGCGTAATGCCAATCGCGATGCCGATACCCATCGACATCCCGAGGTAGCGCATGGTCAGGCCGTAGTTGATGTTGCCGATGCCCCACATCGCGCCGAACAGGAATACCGGCAGCAGGGTGGAGGCGTTGAAGGAGGAGAAGTAGCCCCAGAAATCGGGCAGCAGCATGGCGCTGATTGTCCACGGCAAAATCAGCCAGGACACGGTACCGCCAACGGACCACATGGTTTCCCACGACCAGCCTTTCACCTTTTTGAACGGGGCATAGAAACAGGCTGCACTGGCTGCGCCTATTAAATGCCAGAAGATACCCATCGTAATCGCATGATTCATTTTTACGTCCTCATCGTTTTTATAGCCGGAGGCTTCCCCCCGACTTGATGAGTGTAAAAATTAGGCTGTTCAGGAACCTTCAGAAGGTTGCCGCACTTTTGTTTTGAATGGCAATCAGCACGTTAAGCGCGTGAGCAGACTCACAATTCTTTTATTTCTCAAAAACCGAATAACCTTATAAAAACTACGGCATTGATAATCATTTTCAATATCATTTAATTAACTATAATGAACCAACTGCTTACGCGGCATTAACAGCTGTGCCGCCCGACAATAATGGAGAGGATTATGAGTTATACACTGCCATCCCTGCCGTATGCCTACGACGCACTGGAACCGCATTTCGACAAGCAGACGATGGAAATCCATCACACTAAACACCACCAGACCTACGTGAACAACGCGAATGCTGCGCTGGAAAGCCTGCCAGAGTTCGCTAATCTGCCTGTTGAAGAACTGATCACCAAGCTGGACCAGCTGCCAGCAGACAAGAAAACCGTACTGCGTAACAACGCGGGCGGTCACGCTAACCACAGCCTGTTCTGGAAAGGCCTGAAAACCGGCACCACCCTGCAGGGCGACCTGAAAGCGGCTATCGAGCGCGACTTCGGTTCCGTAGACAACTTCAAAGCGGAATTCGAAAAAGCCGCTGCAACCCGCTTCGGCTCTGGCTGGGCGTGGCTGGTTCTGAAAGGTGACAAGCTGGCAGTGGTTTCTACTGCTAACCAGGACTCCCCGCTGATGGGTGAAGCGATCTCTGGCGCATCCGGTTTCCCAATCCTGGGTCTGGACGTGTGGGAACACGCTTACTACCTGAAGTTCCAGAACCGTCGCCCTGACTACATCAAAGCGTTCTGGGATGTCGTGAACTGGGACGAAGCAGCAGCGCGTTTCGCCGCTAAAAAATAAGGTTGCATTGACGCCTGTGAGAAGCGAGTCTGATGACTCGCTTTTTTTGTATCTGCGTAATGGAGGCAGCGATGCATTACCCGGTGAACGTGTTTACAGGCAAGGTAAGGGAGTACGACGGCAGCCGCCCGAGCGCCATCGCCAAAGTGCAGGTCGACGGTGAGCTGTCGCTGACCGAGCTCGGGCTTGTGGGCGACCAGCAGGCCGAAAAGAAAATCCACGGCGGGCCCGATCGCGCGCTGTGCCACTATCCGCGCGAGCACTATCAGCACTGGAAAACCGAATTTCCTGAGCAGGCGGATCTCTTCGTCGCGCCCGCGTTTGGCGAAAATCTTTCAACGGAAGGGCTGACGGAAAAGAACGTCTTTATTGGCGATATTTACCGCTGGGGCGATGCTCTGATTCAGGTGACGCAGCCACGCTCACCGTGCTTTAAGCTCAACTACCATTTCGGGATTCAGGATATGTCGGCCCAGCTGCAAAACGCGGGCAAAACCGGCTGGCTGTATCGCGTTGTGCAGGCGGGACAGGTTTCGGCGGACGCGCCGCTTGAGCTCGCGTCGCGCGTGAGTGAGGTGTCGGTGTACGAGGCCTGCGCGATTGCCTGGCATATGCCGTTTGACGATGAACAGTATCATCGCCTGCTGTCGGCGGCGGGGTTGTCTACCAGTTGGACGAGAACGATGCAGAAGCGGCGTATAAGCGGGAAGATCGAGAGTAGTTCGCGGAGATTGTGGGGGAAATAGGTTCCGTAGAAAGTAGGCCGGGTAAGGCGAAGCCGCCACCCGGCACATACCGTTACGAACGCTTATACAGCGGCAGCCACAGCGTTAACCGCAGCCCGCCCAGCGGGCTGTCGTCGGCTTTCACCCAGCCGCGGTGCTGCTGCATGGCGGTTTCTACAATCGCCAGACCCAGCCCCGTACCGCCGGACTCACGGTCGCGCGCTTCGTCGGTGCGGTAGAACGGACGGAAAATCTGCTCGCGATCTTCCGGGCTGACGCCTGGACCATCGTCATCGACAATGACGGTGATCCCGTCTTTATCCACCGAAAACGCCACTTCAATCTTCGTGTGCGAGTAGCGCAGGGCGTTACGCACGATATTCTCCAGCGCGCTTTCCAGCGCGTTAGGGTTACCGTACAGCGGCCACGGGCCCGGCGGGAAGTTGACGGTGAACGATTTCCCCATCTGCTCCGCTTCGAAGGCCGCGTTATCCAGCACCTCGTGCCACAGGTGATTGGCTTTCACCGTTTCGCTCACCAGCGCGTTTTTCTGCTGGTTGCGCGACATCACCAGCAGATCGTTAATCATACTGTCCAGACGATGCGCTTCCGTTTCAATACGCTCCAGCTCTTTGCTCTCCCCGCTGCGGCGACGCAGCAGGGCGGTGCCCAGCTGTAAGCGCGTGAGCGGGGTGCGCAGCTCGTGTGAGATGTCCGACAGCAGGCGTTGCTGGGCCGTCATCATCCGATCAAGCGCGCTCACCATCTGGTTAAAGCTGGTGCCGGCGGCCAGAAACTCCTGCGGCCCGGATTCCAGCTCCGGATGCTGTCTGAGATTGCCTTGTGCAACTTCGTCCGCCGCGTTTTTCAGCTTACGCGCGGGTTTCGCCAGGCTCCACGCCAGCCATAACAGCAGCGGGGAACTGACCAGCATCGTGACGATCAGCAGCAGAAGCGGACGGTCAAACAGCAGGTTGATGAAGTCGGACTGGGAACTGCTCGCAGGGCGAATCAGGTAGAGCTGGTAGTTATCTTCCCCATCCCGTACCGAGAAAGGGCCGACCATCTCTACCCGACCATATTTCTTTTTCTGTGGGTGATCGGCGTTATCCGCCTGGCCAATAAAGTTGCGGATGATCTGCATTTCATTGCGATCGGCGCCAATCACGCGGCCTTCGCTGGTAACCAGCAAAAGACGTTGTCCTGGCGGCGCCCACTTGTCGATAGCGCGAAACAGCCTGCGCCACCACATTAAATCGTTCGGCGGATCGTTTGCCAGCTCCGCTTCCACGTGCTGCTCGATCATCACGCCCTGACGTTGCTCGCTGTCGAGCAGCTCCGTCATCTGGCGTGAGTCGAGTTTTGGCAACATCAAAACGAGCATTAAAACCAGTGCCAGCGTCAGCCAGAAGATGGCGAAGATGCGGGCGGTTAAGCTGCCTATCATGAAGCAGAAACCATCAGATAACCGCGACCACGCAGGGTTTTAAACCATGGGTGACCGTCTTTACGCTCCGGCAGCTTGCGGCGCAGGTTAGAGATGTGCATGTCGATGGCGCGGTCAAACGGCGTGAGGCGTTTGCCCAGCACTTCCTGGCTTAAATGTTCACGCGATACCACCTGGCCAAGATGTTGCGCCAGTAGATACAGCAGTGTGAACTCGGTGCCAGTAAGCTCCAGCGTCTGGCCGTCGAAGCTTGCTTCCTGACGGCCCGGGTTCAGGCTCAGGGAGTCCACTTCCAGCGTTGGCGAGCTGTTGTCGGTATTCTGTTGCTGCTCGCTCCAGTGGGAACGACGCAGGATCGCGCGAATACGGGCCACCAGTTCACGGTCGTTGAACGGCTTCGGTAAATAGTCATCCGCACCCAGCTCAAGGCCGAGAACGCGGTCAAGCTCGCTGCCGCGGGCGGTCAGCATGATAACGGGGGTCTGGTGTGTCTGGCGAAGCTCTTTCAGCGTATCAATACCGTTTTTCTTTGGCATCATTACGTCGAGCAAAAGTAGATCGATGCTGTCGTCAAGGAGACTCAGCGCCTGCTCGCCATCATGGGCAACCAGGACGTTGAAACCTTCCATGTCGAGCAACTCCTTTAAAAGGGATGTGAGCTCTCGGTCATCGTCAACTAACAGGATTTTATTCATTGTTTAAATACCTCCGAGGCAGAAATTACGACATCAAGGCTATCTAATCCATGACTTTACGTTGTTTTACACCCCCTGACGCATGTTTGCAGCCTGAATCGTAGACTGTCTCTCGTTGAATCGCGACACGAAAGATTTTGGGAGCAAGTGATGCGCAAAGTTACCGCTGCCGTCATGGCCTCAACGCTGGCGTTCAGTGCGTTTAGCCAGGCTGCTGTAGCTATCATCGGCGATAACGGTTCCTCGCAAGAGGGCGCAACGCAGCACAGCAGCCAAAGCCATATGTTTGACGGCATAAGTTTAACCGAACATCAGCGTCAACAGATGCGAGATCTGATGCAGAGGGCACGACACGACCAGCCCCCTGTTAATGTTAGCGAAATGGAGACAATGCATCGCCTTGTCACCGCAGAAAATTTTGACGAAAGCGCTGTTCGCGCTCAGGCCGAAAAAATGGCACAGGAACAGGTTGCCCGCCAGGTAGAAATGGCGAAGGTCCGCAACCAGATGTTCCACCTGCTAACGCCCGAGCAGCAAGCGGTTTTGAATGCCAAACATCAGCAGCGTATGGACCAGCTGCGTGAGGTTGCACGGATGCAGCGAAGCTCAGAAGCGACGTTTTTCAGTAGCAATAGCAGTACCCGTAGTAACCAGTAAACCCTGTTTTCCTTGCCATAGACACCATCCCTGTCTTCCCCCACATGATGTGGGGGTTTTTTTTGCCCCGCATTCTGATTTGTTAACCGTTTATTCATCCTTTGCCTCCCCATGCTTCCGTTATACTAGCGGCATGACATGACAGGAGCGTTTATGAATCAATCCTATGGAAGGCTGGTAAGCCGGGCCGCCATTGCGGCGACCGTCATGGCCTCTGGCCTGCTGCTGATCAAAATCTTTGCCTGGTGGTATACCGGCTCGGTCAGTATTCTGGCGGCGCTGGTGGATTCACTGGTCGATATCGCCGCCTCGCTGACCAACCTCCTGGTGGTACGTTACTCGCTGCAGCCGGCGGATGAAGAGCACACGTTTGGGCACGGCAAGGCGGAATCGCTCGCGGCGCTGGCGCAAAGTATGTTCATTTCTGGCTCTGCACTGTTCCTGTTTTTGACCGGTATCCAGCATCTGGTTTCGCCTTCACCGATGAACAATCCCGGTGTCGGCGTGGTCGTCACGGTCATTGCACTTATAAGCACACTTGTTCTGGTAACGTTCCAGCGCTGGGTCGTTCGCAAAACGCAAAGTCAGGCCGTACGGGCGGATATGCTTCATTATCAATCTGATGTTATGATGAATGGGGCTATTCTTATTGCGCTCGGTCTGGCCTGGTATGGCTGGCATCGGGCCGATGCGTTGTTTGCGTTAGGGATTGGTATCTATATTTTATATAGCGCCTTGCGGATGGGGTATGACGCGGTGCAATCACTGCTCGATCGCGCTCTTCCGGACTCAGAACGTAACGAAATTTTTTCTATCGTGACCTCCTGGCCCGGCGTCAGCGGTGCACACGATCTTCGAACGCGGCAGTCAGGGCCGACCCGCTTTATTCAGATTCATATTGAAATGGAAGACAACCTGCCACTGGTACAGGCTCACGTTATTGCTGAGCAGGTCGAGCAGGCGATTTTGCAGCGTTTTCCTGGTTCAGACGTCATCATTCACCAGGATCCCTGCTCGGTTGTACCCGGACATGTTGGGCTTTCGTAATTCGTTGTAAAAAAGTGAGCCAGGCCAGCATTTTGTGTATAAATTACCGCCATTTGGTCTGACCTGAATCAATTCAGCCAGAAGGGATTGATATACTATTTGCAGTATTCGTTGGTCGATAAGTTTCTTCCGGCAACAGATTTCAATTTTGCATTCCTAAGTTCAGAGGTAGTCATGATTAAGAAAATCGGTGTGTTGACAAGCGGCGGTGATGCGCCGGGCATGAACGCGGCAATTCGTGGGGTTGTCCGTGCAGCGCTGACGGAAGGTCTGGAAGTTTTTGGTATCTATGATGGTTACCTGGGTCTGTATGAAGACCGTATGGTTCAGCTCGACCGCTACAGCGTGTCTGACATGATCAACCGTGGCGGTACCTTCCTTGGGTCTGCGCGCTTCCCGGAATTCCGTGACGAACACATCCGTGAAGTGGCTATCGAGAACATGAAAAAGCGTGGTCTGGACGCGCTGGTCGTTATCGGCGGTGACGGCTCGTACATGGGTGCAAAACGTCTGACCGAAATGGGCTTCCCGTGCATCGGCCTGCCGGGCACCATCGACAACGACATCAAAGGCACTGACTACACCATCGGTTACTTCACCGCGCTGGGCACCGTTGTGGAAGCCATTGACCGCCTGCGTGACACCTCTTCTTCTCACCAGCGTATCTCTATCGTTGAAGTGATGGGCCGTTACTGCGGTGACCTGACCCTGGCAGCGGCTATCGCCGGTGGTTGTGAGTTTGTGGTGGTTCCTGAAGTGGAATTCAGCCGCGAAGATCTGGTTGCAGAAATCAAAGCCGGTATCGCGAAAGGTAAGAAACACGCGATTGTGGCTATCACCGAGCACATCTGTGACGTTGACGAGCTGGCGAAGTACATCGAAACCGAAACCAAACGCGAAACCCGCGCGACCGTTCTGGGCCACATCCAGCGCGGTGGTTCCCCTGGCCCGTACGACCGTATTCTGGCGTCCCGCATGGGCGCGTACGCTATCGAGCTGCTGCTGCAGGGCCACGGCGGCCGCTGCGTCGGTATTCAGAACGAACAGCTGGTTCACCATGACATCATCGACGCCATTGAAAACATGAAGCGTCCGTTCAAAGGTGACTGGCTGGACTGCGCGAAAAAACTGTACTGATCCTTCGAGCCCTCTTCTTTCTGAAGAGGGCTTTTATTCCTCCACGTTATAGCCAATCTTTTTTTATTCTTTAATCATCGATTCGCTTTCTGGCACGCTGCATTCATCAAAACACTACACAAGAGAGCTGGGCGATGAATAAATGGGGCGTGGGGTTAACATTATTGCTGGCATCGACCAGCGTGCTGGCAAAGGACATTCAACTTCTCAACGTGTCGTACGACCCGACGCGTGAGTTGTACGATCAATACAACAAAGCCTTCGCGGCGCACTGGAAGCAGGAAACCGGCGATAACGTGGTGGTTCGCCAGTCGCACGGTGGCTCTGGTAAGCAGGCGACATCGGTGATTAACGGTATTGAAGCCGACGTGGTTACCCTGGCGCTGGCCTATGATGTCGACGCTATCGCCGAGCGTGGCCGTATCGACAAAAACTGGATCAAACGCCTGCCGGACAACTCCGCGCCATACACCTCGACCATTGTCTTCCTGGTGCGTAAAGGCAACCCGAAACAGATTAAGGACTGGAACGACCTGATCAAACCGGGCGTTTCTGTGATTACCCCGAACCCGAAAAGCTCCGGCGGGGCACGCTGGAACTACCTGGCGGCCTGGGGCTACGCGCTGCACCACAACAACGGTGACCAGGCTAAAGCACAGGAGTTCGTCAAATCCCTGTACAAAAACGTTGAAGTGCTGGACTCCGGCGCGCGCGGTGCCACTAACACCTTCGTCGAGCGCGGAATTGGCGACGTGCTTATTGCCTGGGAAAACGAAGCCCTGCTGGCGACCCACGAACTGGGTAAAGACAAGTTTGAGATCGTGACTCCGAGCGAATCCATCCTCGCCGAGCCGACCGTTTCCGTGGTCGATAAGGTCGTTGATAAGAAAGGCACCAAAGCGGTGGCGGAAGCCTACCTGAAGTATCTCTACTCGCCGGAAGGCCAGGAAATCGCGGCGAAGAACTTCTATCGTCCACGCGATGCGGCTGTCGCGAAGAAATACGACAGCGAATTCCCGAAACTGAAGCTCTTCACCATTGATGATGTGTTCGGCGGCTGGACGAAAGCGCAGAAAGAGCACTTCTCTAATGGCGGCACCTTCGACCAGATTAGCCAGCGTTAACGGTTAGCAAACGACACGGCGACCCGGTGTGAGAAATCCACCGGGTTTTTTATTTGGTCATCATTTTGCGTTACTCTTTTGCCTCTATTGAAAACAGGGAACGCGTTGTGAAAAAAATTATCTTATTGATCCTGATTGTCATCGCCCTTGCCGCAGGTGGCGTGTACTGGATAAAAGCGGGTAATCCGAATGCGTTGCGCCATATCGTCCTCGACCAGTGTCTGCCTAATCAGCTGCAACACCGTAACCCGGCACCCTGCGCGCAGGTGAAGCCTGATGCGGGCTATGTAGTATTTAAGGACCGCAACGGGCCGCTGCAGTATCTGCTGATGCCAACGTATCGCATCAACGGCACCGAAAGCCCGCTCCTGACCGAGCCTCATACGCCAAACTTCTTCTGGCTGGCGTGGCAGTCGCGCAGCTTTATGACCCTGAAGCGTGGCTCTGAAGTGCCGGACAGCGCTATTTCGCTGACGATTAACTCACCGACCGGACGCACGCAAAACCATTTCCATATCCATATCTCCTGCCTGCGCCCGGACGTGCGCGAGAAGCTCAACGCGGCGCAGGGAGATATCAGCACCCAGTGGCTACCGTTCCCGGGTGGGCTGGAAGGGCATGAGTACCTCGCACGCCGGGTGACGGAGAATGAACTGGTCCAGCGCAGCCCGTTTATGATGCTGGCTGAAGAGCTGCCGGAAGCGCGCGACCATATGGGACGCTTCGCGCTGGCGATGGCGCAGCAGTCGGATGGTTCGTTTGTTTTGCTGGCGACCGAGCGTAACCTGCTCACGCTTAACCGCGCGTCGGCAGAGGAATTGCAGGATCATCAATGCGCTATCCTGAAGTAACCCCACTATAAATCGCGTTTACTCAGGCTGCCTGTCACCGTAGACTTGCTGAAAAAATCTACAGGAGACAGGTATGTCGCTCTGGTTAACGCATCCTCTGCTGCTGCCCTCGCTGATCGTCGGCGTCACCATCGTGCTGTGGGCGACGTCGCTGTTGCCGGAATTTATCACCGCGCTGCTGTTTTTCACGGCGGCGATGACCGCCAGAATCGCCCCGCCGGAGGTGATTTTTGGCGGTTTTGCCTCGTCGGCTTTCTGGCTGGTCTTCAGCGGCTTTGTGCTCGGCGTGGCGATCCGTAAAACCGGCCTGGCGGACAGGGCCGCCCGGGCGCTGTCGGCAAAGCTCACTGACTCCTGGATGCTGATGGTGGCGAGCGTGGTATTGCTCAGCTACGCGCTGGCGTTTGTGATGCCGTCAAACATGGGGCGTATTGCGCTGCTGATGCCGATTGTCGCGGCGATGGCGAAACGCGCCGGTATCGCCGACGGATCCCGCGCCTGGTTCGGCCTTGCGCTGGCAGTCGGCTTCGGTACCTTCCAGCTCTCGGCCACCATTCTGCCCGCCAACGTGCCTAACCTGGTCATGAGCGGCGCGGCGGAAGGCTCGTATGGCATTCACCTGAACTATGTCCCGTATCTGCTGCTGCACACGCCGGTGCTCGGTATTCTCAAAGGCCTGATTCTGATTGGTCTCATCTGCTGGCTGTTCCCCGGCAGCCCGAAACCGGCGAAGGATTTCACGCTGTCTGAACCGATGGGGCGTGACGAAAAACGACTCGCCTGGCTGCTGGTGGTGGTGCTGATGATGTGGGTGACGGAGAGCTGGCACGGCGTGGGGCCGGCGTGGACGGGGCTGGCGGCCTCGATTATCGTTATGCTGCCGCGCATTGGTTTTATCACCGGCGAGGAGTTCTCGGCGGGGGTAAATATGCGCACCTGCATTTACGTTGCGGGTATTCTCGGGCTGGCGATCGTCGTGACGCAAACGGGTATCGGAGCGGCCGTAGGCGAGGCGCTGCTGCGCATAATGCCGCTGGATGCGGACAAACCATTCACCAGCTTCCTGGCGCTGACCGGAATTACTACGGCACTCAACTTCATTATGACTGCCAACGGCGTTCCGGCGCTGTACACCACGCTGGCGCAGAGCTTCTCGGATGCGACCGGTTTCCCGCTGCTGTCGGTGATCATGATTCAGGTACTGGGCTATTCCACGCCGCTGCTGCCGTATCAGGCGTCGCCGATTGTGGTGGCGATGGGGCTAGGAAAGGTGCCTGCAAGGGCGGGGATGGTGCTCTGCCTGGCGCTGGCGATTGCGACGTATCTGGTGCTGCTGCCGCTGGATTATCTGTGGTTTAGCGTGTTAGGGCGTTTGTAGCGGCGGGTAAGCGCAAGCGCCACCCGCCACAAAGGCCATTACGCCTGTTTAGCCGCTTCTGCCGCTTTAACGATCACCGCGAAAGCGTCCGCTTTCAGGGATGCACCGCCAACCAGCGCGCCATCGATATCTGGCTGGGTGAACAGCTCAGCAGCGTTGGAGGCGTTTACGGAGCCGCCGTACTGGATGATCACTTGCTCAGCCACTTTCGCGTCGGCTTTAGCAATGTGGTCACGGATGAATTTGTGAACTGCCTGAGCCTGCGCAGGGGTAGCAGATTTGCCGGTACCGATCGCCCAGACTGGCTCGTAAGCGATAACCGCGCCTTCGAACGCTGCCGCGCCCTGCGTTTTCAGCACGGCGTCGATCTGACGTGCACACACTTCTTCGGTTTTGCCCGCTTCGTTTTCCGCTTCGGTTTCACCGATGCACAGAACCGGGATCAGACCCTGCTCTTTCAGCACGGCAAATTTCTTCGCGATGAACTCGTCAGATTCTTTGTGGTAGGTGCGACGCTCGGAGTGGCCGATGATGATGTATTTCGCGCCGATATCTTTCAGCATTTCAGCGGAAGTTTCACCGGTGAACGCGCCAGACAGGTTAACGTCAACGTTCTGCGCGCCCAGCACGATGTGGCTGCCGTCAGCGGCACGTTTAGCCAGATCCAGGTACATATCCGGCGGAGCGATAGCAACCGCGCAGCCGGTCACGCCAGCCAGCTCTTTACGCAGGTTTGCAACCAGTTCGTTTACCATGTGGCGGCTGCCGTTCAGTTTCCAGTTACCCATCACTAAAGGATGTCGCATTTCAATTCTCCACGCTAAATAAGCGAATTAAGGAATATGGCCGCCCTGTCGGGCAGCATGGTCTGTGAATCAGTATAGAGATTTTCCCTCGAAAGGCTTTGCTTTTTGTCATTAATTGGCCCCGCCAAGGGTGTCAGATAGCGCCAGCTTAATCGGTTCAACGGCGAAGGTCAGTCCTTTTTCGCCGTTATCCGCCACTACATAGCGAATCGCGCCTTCGGTTGTGGCGTAGTACCGCTTGTTTTTACCGGCGGCCAGCAGCTTTTGCAGCTTTTGCTGGCTCTGCTTTTTCGTCAGCGCAGGCGTAAACGCCTGCAGCACCGCGCTCATGTAATCAAGCGCCTTCGATTTAGCCGCTTTTTGCTCTGGCCCCTGAATCGGTAGCCAGGTGATTTGCATGCTTTTGATTTTTAACGTACCGCGCTCCAGCGCCGTGGAAGCATACAAATTCTCGTTAATCTTGCTCGCTGCACGGGTCAGTGTAGGGGTATCGCGCGAGCTATCAATGGCGCGAAACTCATCCAGCGGCAGCCCTGGGTTGGCCTGATTGAAAGCTTCGCGAAACTGGCTGATGGACTGATCGAAAGACGGTGCGCCCGCCAGCAAATACGGCGCAGTGGTGGGGGCCGCGGTGTTGGCGGCATGCAGCGGAAAACCCGCGCCGAGCATCGCTAAACACAGGAAAAGAGAATGTGCCGAATTTTTCATCAACATTGCACCTGGCCGTAAGTGCTCATGATTAAAACGATATCTGGTCGGCTTGTCAAAAGGTCACAACTCCAGGGTAAAATGCGGGCTAAACGATAATAAGGAACCTTACATGACCATACAGCAGTGGCTGTTTTCATTCAAAGGGCGTATTGGACGCCGTGATTTCTGGGTCTGGATGGTGACGTGGGTCGTCGCCATGCTGCTTCTTTTTTTCGTTGCCTACAACGCCTGGCTGAGCACGCAAACGGCGGCATTTGCACTGGTCTGCCTGCTATGGCCAACGGCGGCCGTCGTGGTGAAACGCCTGCACGATCGCGGCCGCTCCGGCGCGTGGGCATTTTTGATCATACTGGCGTGGATGCTGGTGGCAGGGAACTGGGCGATGCTGCCTTCCATCCTGCCGTGGGTCGTGGGCAGGCTGCTGCCGTCGGTCATCTTCGTGATGATGATTGTCGATCTGGGCGCGTTTATCGGCACCCAGAGCGAAAATAAATACGGTAAAGATACCGTCGAGGTGAAATACCGCTGATCACCAGTAGTGTTCGGCGGTCATATGGCCCGGCCGGCGGCGAAGATGTTTCGTCATCTGCCGGGTATCCTTCAGAAGCTGCTGCGTGTCCCGGACCATCTGCGGGTTACCGCACAGCATGACGTGGCTGGTTTCGGCCGTCATCGGTAAACCCACTGCGTCTTCCAGTGCGCCGCTCTCAATTAACGCCGGTACGCGACCGGTAAGCGCTCCTGCTACGGTTTCGCGGCTGACTACCGTCTGAATCTTTAACTTTCCGCCGTACTGCTGTTCCAGCGCCTGCATCTGCGGGAGATAGCTTAAATCTGCGGCATAGCGCGCGGCGTGCACCAGCACGATGTTTTTGAAGCGCTCCAGATCCTTACCGTACTGCAAGATAGAGAGATACGGACCGATGGCCGTGCCGGTTGCCAGCATCCAGAGCGTGTCACAGTCAGGGATCTCTTCAAGCACAAAGAAGCCTGCCGCTTCGCTCACAATCTGCACATCGTCGCCGGGCTTAAGGGCGGCAAGGCGCGGGCTGAGCTTACCGTCAGGAACGGTGACCAGATAGAACTCGAGGTCCGGGTTATCCGGCGCGTTAACGTAAGAGTAGGCGCGCTGCACGCGCTCGCCGTCGACATCCAGACCCAGCTTGGCAAATTGCCCGGCCTTAAACGGATGAACGGGAGCATGCAGGGTGAGACTAAATAGCGCATCGGTCCAGAATTCTATCTTTGTGACTTTACCTGTTACCCAGTCCGCCATGATCTTCTCCTGTGCTGTTTCTCTGTTCTATCTTCCGTACTTGTGGGAAACATTTCCAGCCCCTTCGGGCCGGAAAGCTCTATCGATCAAACGGTTTTACAGAATATGCGTCTGCACGTCCGGGTCTTTACGGTCGAGATAGTGAATGGACTGAATGCGTCGGATGGTGCGTGATTTACCGCGGATCAGCAGCGTTTCGGTGGTCGCCATGTTGCCCTTGCGGGTGATGCCGTCCAGCAGATCGCCTTTGGTGATGCCGGTTGCAGAGAAGACGACGTTATCGCTGCGCGCCATGTCGTTCAGCGCCAGTACTTTATTGGCTTCGATGCCCATCGCTGCGCAGCGCGCCAGCTCGTCCTCACCGATACGACGGTTTTCGTCGCTGTCGCCTTTCACCTCATGGCGCGGCAGAAGACGCGCCTGCATATCGCCGTCCAGCGCGCGGATCACCGCCGCAGAGACCACGCCTTCCGGCGCGCCGCCGATGCCGTAAAGCACGTCGACTTCGCTGTCCGGCATGCAGGTCAGAATAGACGCGGCAACGTCGCCATCCGGAATGGCAAACACGCGCACGCCGAGTGCCTGCAGATAAGAGATGGTGGCGTCGTGGCGCGGTTTCGCCAGAATGGTCACGGTGAGTTCGTTGAGCGGTTTAGCCAGCGCCGCCGCGATATTGCGCAGGTTGGCGTCCAGCGGCAGGCTGAGATCGATTGCGCCTTTCGCACCAGGGCCGACAATCAGCTTTTCCATGTACATGTCTGGCGCGTTGAGGAAGCAGCCTTTATCGCCCACGGCCAGCACCGCCAGGGCGTTGGCCTGGCCCATCGCCGTCATGCGCGTGCCTTCGATCGGGTCCACCGCGATATCCACCGCATCGCCTTTGCCGGTCCCGACCTTTTCACCGATGTAGAGCATCGGCGCTTCGTCGATCTCGCCTTCACCGATGACGATAGTGCCGTCGATGTTGACCTGGTTAAGCACAATGCGCATGGCGTGGACAGCCGCGCCATCTGCGGTATTTTTGTCGCCACGACCCAGCCATTTATAGCCTGCAAGGGCGGCTGCTTCGGTGACGCGGGAAAACTCGATAGCAAGTTCACGTTTCATGAGGGACTCGTACAATCAAAAGGAATTGCACGAAGTTTATCACAGAGTGGGGAGGGGGGAGGGGACCGGTGCTGTTGGAGCCCCTCACCCTAACCCTCTCCCCAGGGGAGAGGGAATATTGGCTTACTCTTCGTGCTCTTCCCACGCCAGGGCGCGTTTCACCGCTTTCTTCCAGCCGCTGTAGCGGTAGTTGCGCTCGGTGGTTTCGATGCCAGGGCGGAATTCGCGTTCGATGACCGCTTTCTCCTGCAACTCGTCCAGGTTCTGCCAGAAGCCTACCGCGAGACCCGCAAGATACGCCGCGCCCAGTGCCGTCACTTCACGTACTTCAGGGCGCTCAACGCGGGTGCCCAGAATGTCGGACTGGAACTGCATCAGGAAGTTGTTGGCCACCGCGCCGCCGTCTACGCGCAGGGCGTGCAGACGAATGCCGGAGTCTGCCTGCATCGCTTCCAGCACGTCACGCGTCTGGTAGGCGATGGATTCCAGGGTCGCACGAATGATGTGGTTTGAGTTCACACCACGCGTCAGGCCGAAAATTGCGCCGCGGGCATACGGGTCCCAGTACGGTGCGCCCAGACCGGTGAACGCTGGCACCACGTACACGCCGTTGGTGTCTTTCACTTTGGTCGCGAAGTACTCGGAGTCAAACGCATCGCTGATCAGCTTCATCTCGTCGCGCAGCCACTGAATAGATGCGCCCGCCATAAACACCGCACCTTCCAGGGCATAGTTCACCTCGCCGCGCGGGCCGCAGGCGATGGTGGTCAGCAGGCCGTTTTCTGATTTCACCGCTTTCTCGCCGGTGTTCATCAGCATAAAGCAGCCGGTGCCGTAGGTGTTCTTCGCCATCCCTTCCTTGACGCACAGCTGGCCGAACAGCGCCGCCTGCTGGTCACCGGCGATACCGGCGATAGGAATACGGGTGCCGCCTTTACCGCCGATGTTGGTCTGGCCGTAGACTTCAGACGACTTACGCACTTCAGGCAGCATCGCGCGCGGAATATCCAGCGCGTCCAGCATCTTGTCATCCCACTCCAGGGTGTTGATGTTGAACAGCATGGTGCGCGAGGCGTTAGTGTAGTCAGTAACGTGGACACGTCCCTGAGTCATCTTCCAGATAAGCCAGGTATCAACGGTACCGAACAGCAGCTCGCCGCGTTTTGCACGCTCGCGTGAACCTTCCACGTGGTCGAGGATCCACTTCACTTTGGTGCCGGAGAAGTACGGGTCAACCACCAGGCCGGTGGCGCTACGCACGTACTCTTCCATCCCGTCACGCTTAAGCTGTTCGCAGATCTCTGACGTACGGCGGCACTGCCAGACGATGGCGTTGTAAATCGGCTTACCGGTTTCGCGTTCCCACACCACGGTGGTTTCACGCTGGTTGGTGATACCAATCGCGGCGATTTCGTCGGAACTGATGTCGGCTTTCGCCAGCACTTCCACCAGCGTGGAGCTTTGTGACGCCCAGATCTCCATCGGGTCGTGTTCTACCCAGCCTGGACGAGGATAAATTTGCTCAAATTCGCGCTGTGACACGCTGACGATATTCGCGTCATGATCCATTACGACAGCGCGGGAGCTGGTAGTGCCCTGGTCGAGCGCAACGATATATTTTTTTTCGGTCATGGTATGTGTCCCGTAGTCAGATTACAGCGAAGCTTTTTGTTGTGCGGTAGAAGTCGTTTCCTTCTCCTCTTCCACACAGGTGTCGCACGGTAAGTGGCGACCAATTAATTTGCGATAGCCAAATGCACCCAGTGCCGCCCCTACGACTGGTCCGAACAGCGGTACCAGGAAGTAAGGAATATCTTTGCCGCCGGTGAAAGCCACGTCGCCCCATCCTGCAAAGAAGGCGAAGGTTTTTGGACCCAGGTCACGCGCCGGGTTCATCGCAAACCCTGTTAACGGCCCCATGGATGCACCGATGACGGCGATCAGCAGGCCAATCAGCAATGGCGCCAGCGGGCCACGCGGAATGCCGTTACCATCATCGCCCAAAGCCATAATGACGCCCATCAGAATAGCGGTAATCACCATTTCAACTGCGAACGCCTGCACAAAATTGATATGCGGGTTAGGGTAGGTTGAGAAGATGCCTGCCAGATCCAGACTTTCGACGCTGCCGCGCACCATATGATGCGTCTGTTCGAAGTCGATGAAAAGATTGTAATAAAGCCCGTAAACTAACGCCGCTGCGCAAAACGCGCCGGCAAATTGAGAAATAATGAAGGGAACAACTTTGCGTCCGTCGAAGCACGCGAACAGCCACAGTGCGATAGTCACCGCCGGGTTAAGATGTGCGCCAGAGACCCCTGCAGTCAGGTAGATGGCCATCGCCACGCCCAGACCCCAGATGATACTGATTTCCCACTGACCAAAACTGGCACCCGCCACTTTCAGTGCAGCGACACAGCCCACTCCGAAGAATATCAACAACCCGGTACCAAGGAACTCGGCAATGCACTGGCCTTTTAAGGTTGATGTCTGACTCATAATCGGAATCCTGAAGAAATTGATGTTTATTGTTAGCGTGGCCGCCCGTGACAGCCACGATGCCCTGTAGACATAGTGTTAATTTATCGTTAACGAGCAAAAACGAGAAATATCGAAATTAAAATGTGTGGTCTGTGTCAATAAAATGAGCGTTTTCGCGCCATAAAGCGCGTTTTTGCATCAGTCGCGCACGGTGAGCTGAATCATTTTTTTAACGAATGGGTTAACAACTTAGAGGTATATGCCGCGAACGCACCAGGACGAGGCCGAAAAGTGTTGCAAACCGCGATCTGCGTGGCATGCCGCTGGACAGGGGCGACTGCGCTCCATACAATCGGAACATATGTTGTGCGCGTTTACGTTAAAGCGTCGCCTTGCAATTCAGGAGAGGTAGGATCATGTCTTTAGAAGTGTTTGAGAAACTGGAAGCGAAAGTACAGCAGGCGATTGACACCATCACGCTGCTGCAGATGGAAATTGAAGAGCTGAAAGAGAAGAACAACAGCCTGGCGCAGGAAGTTCAGAACGCTCAGCACGGCCGCGAAGAACTGGAGCGCGAAAACAACCAGCTGCGCGAACAGCAGAACGGCTGGCAGGATCGCCTGCAGGCGCTGCTGGGACGTATGGAAGAAGTCTGATTCCCACTGGGATGAACTGAACAGGCCGGGTAAGGCGACGCCGCTACCCGGCTTTTTTTATGGTTCTCGCTGACTGACATCCAACCATAAAAAAGGCCGCCCAAGGCGGCCTTAACGCTACTTGTCCTGCGCTGTCGTGGTAAACGCAACAAACCCGATCGGTTCATCACTTTTTACAACGAGTACGCTGGCGACAATGAACGCGATACATAAATAGCGTTTCATTATGCGGTCCCTGCGGCTAACCGCTCCACCGTTCACCACCGGTGATAAGTCGGTGGACACAAGCCTGGTTAAAGGCTGCTTTACGGTTGTGGTTACACCTTTCCCTGGACCGATGCCCATGTGCGAAATGGCGGAAAGGGACGCTGCATCATAATGAGCAATAGCAGCGTAGTTAAGGTTTTCATAGATAATTAGGAATTTATAAAGGGTCGATGAGGTTACCTGAGGTTTGAACCAGGGTAAGATAAAAATCCTGGTTAAAGGTTGCAAAACTTCCCAACGGACCGCGAATCCCGAGGGACAAAAAAACCGCCACATTGCTGTTGGCGGTTTTTTTATGGTTCACGCTTATGGTTTTATTACTCGATATCCAACGGATCTTCAGAAAGGATAATGCCGGTATTATCGGCGTAGAGATGATCGCCTGAGAAGAAGGTCACGCCGCCGAAGTTAACGCGCACGTCGCTTTCGCCGATGCCGTCACCCGCAGCGCCTACCGGAATGGCCGCGATGGCCTGAATCCCGATATCCAGGTCTTCGAGATCGTCCACCTGACGCACGGAGCCGTACACCACAATGCCTTCCCACTCGTTCTGGACGGCAATGCCGGCCAGTTCAGCATCAATCAGTGCGCGACGCACGGACCCGCCGCCGTCGACCACCAGAACGCGGCCACGGCCGTTCTGTTCGAGCAGATCGTACAGCAACCCGTTGTCCTCGAAACATTTCACCGTGACGATTTGCCCGCCAAACGATGACCGCCCACCAAAGTTGGAGAACAGCGGTTCAACGACGTTGACATCTTCTTGGTAGATGTCACAAAGCTCGGAGGTATCGTATTTCATAGGTTTAACGCTCAGTTGCTGCGAATGTGTTCAGTATATCGTGCGAAATGCGTTGTTGGCAAAATCATCAATTGTTAATTGATATTTGTCAGCTAACTGAGCGTCTGGCTTAACACAATCCCGATGACGAACAACAGGTTAGTCAGCAGCGCGCCTTTTACCGTTCGCTCCAGCATCGGCGGCATGGCTGCCGGGCTGAGTTCACGCATCACAAAGCGGGCCTGCTTAACCAGCAGCGGCGCGGCAAGCACAAACAGCCAGCCCCACAGACTGTGCAGGGAAATCAGGTTAAACAGCGCCAGGCAAACCAGCGCGCCAATAAGCAGGCAGGCATGATAGCGGCGCGCATTCACCGGCCCCAGACGCACCGCCAGCGTGTTCTTGCCGTTCTCACGATCGCTGTCGATATCGCGCAGATTATTGATATTGAGTACCGCCGTCGCCAGCAGGCCGCAGGCGGTCGCCGGGAGGAACAGGGCAGGGATCACCGTATGCGCCTGTAAGTACCAGCTCCCCATTACGCTCAGCCAGCCGAAGAACACCAGCACAGAGATATCCCCAAGGCCAATATAGCCGTAAGGGCGCGTGCCGACGGTGTAGGTGATGGCCGCGATAATGGCGAGCAGGCCCAGCACCAGGAAGCCAATGAAGTCGCTGGTAGTTTTCGAGGCGACCGTCACCAGCGCCAGGCCAGATAAGCAAATCAGCACCACGGTGATAATCAGCGCGCGCTTCATCTGTGCCTGGGTGATCACCCCCTTTTGCATCCCGCGCAGCGGCCCGATACGGTCAGGCTTGTCGCTGCCTTTTACCGCATCGCCATAATCGTTCGCGAGGTTAGAGAGGATTTGCAGCAGCCCGGCGGTAATGAGCGCCAGACCTGCCACCAGCGGATCGAAATGCCCTTGCCACCAGGCAAGCGCGGTGCCGACAATGATGGCGGCAAAAGCCAGAGGAAGCGTTTTAGGGCGAAGACTTTCGAGCCACGCCTGAGTACGGCTGATATCAGTCATAGTAATTTAGCCAATAAAAATGGGGGCCTTAGCCCCCATTAACAGTGATGAGAATGCAGTAACCGCGATTATAGGATAAAACGGCTCAGATCTTCATCTGCCACTAACGCATCCAGATGTTTGCTCACATAGTCTGCGTCGATGGTAATGGTTTGACCGTTGAGGTCGCTCGCGTCATATGAGATGTCTTCAACCAGACGTTCCAGCACGGTGTGCAGACGACGCGCACCGATGTTCTCGGTGGTTTCGTTGACCTGCCATGCGGCCTGGGCGATACGCTTGATACCGTCTTCGGTGAACTCGAGGTTCACGCCTTCGGTCGCCATCAGCGCCTTGTACTGTACGGTAGCAGAGGCGTTTGGCTCCGTCAGGATGCGCTCGAAATCTTCGGTGGTTAGCGCCTGCAGCTCAACGCGGATAGGCAGACGACCCTGCAGTTCGGGGATCAGATCCGACGGGCTGGCTACCTGGAATGCACCGGAAGCGATAAACAGAATGTGGTCCGTTTTCACCATGCCGTGCTTGGTGGAGACGGTGCAGCCTTCAACCAGCGGCAGCAGATCGCGCTGTACGCCTTCGCGGGACACGTCCGGACCGGAGCTATTGCCGCCGCGCTTACAAATTTTGTCGATTTCGTCGATAAACACGATACCGTGCTGCTCAACCGCGTCGATAGCGTCCTGCTTCAGCTCTTCCGGATTCACCAGCTTCGCCGCTTCTTCTTCAATTAGCAGCTTCATCGCGTCTTTGATTTTCAGCTTACGCGCTTTCTGCTTTTGGCCGCCCAGGTTCTGGAACATGGACTGCAGCTGGCTGGTCATCTCTTCCATGCCCGGAGGCGCCATAATTTCCACGCCCATCGGCGCGGCCGCGAGGTCGATCTCAATCTCTTTGTCGTCCAGCTGGCCTTCACGCAGTTTTTTGCGGAACGCCTGACGCGCGGCTGAAGGCTCAGCCTGCTGTTCAGCCTGGCCCCAGTTGTTTTTCGCCGGTGGGATCAGCACGTCGAGAATACGCTCTTCGGCCATCTCTTCCGCGCGGTAGCGGTTTTTCTCAATCGCCTGGACGCGCACCATCTTAATTGCAGAATCGGTCAGGTCGCGGATGATGGAGTCCACTTCTTTACCCACATAGCCCACCTCGGTGAACTTGGTGGCTTCAACTTTGATGAACGGCGCGTTCGCCAGCTTCGCCAGACGACGGGCGATTTCGGTTTTACCGACGCCGGTCGGGCCGATCATCAGAATGTTTTTCGGGGTGACTTCGTGACGCAGCTCTTCGTCAAGCTGCATACGACGCCAGCGGTTACGCAGCGCGATAGCCACGGAGCGCTTGGCGTTATCCTGGCCGATAATGTGTTTGTTCAGTTCGCTGACAATTTCGCGTGGGGTCATTTCAGACATAGGAGATCCTTACGCTTTGGAGGTCAATTCTTCGATGGTGTGGTTGTGGTTGGTATAGATGCAGATATCACCTGCAATATCCAACGCCTTCACCGCGATATCACGCGCGTTCATGTCGGTATTTTCCAACAGCGCGCGGGCTGCAGCCTGGGCATAAGGGCCGCCAGAGCCGATGGCAATCAGGTCGTTTTCTGGCTGAATCACGTCACCGTTACCGGTGATGATAAGCGAAGCGGTTTCATCCGCGACCGCCAGCAGCGCTTCGAGCTTGCGCAGCATACGGTCGGTACGCCAGTCCTTTGCCAGCTCAACGGCAGCTTTCACCAGATGACCCTGGTGCATTTCCAGCTTGCGTTCAAACAGTTCAAACAGCGTGAAGGCATCCGCCGTGCCGCCTGCGAAACCGGCGATCACTTTGTCGTTGTAGAGACGACGGACTTTCTTCACGTTGCCTTTCATGACGGTATTACCCAGCGTGGCCTGGCCATCACCGGCAATTACCACCTGGCCGTTACGGCGTACACTTACTATTGTTGTCACGAGCAGACCCCCTGGTTACAGATTCGGGAAACAGAAGCCCTGAGCCTGTGCTCAGGGCTGAATTAAATGATAGATGGGGGGGATTTTGGGGGTTTCAACCCCCGGAGGCGAGTCGAATGCAGTTTGTGTGGCCCGCCACTTTCAAACGGGAAATGGTGCCGTCTGCGTTTTCTTTGCCTTTAACCGGGCCGATCACCACGCGGTTCCAGCCGTTATTGGTGGTAATGCGTGAGTCAAATCCTTCAAATGCCAGTTGAGCACGGACCGTTTCCGCCTGCTCGGCACCTTTAAACGAACCGCACTGCACCATCCAGCGGCGCTCGTCTTTTTTCTCTGCCGTCTGCTTCGGCGCTTCGGTCTCTTTGGTTACCGGCGCGGCCTGCTGCGTTTTCGGCTGCTGCGCGGTGGTATGCGCTGGCGTCTGGAGCAGATCCTGATACGGCTGCGCCGCTTGCTTTGGCGGCTGCGCTTTTGGCTGTTGAACAGGCTGCGACTGCACCGTACGCGTCTGCTGCTGCGGTTGCTGGTATGGCTGGGCCTTCGGCTGCTGTATCGGCTGAGTTTGCGTCCACTGCTGCTGTTGCTGCTGTTGAATTTGTGCCTGGCGCTGACGCTGCAGTTGCAACGTTTGCTGACGCTGCGCTGGCGTTTGTTCATTCCACGGCACTTCATTCAGCTGCGTCGGCTGCTGGCGCATATCGGCCTGCATCTGTGCCAGCAGCTGGCGCTGCTCGTCCGTCAGCTGATCGGCATTCTTCACTTCGCCACCGGCTGAGGGCTCAGTAGGCGCACGCACGCCGGGCTGACGACTTTCCAGCTCTTTAATATAGCGCCAGCGCTCTTCAGGTTTCGGCGGCAGACCATTTCCCACCACTTTGTTGCCCTGAAGGGCCTCGGACTCTTCTTTTTTATGGTGCGTGATGAAGTACAGGCCGCCAATAAAGGCCACCAGCACGGCCGCAGCAATAGCGACCATTGCTGGCGAGACCGCAGGCAGATTACGCTGCTTGCTTTTTGAACTGCTCTTTTTGCGTCGCGAAGGTGCCGGCTGGCCGCGACGTACATAATCTCGTTGTGCCACTATCGTTTCGCTGTATTTATTCGTTCGTCAGCCCGCCATGTTACTTAAGCGGCGGGGCTTTGACCAGATAAGGGTGTCCGAAAGGCGTTTACTTTAAGTCAATGCCTGGGTAGAGCCGCGAATAATCAGCTCGCAGTCCAGCAAACGCGAGCCGCTGCTAACCGCTTGACCCTGCAGCTGATCCAGCAGAAGCAGCATCGCTTCGCGGCCAATCTGATAGCGCGGTTGTGAAACGGTGGAGAGCGGTGGATCGCAAAACTCTGAAAGTGAAATGTTATCGAATCCGATAATCGACAAATCTTTCGGCACGCGTAAGCCACGACGCTTGGCGTGTGAAAGCGCACCCAGCGCCATCACGTCGCTGTGGCAGAACACCGCCGTTGGCGGTTCCGGCAGCGCCAGCAGTTTCTCCAGCGCCTGTCCGCCCGCTTCAAAGGTAAAATCACCGCGCGCAATATAGTGCGGATCGACAATCGCACCGGTACGGCGCAGCGCCTGAACATAGCCCTGCAGGCGGTAGTGGCACAGCGGCATCTCTTCCGGCCCTGCAATGCAGCCAATCCGCTTATGTCCCAACTCCTGGAGATAGTTTACGGCGTTGAACGCGGCGGTGAGGTTATCAATGTGGACCGTCGGCAGCTCAAGCTCAGGCGCAAATTCGTTGGCCATTACCATTGGCGGTAAATTGCGCTGCTCTTCGATGCTGGCATCAAACGGCAGGCGCGAGCCAAGCAGCAGCATGCCGTCAATCTGCTTGGTGATAATGAGGTCGATAAAGGTTTTTTCCTGCTGGTTCTGGTGAGCGCAGTCGCCAATCAGCACCAGATAGCCCTGCTCCGCCGCCGTCACTTCGATACCGCGAATGATCTCGCTGAAGAAGGGATCGCAGATATCCGGCACTATTACCAGGATGGTCCGAGATTCATTGCGCTTAACGTTCCGCCCCATCGCCTGCGGGAAATATCCCACTTCCAGCGCCGCCTGTTCAACCTTGTTACGGGTCGCCTGGGAGACTTTATCCGGGTTCATTAATGCGCGGGACACGGTTGCCGTTGAGACTTGTGCTTTCTCGGCAACGTCTTTCATGGTCGCCGTGGCAACCTCTTTCCTGGACTTCAACGTCTTCTCCTCGCCTGAACACCGAACTGCGGACATCACCATTTTTACAGATAGTTAATGGAATCGGTTACAGAATTTTCATAAAAAGTGTGAGGCGCGTTAAATTTTTCGATCCGTCTTCAGCCTTCGATGGGATCGACGTCCAGTACCCACTTCACTTTACGCGCTTCCGGCAGGGTATTGATGAGCGCCAGCGTGCCGCTGACGATGTGCTGCAGGCGAATACGCGAGGGGTGCTGAAGTAAAATCTGCCAGCGGAAACGTCCACCGCGTTTTGGCGCCAGCGCCGGCATCGGGCCCAGGATCCACAGCTGGTTATCCACCAGCGGGCTGGCCTGCAGGAGATTCCTCAGCTGTTGCAGGAAAAGCGGCGCCTGCTGGTTGTTATGATCCTCCGCGCGGATGATGACGTGGCTGGTCCACGGCGGCAGATGCATGGTCTGGCGTTCGGCCAGCGCCTGCTCGGCAAAGGCGTCATAGCCTTTGTGCAGCAGAGTCTGTAGCAGCGGGTGCTCAGGGTGATGCGTTTGCAGTACCACCTCGCCCTGTTTCCCCGCGCGACCGGCACGCCCTGCCACCTGAGTATAAAGCTGGGCGAAGCGCTCGGCGGAGCGGAAATCTGCCGAGAACAGCGCGCCGTCGACGTCGAGCAGGGCGACCAGCGTCACGTCCGGGAAGTGGTGCCCTTTCGCCAGCATCTGGGTGCCAATCAGGATGCGCGCGCCGCCGCGATGCACTTCCGCCAGCTGCTGCTCCAGCGCCCCCTTGCGGCTGGTGGTGTCCCGGTCGATTCGGGAAATAGGCACGTCCGGGAAGAAAGGGCCAAGCGCCTGTTCCAGCTGTTCCGTTCCCAGCCCCACCGGCACGATATGCGTGGAACCACATGACGGGCACTGGCGAGGAACGGGACGCTGGCTGTCGCAGTGGTGGCAGCGCAAGTGTCGCTGGGCCTGATGGAAGGTGTAGTAGTGGTCGCAGCGCGGGCACTCGGCAATCCAGCCGCAGTCGTGGCACAGCAGGGCGGGGGCGAATCCGCGACGGTTCAGGAACAGGATGACCTGGTTCCCCGCCTGCAAATGCTGGCGCATGCGGGAAATCAAGGCGGGCGCTAAGCCGGCCTGCACCTGTTGGCCTTTGAGATCCAGCACGTGCTGAATGGCCGGACGGGCATTCCCCGCGCGGCGCGTCAGGCGCAGCATGTGGTATTTACGCTGGCGCACGTTGTGCAGCGTTTCGAGCGCAGGCGTGGCGGATCCGAGAATAATAGGGATTTGCTCGCTGTGCGCACGGTAGACCGCCAGATCGCGGGCGTGATAGCGCCAGCCTTCCTGCTGTTTATAGGAGCTGTCGTGCTCTTCGTCGATCACGATAACGCCGAGGTTTTTAAACGGCGTAAACAGCGACGAGCGGGTGCCGATCACAATCGCCGCTTCGCCGTTTTTCGCTTTCAGCCAGGCGCTGAGGCGCTCGCTGTCGTTCAGCCCGGAGTGCAGCACCTCAACGGGCGCGTTAAAGCGCTCGCGGAAGCGGGCAATGGTCTGCGGTGTCAGGCCGATTTCCGGCACCATCACCAGCGCCTGTTTGCCCTGCGCGAGCACGTTTTCCAGCACGCTCAGATAGACTTCGGTCTTGCCGGAGCCCGTCACGCCCGCCAGCAGCCAGGCGGAAAAGTGGTCCGAGGCGCTATGAATGGCGCCTACCGCGGTGGCCTGCTCGGTATTCAGACGCAGGCGATCGCCCGAGACGGAGAAGCCGTCGCGCCAGTCGTGAAGGGCGGGCGCTTCGCTGGCCAGCTCGCTCAACCCTTTCTTTCTTAATGCCTGTAGCGCCGTTTCGCTGACCTCAAGCTCGTCGACCTGGTGCCGCCAGATTTTTCCCTGGCGCAGCGCTGCCAGCGCCTGCTGCTGTTTCTGCGAACGCTTCAGGCTGTTGATGTCCACGGCCTGCCCCTGTTCGGTGGCAAACCAGTACCACATCGGGGCGTGGCTGGCGCTCTTGCCCTGGCGCAGCAGGATCGGCAGGGCGTGGAACAGGACGTCGCCAATCGGGTGATGATAATAATCTGCCGCCCACAGCAGCAGTCGCCAGGTGCTGGTGGAGTAAACCGGCTCGCTGTCCAGCACCTCAACCACCGATTTCAGTTCATTGAGGGGTAATTCGCTTTTATCGCTGACGGAGACGACGATCCCCACGCGCTGCTGTTTGCCAAACGGCACGGTCACGCGACAGCCCGCTTTGGCGCTCATGCTGTCGGGCAGCAGGTAGTCAAAGGTGCGGGGAAGCGGAACGGGCAGGGCAACGTGAGCGACGGGCATCGAATCTTCCTGACTTGAAAAGTGGCGCGTTAGTATACACATTAGTAAAAGCGGCGTGCGGATCAGTTTGCATACGTTGGTTAAATTCTGTATGATTCGCCGCCTTTGGTGTACTTTACGCCAAAGAACTTACATTCAACATCGCGTGGTGTCTGGCGTTAGGGCTGGAAGAGCGACGCGGCCTTAACTGAGGTTCTCCCATGAAAAAAGATATTCACCCGAAATACGAAATGATTACTGCAAACTGCTCTTGCGGTAACTCTATCCAGATCCGCTCTACCGTGGGTCACGATCTGAACCTGGACGTGTGCGGCAAATGCCACCCGTTCTACACTGGTAAGCAGCGTGATGTTGCAACCGGTGGCCGTGTTGACCGCTTCAACAAGCGTTTCAGCATCCCGGGCGCTAAATAAGTTTCCCGAAAAAAAGGCACCGCAAGGTGCCTTTTTTGTATCCGCTTCTCAGTATTCCCACGTCTCCGGGTCAATACCCAGTTCACGCATGATCACCTTCGCCTCTTCCGGGATTTCGTCGCTACGCTCTTTGCGCAGATCGTCATCGTTCGGCAACGGTTGGCCGGTAAACGCATGCAGGAACGCTTCGCACAGCAGTTCGCTGTTGGTCGCGTGACGCAGGTTGTTCACCTGACGACGCGTACGTTCATCGGTGAGGATCTTCAACACCTTCAGAGGAATGGAAACCGTAATTTTCTTTACTTGCTCACTCTTCTTACCGTGCTCAGCGTATGGGCTGATATATTCGCCGCTCCATTCAGCCATGAGATACCTTTAATCCTCTCAGTCATTAATCTAAAGGTGCAAACCGGTCACTGCCCGTTTTGAACCGTAATCTTGCGTAGTTTACCGTAGAGACGATACCGTGGCACGGATATTGCCGCTGCAGCGTGCACTAAAGCATATAATTTTAACGGCTATTTGCGCATTGCTCAATCTATACGCAAAGAAGTTTAGATGTCCAGATGTATTGACGTCCATACTTTCAATGTTTACTCTGGTGGCTGACTTTTCACCTCATTCGCCAGGAAGCCCTCACCATGACGCGTAAACAGGCCACGATCGCAGTGCGTAGCGGATTAAATGATGACGAGCAGTACGGCTGCGTTGTCCCGCCCATTCATCTTTCCAGCACCTACAATTTCACCGGATTTAATGAACCGCGCGCGCATGACTACTCGCGTCGCGGCAACCCTACGCGTGATGTAACCCAGCGCGCGCTGGCGGAACTGGAAGGCGGCGCGGGTGCGGTATTAACCAATACCGGTATGTCTGCCATTCACCTGGTGACCACGGTGTTCCTGAAGCCTGGCGATCTGCTGGTTGCGCCGCACGACTGTTACGGCGGCAGCTATCGTCTGTTTGACAGCCTGGCAAAGCGCGGCTGCTACCGCGTGCTGTTTGTCGATCAAAACGACGAACAGGCGCTGAAACAGGCGCTGGCAGAGAAGCCGAAGCTGGTTCTGGTGGAAAGTCCAAGCAACCCATTGTTGCGCGTTGTCGACATTGCGAAAATTTGTCAGCTCGCAAGGGATGCGGGAGCGATAAGTGTAGTGGATAATACCTTCCTCAGTCCGGCCCTTCAGAACCCGTTAGCACTGGGTGCGGATCTGGTATTGCATTCATGCACTAAATATCTGAACGGCCATTCTGACGTGGTGGCGGGCGTGGTGATTGCAAAAGATCCCGACGTTGTCACGGAACTGGCATGGTGGGCTAATAACATCGGCGTCACCGCGGGCGCGTTCGACAGCTACCTGCTGTTGCGCGGCATCCGCACGCTGTCGCCGCGCATGGACGTGGCGCAGCGTAATGCCCAGGCGATTGTCGATTTCCTGAAAACCCAGCCGCTGGTGAAGAAGCTTTATCACCCGTCGCTGCCGGAAAACCAGGGGCATGAGATTGCCGCGCGCCAGCAGAAGGGATTTGGCGCGATGTTAAGTTTTGAACTGGACGGTGACGAGCAAACGCTGCGTCGCTTCCTGAGCGGGCTGTCATTGTTTACGCTGGCGGAATCCTTAGGTGGGGTTGAAAGCTTGATCTCCCACGCCGCGACCATGACGCACGCAGGTATGGCACCGGAAGCACGTGCCGCCGCCGGGATTTCCGAGACGCTGCTGCGTATCTCGACCGGTATTGAAGATTCTGAAGATTTAATTGCCGATCTGGAAAATGGCTTCCGGGTCGCAGCCAAGGGGTAATCATGAGTGTGATAGCGCAGGCAGGGGCGAAGGGTCGTCAGCTGCACAAGTTTGGTGGTAGTAGTCTTGCTGATGTGAAATGTTATCTGCGCGTCGCAGGGATCATGACCGAATATTCACAGCCGGGTGACATGATGGTTGTCTCGGCGGCGGGCAGCACCACCAACCAGTTGATTAGCTGGCTGAAACTGAGCCAGACCGATCGCCTTTCTGCGCATCAGGTGCAACAGTCCTTACGTCGTTACCAGAGCGAGCTGATTGCCGGCCTGCTGCCTGCGGACGTGGCGGACGGGCTGATCAGCGCCTTCACGCATGACCTTGAGCGTCTGGCTGCTCTGCTGGACAGCGGGATTACCGACGCGGTGTATGCCGAAGTGGTGGGCCACGGTGAAGTGTGGTCCGCGCGCCTGATGGCCGCCGTACTGCAACACCTGGGCGTAGACGCGGCCTGGCTCGACGCGCGTGATTTCCTGCGTGCGGAACGCGCCGCGCAGCCGCAGGTGGACGAAGGGTTGTCCTATCCGCTGCTGCAACAGCTGCTGGTGCAGCATCCGGGCAAACGTATTGTCGTCACCGGCTTTATCAGCCGCAGCAACGCGGGTGAAACCGTGCTGCTGGGCCGTAACGGCTCGGACTACTCGGCAACGCAGATCGGTGCCCTGGCGGGCGTGTCCCGCGTTACCATCTGGAGCGACGTGGCCGGTGTCTACAGCGCGGACCCGCGTAAAGTGAAAGATGCCTGCCTGCTTCCGCTGCTGCGTCTCGACGAAGCGAGCGAGCTGGCGCGTCTGGCGGCCCCGGTGCTGCACGCGCGCACGCTGCAGCCGGTTTCCGGCAGCGATATTGACCTGCAGCTGCGCTGTAGCTATACGCCGGATCAGGGGTCTACCCGCATTGAGCGCGTGCTGGCGTCCGGCACGGGCGCGCGCATCGTCACCAGCCACGACGACATCTGCCTGATCGAGTTCCAGGTCCCTGCGGGTCAGGACTTCAGGCTGGCGCATAAAGATATCGACACGATCCTGAAACGCGCCCAGGTGCGTCCGCTGGCCGTTGGCGTGCATAACGATCGTCAGCTGCTGCAGTTCTGCTATACCGCCGAAGTGGCGGACAGCGCGCTGAAAATTCTCGACGAAGCGGGCCTGCCGGGCGAGCTTCGCCTGCGTCAGGGGCTGGCGCTGGTGGCGATGGTCGGCGCGGGCGTCACCCGTAACCCGCTGCACTGCCACCGTTTCTGGCAGCAACTGAAGGGCCAGCCGGTGGAGTTCACCTGGCAGTCGGAAGAGGGCATCAGCCTGGTCGCCGTGCTGCGTAAAGGCCCAACCGAAAGCCTGATTCAGGGTCTGCACACCTCGCTGTTCCGCGCGGAAAAACGCATCGGCCTGGTGCTGTTTGGTAAGGGTAACATCGGTTCCCGCTGGCTGGAGCTGTTCGCCCGCGAACAGGTCACGCTTTCGGCGCGTACCGGGTTTGAATTTATTCTTGCGGGCGTGGTGGATAGCCGCCGCAGCCTGCTGAACTACGAAGGGCTGGACGCCAGCCGGGCGTTGGCCTTCTTTAACGATGAAGCGGTTGAGCAGGATGAAGAGTCGCTGTTCCTGTGGATGCGCGCGCACCCGTATGACGATCTGGTGGTGCTGGACGTCACCGCCAGCGAACAGCTTGCCGATCAGTATCTGGATTTCGCCAGCCACGGTTTCCACGTCATCAGCGCCAACAAGCTGGCGGGGGCGAGCAGCACCGATAAATACCGTCAGATCCACGACGCGTTTGAAAAAACGGGCCGCCACTGGCTCTATAATGCCACCGTTGGCGCGGGCCTGCCGGTTAACCATACCGTGCGTGACCTGATTGAAAGCGGCGACAGCATTCTGGCGCTGAGCGGGATCTTCTCCGGCACGCTCTCCTGGCTGTTCCTGCAGTTTGACGGCACCGTACCGTTCACCGACCTGGTGGATCAGGCGTGGCAGCAGGGCTTAACCGAGCCCGATCCGCGCGTTGACCTCTCCGGTAAAGACGTGATGCGCAAGCTGGTAATCCTGGCGCGTGAAGCCGGTTATGACATCGAACCGGATTCCGTACGCGTCGAGTCGCTGGTGCCTGCGGGCTGCGAAGAAGGTTCTGTTGACCACTTCTTCGAAAACGGCGACGAGCTGAATGACCAGATGGTACAGCGTCTGGAAGCGGCAAACGAGATGGGGCTGGTGCTGCGCTACGTGGCGCGTTTCGAGGCGAACGGTAAGGCGCGTGTGGGTGTCGAGGCGGTGCGTCCTGACCATCCGCTGGCGGCCCTGCTGCCGTGCGATAACGTCTTCGCCATTGAAAGCCGCTGGTACCGCGATAACCCGCTGGTGATCCGCGGCCCGGGCGCGGGGCGCGACGTCACCGCTGGGGCTATCCAGTCCGATATTAACCGTCTGGCTAAGCTGCTGTAAAAAGTGAATTTCCCTCTCCCTGTGGGAGAGGGTTAGGGTGAGGGCATCAGACCGCGCTCACCCTCATCATGAACTCCCTTCATCTTCCCTGAGCAAACCTCACCGTTATTGTGATTATTTCTGTTGACGTCACGCCGCTTTTCCGTCATTTTTACATCTGGACGTCTAAACGTATAGAAGTTCACAACACAACAGACAATGACACGCGAAAGATAGAGGTAAGGTATGAGCTTTTTTCACGCCAACCAGCGGGAAGCACTGAATCAGAGCCTGGCCGAAGTAAACGGCCAGATTAACGTCTCTTTTGAATTTTTCCCGCCGCGCACCAGTGAAATGGAGCAAACCCTGTGGAGCTCTATCGATCGCCTGAGCAGCCTGAAGCCGAAGTTTGTCTCCGTGACCTACGGCGCCAACTCCGGCGAGCGTGACCGTACGCACAGCATTATTAAAGGCATCAAAGATCGTACCGGTCTGGAAGCAGCGCCGCATCTGACCTGTATTGACGCCACCCGCGATGAGCTGCGCGCCATTGCCCAGGACTACTGGAACAACGGGATTCGCCATATCGTTGCCCTGCGTGGCGATCTGCCGCCGGGAAGCGGCAAGCCGGACATGTACGCTACCGATCTGGTCGCGCTGCTGAAAGACGTTGCTGATTTTGATATTTCCGTGGCCGCCTACCCTGAAGTCCACCCGGAAGCGAAAAGCGCCCAGGCGGATTTGCTTAACCTGAAGCGTAAGGTGGAGGCCGGTGCCAACCGCGCCATCACCCAGTTCTTCTTTGACGTGGAAAGCTATCTGCGCTTCCGCGACCGCTGCGTCTCGGCAGGTATCGACGTCGAAATTATCCCGGGCATTCTGCCAGTCTCTAACTTCAAACAGGCGAAGAAGTTCGCCGATATGACCAACGTTCGCATTCCGCTGTGGATGTCCAAAATGTACGAAGGGCTGGACGATGACGCGGAAACCCGCAAGCTGGTGGGGGCCAATATCGCGATGGACATGGTGAAGATCTTAAGCCGCGAAGGGGTGAAGGACTTCCACTTCTACACGCTTAACCGCGCGGAGATGAGCTACGCCATTTGTCATACGCTGGGCGTTCGTCCGGCGTAATCAGCAAAAAGCCCTCATAAAGTGAGGGCTTTTTAATCATATAAAAAGTTAAAAGGTATTAACTATCGAATCTGTGGATTAATTCAACTATATCTTATTGCTAGTGGTGTATATCGTAACGGTATCACTGTAAAGGGAGCATAGCGATGAGCACGTCAGACGAGACCAATAACGCGGCATCCGCCGGCAAATGTCCGTTCCATCAGGGCGGCGTCGATCACAGCGCGGGCGCAGGTACCGGCAGCAAAGAGTGGTGGCCTAAACAACTCCGCATCGATCTTCTAAACCAACATTCCAACCGTTCGAACCCTCTGGGTGAAGACTTCGACTACCGCAAAGAATTCAGCAAGCTCGACTATTCCGCCCTCAAGGGCGATCTCAAAGCCCTGTTAACCGATTCTCAACCGTGGTGGCCTGCCGACTGGGGCAGCTACGCGGGTCTGTTTATTCGCATGGCCTGGCACGGTGCCGGTACTTACCGCTCCGTTGACGGACGCGGCGGTGCCGGACGCGGCCAACAGCGCTTTGCGCCGCTGAACTCCTGGCCTGATAACGTCAGCCTGGATAAAGCGCGCCGCCTGCTGTGGCCAATCAAGCAAAAATACGGACAAAAAATCTCCTGGGCCGACCTGTTTATTCTCGCGGGTAACGTGGCGCTGGAGAACTCCGGCTTCCGCACCTTTGGTTTTGGCGCCGGTCGTGAAGACGTCTGGGAACCGGATCTGGACGTGAACTGGGGTGATGAAAAAGCCTGGCTGACCCACCGTGACCCGGAAGCACTGGCGAAGCGCCCGCTGGCGGCCACCGAAATGGGGCTGATTTACGTGAACCCGGAAGGGCCAAACGCCAGCGGTGAACCGCTGTCTGCTGCGGCGGCGATCCGCGCCACCTTTGGCAACATGGGTATGAACGACGAAGAGACCGTCGCGCTGATTGCCGGTGGTCACACGCTCGGTAAAACCCACGGCGCGGGTGAAGCCACGCACGTAGGTACCGATCCGGAAGCCTCGCCGATTGAAGCGCAGGGCTTAGGCTGGGCCAGCACGCACGGCACCGGTATTGGCGCTGACGCCATCACCTCCGGGCTGGAAGTCATCTGGTCGCAAACTCCGACCCAGTGGAGCAACTACTTCTTCGAGAACCTGTTCAAATACGAATGGGTGCAGACCCGCAGCCCGGCAGGCGCGATTCAGTTTGAAGCCGTGGATGCGCCGGAAATCATGCCAGACCCGTTTGACCCGTCGAAAAAACGTAAGCCAACCATGCTGGTCACCGACCTGACGCTGCGTTTCGACCCGGAATTCGAGAAAATTTCCCGTCGCTTCCTGAACGATCCGCAGGCCTTTAACGAAGCCTTCGCGCGCGCGTGGTTCAAACTGACCCACCGTGATATGGGGCCAAAAGCGCGGTACATCGGCCCGGAAGTGCCGAAAGAAGATCTGATTTGGCAGGATCCGCTGCCTCAGCCGGTGTTCCATCCGACGCAGGAAGACATTGAAAGCCTGAAAGCGGAAATCGCGGCCTCTGGCCTCTCCGTGAGCGAGCTGGTTTCCGTGGCATGGGCGTCTGCATCGACCTTCCGCGGCGGCGACAAGCGCGGCGGCGCCAACGGCGCGCGTCTGGCGCTGGCGCCTCAGCGCGACTGGGATGTGAACGCTGCGGCGGTACGTGCGTTACCGGCTCTGGAAGCAATTCAGCGCACCACCAATAAAGCCTCGCTGGCGGATATCATCGTGCTGGCGGGCGTTGTGGGCGTTGAGCAGGCGGCGAAAGCCGCGGGCGTTTACGTCAACGTGCCGTTCACGCCGGGCCGTGTGGATGCTCGTCAGGATCAGACGGATATCGAGATGTTTAACCTGCTCGAACCGATTGCCGACGGCTTCCGCAACTACCGTGCGCAGGTGGATGTGTCTACCACCGAGTCGCTGCTGATCGACAAAGCCCAGCAACTGACCCTGACCGCACCTGAGCTGACGGTGCTGATCGGCGGCCTGCGCGTGCTGGGCACGAACTTTGATGGCAGCAAGAACGGCGTATTCACCAGCCGCGAGGGCGTGCTGAGCAACGACTTCTTCGTGAACCTGCTGGATATGAATACCCAGTGGAAAGCGACCGACGATTCAAACGAGCTGTTTGCCGGTAGCGATCGCGCCAGCGGTGAAGTGAAATACACCGCGACCCGCGCCGACCTGGTCTTCGGTTCAAACGCCGTCCTGCGCGCGCTGGCCGAGGTTTACGCCAGCAGCGATGCGCACGAGAAGTTTGTCCGCGACTTCGTTGCCGCATGGGCGAAGGTGATGGATTTGGATCGGTTTGACGTGAAGTAGCCATTGTGCCGGGTGGCGGCTACGCCTTACCCGGCCTACAAATTAAAGTGCCACGTAGGCCGGGTAAGCGCAGCGCCACCCGGCTTTTTTATTACTCCCACTCCTGCAGGAATCGCTGTCCATACTGGTCTGCCACCAGCAGCGCCGCATACACCTGATCCGGCGTGACGCCCCCCGGCATGTTGTGGATCGTTTCTCCTTCCGCACAAGAGGCTTCGGCAATCAGACGCATTTTGGCCGGAATATCCTCTTTGATGTTCAGCTGTGCCAGGGTGATCGGCAGCCCTACGCTGTGGCAAAGCGCCGCGACGGTCTCAATTTCTTCTACCGGCGCGTTTTCCAGCACCAGCTGCGTCAGCGTACCAAACGCCACTTTTTCCCCATGATAGAAGTGATGCGCGTCCGGCACCGCCGTCATGCCGTTATGAATAGCGTGTGCAGCCGCCAGCCCGCCACTTTCAAAGCCGACGCCGCTGAGATAGGTGTTGGCTTCGATAATGCGTTCCAGCGCAGGCGTTACCACATGCTGTTCCGCCGCCAGCATCGCTTTTTCACCCTCTTCAACCAGCGTGTTGTAGCACAGCTCGGCGAGCGCTAATGCCGCCTGTGTGCATTTACCCCCGGCCATGGTGGTCGCGCCGCTGCGCGAGCAGGCGCGTGCTTCAAACCAGGTCGCCAGCGCGTCGCCAATCCCGGCGGCCAGCAGACGTGCAGGCGCACCTGCTACCACTTTCGTATCCACAATGACCATGTTCGGGTTGTGCGGCAGCATCAGGTAGCGATCGAACTCGCCGCTGTCGGTGTAAATAACGGAAAGGGCGCTGCACGGCGCGTCGGTGGAAGCGATAGTCGGCGCAATGGCGACCGGCACGTCCATAAAGTGAGCCAGCGCTTTCGCGGTATCAAGCGTTTTACCGCCACCAATCCCCAGTACTGCCAGGCAGTCGGCGCTGTCGGCCAACTTTTTCAGGCGATCGATTTCATTTTGCGAACATTCGCCGCCAAACGGCGCGATTTCGGCATGCAGTTCGGCTTTTTTAAAACTCTGGCGCAGGGTGTCTTCGGCAAAACCCAGCACAAACTTATCGCCGACGATCAGCCAGCGGTTTGCCAGGGGTTTCAGATAGTCGCCGAGACGGGTCAGCACATCCGCGCCCTGGATATATTTCCCCGGCGATTGAATGATACGGTCCATAACAGTTCTCTCTTAGAGATTGAGGTTACCAAACGCGTTTTTCCAGTCCTGCTCGAACTTTTCTATGGCCGACTCTACCGCTGGGGTACCGAGCATTTGTTGCGCTACGTCTAAGGGGATCGTGATTGCCTCGCATCCGGCCAGCAGGCAGTCCAGCGCCTGACGCGGTGTTTTAAAGCTGGCAGCCAGCACCATGCTTTCCGGCGCATGCAGTTCAAGCAGGGACTGCAGCTCCTGTACCATGCCAATACCGTCGCCGCCCTGGGCGTCGACGCGGTTGACGTACGGCGCAACGTATTTCGCGCCTGCCAGCGCGGCCAGTAAACCCTGAGCGGCGCTGTAAACGGCGGTGCCCAGCGCGGTAATACCCTCTCTTTTCAGCCCTTTAATGGCGATAAGCCCCTGCGCGGTGACCGGAATTTTCACCACAATACCCGGGATGGCGTTACTCAGGCGTTTGGCCTCCGCCACCATGCCTTCGGCGTCGCGGCTCATGGTTTGAGCAAACAGCGTGCCCTCCGGCCCGATGGCTTGTTGCAGCCGCGGCAGCACGTCCCAGATGGATTCACGGCTGGCGGCAATGATGCTTGGGTTGGTGGTGACGCCCGCGATGGGGAAGATGCGTGCAAGGCGTTCCACTTCCGCCACGTTCGCGGTATCCAGATACAGTTCCATTATTTTTCCTTAAGTCAGAAAGGTTGAATAAAGGATAAGGCCCTGCTGAGTGCGGCGGATACAGGTCAATTTTGCCAAATACTGGACAAATGTAATGTCCTTAGCGAAGTGCGATAGCGATCACAATGCTATTTTTTGGCGATAAGGTGGCTGTGATACTGGCGACGATATTCGGAAGGGGAACGCTCGGTGTGCTTGCGAAAGAGGCGACAAAAGTAGTTGCTGTCAGGAAATCCGCAGCGTGCGGCAATATCTTTAATTTTGAGATCGTAGCCTTTCAGCAGCTGGCGCGCATGTTCCAGCCGCGTTTGTGTCAGATACTCGTTGAACCCCACGTGGCCGATCTTCTGAAAGAGATGGGAAAGGTAATTCGGCGAGATGTAGAACGCCTGTGCCACGGATTCGCGCGTTAACGAAGAGGCGTATTTTTCTTCGATATAGCTACGAACGGCTTCGAATAGCGCCCGGCTGCGGTTAGCGGTGTGGATGTCACTGCCAAGCAGATCCCGGCAGTGGCTGAGCAAGCTTAATACCACCAGCATGGCTGTGTCTTGCTCGTCTGGCTGCATCTGTAATTCGGTGAGCGCTTGCAGAAGAAAAGCACCCGTTCGCGGGCCACGCCGGGGAACCTGCAGCTGCTGCAAAAGCGCGTTGTCACGCTGTAAATCGAGAGTCAGCTGCTGCTTACCGAAATGTATGCTCAGGGCGTTAGGCGGTGGAAGCGTGATATGTCCAAAGGATGAAAATATCGCCTCACAGGGGGGAACAAGGGTAATGACGAGGCAGGGAGATGTTCGGGGATGCTGTTCAGCCAGCGCCGAGAAATGAATCTGGCCCAGCGGTAACGTACGGTTCACCAGGTCAGCCAAAATTCGGGTGATATCGGAATACATGAGAAGACTACCGAAACGTGCCGGGCGGCGCTAAAAACGCCTGCCCGGCATAAAGCATTACCCAGTGTTACGCATACCCGCCGCAACGCCCGCAATCGTCACCATCAGCGCCTGTTCAACGCGCGGATCCGGCTCTTTCCCTTCTTCTTCCGCCAGACGCGAACGGTGCAGCAGTTCAGCCTGTAAAACGTTCAGCGGGTCGGTGTAGATGTTACGCAGCTGGATTGACTCGGCGATCCACGGCAGGTCCGCCATCAGGTGCGAGTCGTTGGCGATGTCCAGCACCACTTTGATGTCGCCTTCCAGCAGTTCGCGCAGTTCTTTACCCAACGCCCACAGCTCTGGTTTCACCAGCCGCTGGTCGTAGTATTCCGCCAGCCACAGGTCGGCCTTCGAGAAGACCATCTCCAGCATGCCCAGACGGGTAGAGAAGAAGGGCCAGTCGCGGCACATGGTTTCCAGTTCGTTCTGTTTGCCGTCTTCCACCACTTTTTGCAGCGCGGCACCGGCACCCAGCCAGGCGGGCAGCATCAGGCGGTTCTGCGTCCAGGCGAAGATCCATGGAATGGCGCGCAGTGATTCAACGCCACCGGTCGGGCGACGCTTTGCAGGACGCGAGCCCAGCGGCAGTTTACCCAGCTCCTGTTCAGGCGTGGCCGAGCGGAAGTAAGGGACAAAATCTTTGTTTTCACGCACGTAGCCGCGGTACAGATCGCAGGAGATGTCTGACAGCTCGTCCATGATGCGGCACCAGGATTCTTTTGGCTCCGGCGGTGGCAGCAGGTTCGCTTCCAGGATCGCGCTGGTATAGAGCGACAGGCTGCTGATGGTCACTTCCGGCAGGCCATACTTGAAGCGGATCATCTCGCCCTGCTCGGTCACGCGCAGGCCGCCTTTCAGGCTTCCCGGCGGTTGAGAGAGCAGCGCCGCGTGAGCAGGCGCGCCACCGCGGCCAATGGAGCCTCCGCGACCGTGGAACAGGGTCAGCTCGATACCGGCTTTCTCGCAGGTTTTGATCAGCGCATCCTGAGCCTGATACTGCGCCCAGGACGCCGCCATCACGCCCGCATCTTTCGCGGAGTCGGAATAGCCAATCATCACCATCTGCTTGCCCTGAATAAAGCCGCGATACCAGTCGATGTTAAGCAGCTGGGTCATTACGTCGTTGGCGTTGTTCAGGTCGTCGAGGGTCTCAAACAGCGGGGCGACTGGCAGGGCGTAGTCGATGCCCGCTTCTTTCAGCAGAAGATGAACGCCCAGCACGTCGGACGGGGTTTTCGCCATGGAGATCACATAGGCGGCCACCGATCCTTTCGGCGCATCGACGATCGCTTTACAGGTGTTGAGCACCTCGCGGGTGTCGTTGCTTGGCTCCCAGTTGCGTGGCAGCAGAGGGCGCTTGGAGTTCAATTCGCGGATCAGGAACGCCTGCTTGTCGGCTTCGGACCAGCTTTCATAGTCGCCAATGCCGAGATAGCGGGTCAGCTCGCCCAGCGCTTCGGTATGACGGGTACTTTCCTGACGCACGTCGATACGCACCAGCGGTACGCCGAAACACTTCACGCGGCGCAGGGTATCGAGCAGTTCGCCGTTGGCGATGATGCCCATCCCGCAGGCCTGGAGTGATTTATAGCAGGCGTACAGCGGCTCCCAAAGCTGTTCGTTCTGGCTCAGCAGACCTTCCGGCTTCGGCAGGCGCTGGCCTTTAAGGCGCGCTTCCAGCCACGCCTGGGTGGCCATCAGCTGACCGCGCAGCTTTTTCATCAGGAAACGGTACGGCTCGCTGGCACCTTCTTCACCGGCCAGCGCGCGCAGTTCCGGCGTCGCTTCAACCATGGACAGCTCGGAGATCAGCACCTGAATATCCTTCAGGAACAGGTCGGTCGCTTTCCAGCGGCTCAGCAACAGGACGTGACGGGTGATTTCCGCGGTCACGTTCGGGTTGCCGTCGCGGTCACCGCCCATCCAGGAGGTGAAGCGCACCGGCACAAAGTCTACCGGCAGACGATAGCCCAGGTTTTCTTCCAGCTGTTCGTTCAGCTCGCGCAGGTAGTTTGGTACCCCTTCCCACAGGCTGTTCTCCACCACCGCAAAGCCCCATTTGGCTTCGTCGACCGGGCTTGGGCGATGCTTACGAATTTCATCGGTATGCCAGGACTGGGCAATCAGCTGGCGCAGACGGCGCATCAGCTGGTTGCGCTCGTAGTCGGCAATGTCTTTGTTATCCAGCTGCTTCAGGCAGCTGTTTACTTCCACCATCTTGTGGATCAGCGTACGACGGGTGATTTCGGTTGGGTGTGCGGTCAGCACCAGCTCCAGCGAAAGGGACTCCACCGCTTTTTTGATGGTGGCTTCGTTGAGGTCTGGCTGGTCTTTCAGTTTACGAAGGGTGCGGGCAATGACTTCCGGGTTGCTGGCCGCTTCGCCGTTTGGCGAAATGCTGTGGTATTGCTCAGCGGTGTTTGCCAGGTTCAGGAACTGGCTGAAGGCGCGGGCAACGGGCAGCAGCTCATCGTTAGAGAGGTTCTGCAAGGTGGTGAGCAGCTCCTGACGACTGGCCTCGTTACCGGCACGGGAAGATTTGGACAGCTTGCGGATGGTTTCAACGCGGTCGAGGATGTTCTCCCCCAGCGCGTCTTTGATGGTATCTCCAAGCACTTTGCCGAGCATGCTGACATTACTACGCAACGCGGAATATTGTTCGTTCATAAAAACCCAGTCACCCCATCATTTTTGTTTATGCCCAGGCGAAAATCTTCTGGACATTATTTTGTCATCTCCCTTTATAAAGCCACGTAAAACCCCCGTCGTCAATTGCTGCGAAAACGGTTCAGCAAACGAATAAATGCGGGCAATTTACGAAATTTAATTCGCATTGCGTCAGATAAGAGATGCTTATGGAAATGTGACGGTGATCATGTGATTTGTTGCCCTCACCCTAACCCTCTCCCACAGGGAGAGGGGACTTTTCGGTGCGGTTTTAATGCCAGCAGAAGTGATGCACAACCTGGGTAATCAGCTCGCGGGTGGGCTTGATGAAGCGAGTTTCCAGATATTCATCCGGCTGGTGGGCCTGATTAATGGAGCCAGGGCCGAGGACCAGCGTCGGGCAAAGCGTTTGAATAAAAGGCGCTTCGGTGCAGTAGTTCACCACGTCGGTTTTCTCGCCGAGCAGTTTTTCCACCACCTGAACCAGCTGATGGTCTGGCGGGCATTCGTAGCCCGGGATTGGCGGATGCAGTTCGGAGACCGTCAGGCGTCCCGGCCAGCGCTCGCTCACCGGGGCCAGCGCTTCATTCAGCAGGCCATCCAGATCGCTCAGCGTCATGCCCGGCAGCGGACGGATATCCATATGCAGTTCGCAGCAGGCGCAGATGCGGTTGGACGCATCGCCGCCGTGCAGGCTACCGAGGTTCAGCGTCGGATACGGCACGGTGAATGCCTCGTAGTGATACCGCTCTTTCAGGTCGTCGCGCAGGGTCATAATGCGGCCAATGGCGTCGTGCATCAGCTCAATGGCGTTCACGCCGCGCGCCGGATCGCTGGAGTGACCGGACTGGCCCAGCACGCGCACCGCGGTAGAAATATGGCCTTTGTGCGCACGAATCGGCTGCAGAGAGGTCGGTTCACCGATGATCGCGCAGTCCGGACGAATCGACGTGTTTTCAGAGAAATAACGTGCGCCCGCCATGCTGGTCTCTTCATCGGCGGTTGCCAGAATGTAGAGCGGTTTTTTCAGCTTCGTCACGTCCACGTCACGCAGCGCGTCGAGGATAAAGGCGAAGAAGCCTTTCATGTCGGCGGTGCCCAGACCGTAGAGCTTGTTGTCATGCTCGGTCAGGGTGAACGGATCGCGCGTCCAGCGGCCATCGTCAAACGGTACGGTGTCGGTATGGCCGGCCAGCAGCAGACCGCCCGCGCCGGTTCCGGTGCTGGCGAGCAGGTTAAATTTGTGGCGTGTTCCGGGGACGGGCTGAACCTCAACGTTAAACCCAAGATCGCTAAACCAACCCGCCAGCAGATTGATTAAAGACTCATTACTCTGATCCAGCGCTTCTTCGGTCGCACTGATGGACGGTGTGGCAATCAGGGCGCGGTAGATCTCGATAAATGGCGGTAAGTTCATTTTCATTGTTGACACACCTTAGGTCGTGATAGTATCAATATTCATGCAATAAATGTGAATAAAAATACATTAACGTTGAGCATAAAGGAACCCGATGTTGAATACGCTGATTGTAGGCGCTAGCGGTTATGCGGGCGCAGAGCTTGTAAGCTACGTAAATCGCCACCCTCATATGACCATAACCGCTTTGACCGTGTCAGCGCAAAGCAATGATGCAGGAAAGTTAATTTCCGATTTGCATCCGCAGCTTAAGGGCATGGTCGATCTGCCGCTGCAGCCGATGTCTGACATCAGCGAGTTTACCGACGGCGTCGACGTGGTGTTTTTAGCCACCGCGCACGAGGTCAGCCACGACCTGGCGCCGCAGTTCCTGGCGGCCGGCTGCGTGGTCTTCGACCTCTCCGGCGCGTTCCGCGTTAACGACGGCGCGTTCTACGAAAAATATTACGGCTTCACTCATCAGCATCCGGATCTGCTTGAAAAAGCGGTGTACGGCCTGGCGGAGTGGAGTGCGGATAAACTGAAAGAAGCGAACCTGATTGCCGTGCCTGGCTGCTACCCGACGGCGGCGCAGCTCTCCCTGAAGCCGCTGATCGACGCCGGTCTGCTGGATCTGAGCCAGTGGCCGGTGATCAACGCCACCAGCGGCGTGAGCGGTGCGGGGCGCAAGGCCGCTATCTCCAACAGCTTCTGCGAAGTGAGCCTTCAGCCGTATGGCGTGTTTAATCACCGCCATCATCCTGAAATCACCACCCATCTGGGCGCGGAGGTGATTTTTACCCCGCACCTGGGTAGCTTCCCGCGCGGGATCCTCGAAACCATCACCTGTCGCCTGAAGTCGGGCGTGACGAAAGAGCAGGTGAGCGAGGCCTTCTCGCAGGCGTATGCGGATAAGCCGCTGGTGCGTCTGTACGACAAAGGCGTGCCGGCGCTCAAAAACGTGGTTGGCCTGCCGTTCTGCGATATCGGCTTTGCCGTACAGGGCGAGCATCTGATTGTGGTCGCCGCAGAAGATAACTTACTCAAAGGCGCTGCCGCACAGGCAATGCAGTGTGCAAATATTCGTTTCGGCTTCCCTGAAACGCAGGCTCTTATTTAAGGTGTGATGATGAACCCATTAATTATCAAACTCGGTGGTGTACTGCTGGACAGCGAAGAAGCGCTGGAGCGCCTGTTTACCGCGCTGGTGAACTATCGCGAATCGCACCAGCGTCCGCTGGTGATTGTGCACGGCGGCGGCTGCGTGGTGGATGAGCTGATGAAAGGGCTGAATCTGCCGGTGAAAAAGAAAAATGGCCTGCGCGTCACGCCTGCTGACCAGATTGACATCATTACCGGCGCGCTGGCGGGCACGGCGAACAAAACGCTGCTGGCATGGGCGAAGAAACACCATATTGCGTCCGTTGGCCTCTACCTGGGCGACGGTGATAGCGTAAAAGTGACCCAGCTCGACGAAGAGCTCGGCCATGTTGGACTGGCGCAGCCAGGTTCGCCTAAGCTGATTAACACCCTGCTGGAAGGCGGTTTCCTGCCGGTGGTGAGCTCTATCGGCGTGACCGAAGAGGGCGAGCTGATGAACGTTAACGCGGACCAGGCGGCAACCGCGCTGGCGGCCACGCTGGGCGCAGACCTGATCCTGCTCTCCGACGTGAGCGGCATTCTTGACGGTAAAGGCCAGCGCATAGCGGAAATGACCGCCGCCAAAGCCGAGCAGCTGATCGCTCAGGGCATTATTACCGACGGCATGATCGTCAAAGTGAACGCCGCGCTGGATGCGGCGCGCACGCTGGGCCGCCCGGTGGATATCGCCTCCTGGCGTCACGCGGAGCAGCTCCCGGCGCTGTTTAACGGCACGCCGATTGGCACGCGTATTTTAGCGTAAGTTTTTTATTGAATGACCGTAGGCCGGGGTAAGCGAAGCGCACCCGGCGGAACTAACGAATAAAGGAACGATGTTATGGCACTTTGGGGTGGGCGTTTTACACAGGCAGCGGATCAACGGTTCAAACAGTTCAACGACTCTTTGCGCTTCGACTACCGCCTGGCCGAACAGGATATTGTCGGCTCTGTGGCCTGGTCCAAAGCGCTGGTGACCGTTGGCGTACTGACCGCAGACGAACAGCAGCAGCTGGAAGAGGCGCTGAACAACCTGCTGGAAGAGGTGCGTCTGGATCCGCAGCAAATCCTGCAGAGCGATGCCGAAGATATTCACAGCTGGGTGGAAGGCAAGCTGATCGACAAGGTCGGCCAGCTGGGTAAAAAGCTGCACACCGGCCGTAGCCGTAACGACCAGGTCGCCACCGACCTGAAACTGTGGTGTAAAGAGACCGTTGGCGAACTGCTGGCGGCCAACCGTCAGCTTCAAAGTGCGCTGGTAGAGACCGCGCAGAACAATCAGGACGCGGTGATGCCGGGTTATACCCACCTGCAGCGCGCGCAGCCGGTGACCTTTGCGCACTGGTGTCTGGCCTACGTTGAGATGCTGGCGCGTGACGAAAGCCGACTGCAGGATACCCTGAAGCGTCTGGACGTCAGCCCGCTGGGCAGCGGTGCGCTGGCCGGTACGGCGTATGAAATCGACCGCGAGCAGCTGGCAGGATGGCTGGGCTTTGCTTCCGCCACCCGTAACAGCCTGGACAGCGTATCTGACCGTGACCACGTGCTGGAGCTGCTCTCCAATGCCTCTATCGGGATGGTGCATCTTTCGCGCTTTGCCGAAGACCTGATCTTCTTTAACTCTGGCGAAGCGGGCTTCGTTGAGCTGTCCGACCGCGTGACCTCAGGCTCATCCCTGATGCCGCAGAAGAAAAACCCGGACGCGCTGGAGCTGATCCGCGGCAAGTGCGGTCGCGTGCAGGGCGCGCTGACCGGTATGATGATGACCCTGAAAGGGCTGCCGCTGGCGTATAACAAAGATATGCAGGAAGACAAGGAAGGGCTGTTCGACGCGCTCGACACCTGGCTTGACTGCCTGCACATGGGCGCGCTGGTGCTGGACGGCATTCAGGTGAAACGTCCGCGCTGCCAGGAAGCGGCGCAGCAGGGCTATGCCAACTCTACTGAACTGGCGGACTACCTTGTCGCGAAGGGCGTACCGTTCCGCGAGGCGCACCATATTGTGGGCGAAGCGGTGGTGGAAGCGATTCGTCAGGGTAAACCGCTGGAAGATCTGGCGCTTGCCGACCTGCAAAAATTCAGCGCGGCGATCGGGGAGGATGTGTACCCGATTCTGGCGCTGCAGTCCTGCCTGGATAAACGTGCGGCGAAAGGCGGCGTGTCGCCGAAGCAGGTGGCGCAGGCGATTGCGGATGCGAAAAACCGCCTGATTTGAACCGTGCGGGCTGGTGCCTTCACCCCGGCCCTCTCCCACAGGGAGAGGGAGAAAAACGGAGCCTGGCTTAGCGCCAGGCTTTTTTACGCAAAAAAAAAGCGGACCACGGGGTCCGCAAAAGTTCACGTTGGCTTTAGTTGTTCGAGTTTTGAGAGAAACTCGCTGACGGTGCGGGGACGTCAAGGGTCAAACACGGCCGCCTCGTCTATGTGGTGTATTATTCAACAGAATGCTTGATAGGGATAATCGTTCATTGCTATGCTATCTATCGCCATGAACTATCGTGGCGACGGAGGATGAATAATGAATATTCGTGATCTTGAATACCTGGTAGCGTTAGCCGAGCATCGTCACTTTCGCCGCGCGGCAGATTCCTGCCACGTCAGCCAGCCGACGCTGAGCGGGCAGATCCGCAAGCTGGAAGACGAGCTGGGCGTGATGCTGCTGGAGCGCACCAGCCGTAAGGTGCTGTTCACCCAGGCCGGTCTTCTGCTGGTGGATCAGGCGCGCACCGTGCTGCGCGAGGTCAAAGTGCTCAAGGAAATGGCAAGCCAGCAGGGAGAGGCCATGTCCGGCCCGCTGCATATTGGCCTGATCCCAACCGTTGGCCCGTACCTGTTACCGCACATCATTCCAATGCTGCACCAGACGTTCCCGAAACTCGAAATGTACCTGCACGAAGCGCAAACCCATCAGCTGCTGGCGCAGCTGGACAGCGGCAAGCTCGACTGCGCCATTCTGGCGTTGGTAAAAGAGAGCGAAGCGTTTATTGAAGTACCGCTGTTCGATGAGCCGATGATGCTGGCGATCTATGAAGATCACCCGTGGGCGAACCGCGATCGCGTGCCGATGGCCGATCTGGCCGGTGAAAAGCTGCTGATGCTGGAAGACGGTCACTGCCTGCGCGATCAGGCGATGGGCTTCTGCTTCGAAGCGGGCGCTGACGAAGATACCCACTTCCGCGCAACCAGTCTGGAAACGCTGCGTAATATGGTGGCGGCGGGAAGCGGTATTACGTTGCTGCCTGCGCTGGCCGTACCGCGCGAGCGTAAGCGTGATGGCGTGGTGTACCTGCCGTGCATTAAGCCGGAGCCGCGTCGCACCATTGGCCTGGTGTATCGCCCAGGGTCACCGCTGCGCAGCCGCTATGAGCAGCTGGCAGAGGCCATCCGCGGTGCGATGGATGGCCATTTCGACAGCGCGTTAAAACAGGCGGTTTAAGCCGTTCAGCGCGGCTACCCGATAGGCTTCTGCCATGGTCGGGTAGTTAAAGGTGGTGTTAACGAAGTACTCAATGGTGTTACCACCACCTTTCTGCTCCATGATTGCCTGGCCGATATGAATGATTTCCGCCGCGCGTTCACCAAAGCAGTGAATCCCGAGGATCTCTTTCGTCTCGCGATGGAACAGAATTTTCAGCGTACCTACGCTCATCCCCACGATCTGCGCCCGCGCCAGATGTTTAAACTGCGCACGACCTACCTCGTAAGGCACCTTCATTGACGTCAGCTGCTGCTCGGTTTTTCCCACGGAACTGATTTCCGGAATGGTGTAGATCCCCGTCGGGATATCTTCGATCAGATGCGCCGTCGCTTCGCCTTTCACCAGCGCCTGAGCGGCAATGCGGCCCTGATCGTAAGCGGCGGAGGCCAGGCTCGGGTAGCCAATTACGTCGCCCACCGCGTATACGTGCGGCAGCGCGGTCTGATACATGCTGTTGACCTTCAGCTGACCGCGGCTGTCTGTTTCAAGCCCGATATTTTCCAGCCGCAGTGAATCGGTATTGCCGGTACGGCCGTTGGCGTACAGCAGGCAGTCGGCTTTCAGCTTCTTACCGGACTTCAGGTGCATGATCACACCGTCATCGCAGCCTTCTATTTTCTCGTACTCTTCGTTGTGACGAATCACCACGCCGCTGTTCCAGAAGTGGTAGGAGAGGGAGTCTGACATTTCCTGATCGAGGAACGCCAGCAGGCGATCGCGGGTGTTAATCAGGTCAACTTTGACATCCATTCCGCGGAAGATCGACGCGTATTCGCAGCCGATGACCCCTGCGCCATAGATAATGACGTGGCGGGGTTCATGGTGCAGACTCAGAATGGAGTCGCTGTCGTAGACGCGTGGGTGTGAGAAGTCGACGTCGGCCGGATGGTAAGGGCGTGAACCGCAGGCAATAACAAATTTTTCAGCGGTGATCGTCTCAATCGAACCGTCGTGGCATTCGAGTGCCAGGGTGTGTTCATCCACAAAATGCGCGTTGCCCTGCAGGATTTCGCAATGGTTACGCTCATAAAAGCCCTGACGCATGCGCGTCTGCTGGTTAATGACGGTATCCGCGTGATTCAGGATGTCGGCAAAGGAGGAACGAAGAAGTCGGGAGTGGTCGCTGTAAAGAGGGTTCTGGTTAAATTCGATAATGCGGCTAACGGCGTGGCGGAGGGCTTTCGATGGTATGGTGCCCCAGTGGGTGCAACCGCCGCCGACATTATGGTAGCGCTCGATGACCGCTACTCTGGCTCCCTGTTTCACCAGACCCATAGCAGCACCTTCGCCGCCGGGGCCGGAACCAATAACTATTGCGTCGTAATCGTAGGAATGTGGCATGGCAAGGCTTACCTGTTCTTATACATAAAAGCAACAGAATCATAACATCATTGCCAGGGCAACCCAATTATCGTTGTGTTTTTTTCCGGCAGTGGAGCACAAACCGCACGTAAACAATCATTCACAAAGCTGAGCAAACAGATTAATTTTATTCTCTGGTATAGTGCCATCAGGCCTTTGGAAGGATTCAACTATCGTGATGGGCGTAAGAGCACAACAAAAAGAGAAAACCCGGCGTTCGCTGGTGGAAGCCGCATTCAGTCAACTGAGTGCTGAGCGGAGTTTTGCCAGTTTGAGCCTGCGCGAAGTCGCACGCGAGGCCGGGATTGCGCCAACGTCCTTCTATCGTCACTTCCGTGATGTGGATGAACTGGGCCTGACCATGGTCGACGAGAGCGGTTTGATGCTGCGCCAGCTGATGCGCCAGGCGCGTCAGCGTATCGCCAAAGGTGGCAGCGTGATCCGCACCTCCGTGTCGACGTTTATGGAATTTATCGGCAATAACCCCAACGCGTTTCGTCTGCTTCTGCGCGAACGTTCGGGCACATCGGCAGCGTTTCGTGCCGCCGTCGCGCGGGAAATTCAGCACTTCATCGCGGAACTTGCCGACTATCTTGAACTCGAAAACCATATGCCGCGTGCCTTTACTGAAGCACAGGCCGAGGCGATGGTGACGATTGTGTTCAGCGCGGGTGCCGAAGCGCTGGACGTCAGCATTGAACAACGCAAGCAGCTTGAAGAGCGACTGGTATTGCAGCTCAGGATGATCTCCAAAGGCGCGTACTACTGGTATCGCCGTGAACAAGAGAAACTGGCACATCAAACCGAAGAGTGAAGGTGAGTAATGAAACAGTCAGGTCAGGATAAAGGGACGCTGTTGCTGGCATTGATCGCTGGCTTATCCATTAATGGCACGTTTGCCGCTATTTTTAGCTCCATCGTGCCATTTTCGATTTTCCCGCTTATTGCGCTGGTGCTGACGGTCTACTGCCTGCATCAGCGTTACCTGAACCGTACGATGCCGGTCGGGTTACCGGGGCTGGCCGCTGCCTGTTTTATTCTGGGCGTATTGCTGTATAGCACCGTGGTGCGCGCGGAGTATCCGGATATCGGCTCTAACTTCTTCCCTGCGGTACTGTCCGTGGCGCTGGTGTTCTGGATTGGCTCGCGCATGCGTAGCCGCAAGAGTCAACTGCCAGAGTAATGGGGTCTGAGTAGGGCAGGTAAGCGAAGCGCCACCTGCCAAAAACGCCGGCTAGTTACTTCGCCGTGAGCAGTACACCGCACTCCATATGGTGTGTATACGGGAACTGATCGAACAGCGCCAGACGTTCAACCTTGTGCGTCTGGCTTAATGTTTCCAGATTCTTGCACAGCGTCTCCGGGTTACAGGAGATGTACAAAATACGCGGGTACGCCTGCACCATCTTCTCGGTTTCGCTGTCCAGGCCACTGCGCGGCGGGTCGACAAAAATCGTCTCACACTGGTAGCTCTTCAAATCGATCCCTTCCAGGCGGTTAAACTGGCGTACACCGTTCATGGCCTGGGTGAACTCTTCTGCCGCCATGCGAATGATCTGCACGTTATCGATATGGTTAGCGGCGATGTTGTACTGCGCGGCCGCTACCGACGGCTTGGCGATTTCCGTTGCCAGCACGCGTTCGAAGTTACGCGCCAGCGCCAGCGAGAAGTTGCCGTTACCGCAGTACAGCTCAAGCAGATCGCCCTTAGACCCTTCCGTCGCCTTCAGCGCCCACTCCAGCATCTGCACGTTCATCGCGGCATTCGGCTGGGTGAAGCTGTTTTCCACCTGACGGTAAACCATCTCTTTACCTGCCACCGGCAGACGCTCGTCGACGTAATCCTGATCCAGCATGATTTTGGTTTTGGTCGCGCGGCCAATCAGGTGTACGTTGATGTTCTGCGCACGCAGCGCATCGCGCAGGGCTTCGGCCTGCTCGCGCCATTCGTCGTTCAGCGCTTTGTGGTACAGCAGAGAGACAATCGCCTGATTGCTTTGCGTGGTCAGATAGTCAATCTGGAACAGCTTGTTGCGCAGCACCGGATTGTTGCGCACGCCTTCAATGATCAGCGTCATCAGCTGGTTGATAAGCTCGCTCGCTGCCGGGAAGCTGTCCACGCGAATGCGCGATTTGGTCTGCTGATCGAAAATGATGTGGTACAGGTCGTCGCCGTCATGCCAGATGCGGAACTCGGCGCGCATGCGGTAGTGGCTGACAGGGGAGCGGAACACCTCGGGAACGGGCGCGTTGAAAGGCGTCATCATACTTTGCAGACGGACAACTTTCTCGGCCAGCTGCGCGTCGTACTGTTCTGTCGGGAGGTGTTCTGGGGTCATGATGCGTCCTGAGTGATAAAGAATTACGCGGGGATTGTAGGGATTGTTCAGGGGATGTCCAGATTTAATGGCCAATAGCTGTCTGGACATCTATACGTGTCTAATTGTAGCATTCTGTTTCCGGTCTCCTGAGAGTGAAAAGGGAATCCAGTGAAAATCTGGAGCTGACGCGCAGCGGTAAAGACTGGCGGGATGAGAGCTGTAGACACTGTGAAAATGGGAAGTCTTCATCCGTATAACGCCACCTAGCCCGAAGACCTGCCGGGATCACGTCGCATTTGGTTTCATCATCGCGTGCTATAGATGAGGCCTGCGGCATCCTTCTTATATTGTGGATGCTTTAACAATGATTAAAAAAGTATCGCTGTTGACGGCGCTGTCCGTCACGGCATTTTCGGGCTGGGCGCAGGATAGCGCTGACTCGTTGGTGGTGACGGCAAATCGTTTTGAACAACCTGAAAAAACTATTCTGGCAGCAACGTCGGTGGTTACGCGTGCCGATATTGACCGCTGGCAGTCAACCTCGGTGCTGGACGTTATGCGTCGCCTGCCCGGCGTGGACACGGCGCAAAATGGCGGGATGGGGCAACTCTCTTCTCTCTTTATCCGTGGCACCAACTCCAGCCACGTCCTGATTCTCGTTGACGGCATCCGCCTTAATCAGGCGGGCGTCACGGGGTCGTCCGATCTCAGCCAGTTCCCGATCTCCCTGGTGCAGCGTATCGAATATGTGCGTGGACCGCGTTCGGCGGTATACGGCTCGGATGCGATTGGCGGTGTAGTCAACATTATTACCACCCGCACGAAGGACGGTACGACGCTGAATGCCGGCGTAGGGTCGCATGGTTACCAGAATTATGGCGGCAGTACCCAGCAAACGCTGGGCGACAGCACGCGCGTCACGCTGGCGGGGGATTACACCTATACCAAAGGTTTCGATGTGGTTGCGGACGGCAACAATGGTGGCCTTGCCCAGACCGATCGCGACGGCTTTATGAATAAAACGCTCTACGGTGCAGTGGAGCACGCATTCTCAGACCAGTGGAGCGGATTTGTTCGCGGCTTTGGCTACAGCAACCGTACGGCCTATGACGGTTACTACAGCTCATTTACCCCTGACGTTCTGGTCGATACCCGCCAGCTCTATAGCCAGACCTGGGACGCAGGATTACGCTTCAACGAGGACATCTTCCATTCACAGCTGCTCACCAGCTATAGCCACAGCAAAGACTATAACTACGACCCTAATTTGGGCCGTTACGATTCGACGGCCACGCTGGATGAAATCAAACAGTACAACGTTCAGTGGCTCAACTCCGTTGATGTGGGGCACGGGAACATTGGTGCAGGCGTTGACTGGCAGAAGCAGAGCACCGAGCCGGGTACAAACTACGTGACCAACGGCTACAACCTGCGTAACACCGGCGTCTACCTGACCGGGCTGCAGCAGCTGGGCGATTTCACTCTGGAAGGGGCGGTTCGCAGCGATGACAACTCTCAGTTTGGTCGCCATGGCACCTGGCAAAGCAGTGCAGCGTGGGAGTTCGTGGACGGCTACCGCTTCATTGCTTCTTATGGTACGGCCTACAAAGCCCCGAATCTGGGTCAACTCTATGGCTTCTATGGCAATGACCATCTTGATCCAGAAGAGAGCAAGCAGTGGGAAGGGGCGTTTGAAGGCCTGACGGCAGGCGTGAGCTGGCGCGTGTCCGGCTATCGTAATGACGTTGATAATCTCATCGACTTCAATAATAACCTTCAGGAATATTACAACGTCGGCAAAGCACGCATTAAGGGTGTGGAAGCGACGGCGTCGTTTGATACAGGTCCGTTGACGCATACCGTTGGCTACGACTATGTGGATGCCCGCAATGCGGCGACCAACGAACTTCTGGACCGTCGTGCTAAGCAGCAGGTGAAATATCAGCTCGATACGCAGATCTATGATTTCGACTGGAGCCTGACGTATCACTATCTCGGCACGCGTTACGACACTGATTTTGGTTCTTATCCGTCAGAAAAAGTGAAAATGGGCGGTGTGAGCCTGTGGGATGTCGCAGTTTCATATCCGGTCACCTCACACCTCACAGTTCGTGGTAAAATAGCCAACCTGTTCGATAAAGATTACGAGACAGTTTATGGCTACCAAACTGCAGGACGGGAATACACCTTGTCTGGCAGCTACACCTTCTAATCCGCGCCCTACCGTGCTGGTGTTTGATTCTGGCGTCGGTGGGCTTTCGGTCTACGATGAGATTCGGCATCTCCTGCCGGATCTCCATTACATCTACGCCTTCGATAACGTCGCTTTTCCGTATGGGGAGAAGAGTGAGGACTTTATCGTTGAGCGCGTGGTTGAAATCGTCACCGCGGTACAAAAGCGCTATCCCCTTGCGCTGGCGGTCATCGCCTGTAATACGGCAAGCACCGTTTCTCTTCCCGCTCTGCGTGAGAAATTCCAGTTCCCGGTTGTGGGCGTTGTTCCTGCCATAAAGCCTGCCGCGCGCCTGACGGCGAACGGTATCGTGGGCTTGCTGGCCACGCGTGGCACGGTGAAGCGTCCTTATACCCGCGAGCTGATCGACCGTTTTGCTAACGAATGCCAGATTGCAATGCTTGGCTCCGCAGAGCTGGTGGAGATGGCGGAAGCGAAACTGCACGGCGAGACGGTATCGCTCGAAGAGCTGCGTCGTATTCTTCGTCCGTGGCTGCGGATGCCCGAACCACCGGATACGGTTGTGCTGGGCTGCACCCACTTCCCTCTCTTGCAGGAAGAGCTTTTAGAAGTGCTTCCGGAGGGGACGCGGCTGGTGGATTCTGGTGCGGCGATCGCCCGTCGTACGGCCTGGCTGCTGGAGCATGAAGCGCCGGATGCGAAATCTACCGATGCAAATATCGCATTTTGCATGGCTATCACGAAAGAGACTGAGCAACTTTTACCCGTTTTACGCCGTTATGGCTTTGAAACGCTCGAAAAACTGGCGCTGTAGCACGGTTTTGAGCAAAAAAGAGACGGTTGAAAGTTTTTTTTAAAAGAGGGGTTGTCAACGTCTGAGAACTCCCTATAATGCGCCTCCACTGACACGGAACAACGGCTTACAGGCCGCCGGGTTAGCGGGGTTCAGAGATGAACGCCAACAGAGAAAAGTGAAAATAATCGCTTGACTCTGAATGAGGAAAACGTAATATACGGGACCTCGCAACGGTGAGCTGAAAGCCGCGTTGCAACTGCTCTTTAACAATTTATCAGACAATCTGTGTGGGCACTCAAAGTGACATGGATTCTTAACGTCGCAAGACGAAAAATGAATACCAAGTCTCTGAGTGAACATACGTAATTCATTACGAAGTTTAATTCACGAGCATCAAACT
>NZ_JADBQZ010000020.1:0-111616 GCF_014896175.1 Enterobacter cloacae complex sp. I3
ATTTTTATACAGGCCAATTTTTTTGATTAATGGAATAAACAGTTCCGGGGAGACGTCACCGTATCTTGCGTCACGCCATCTTGACAAGACCTCCACGCCTACAATTTTTTTATCCTCAATCCGAACAATGGGCTGGTAATGAACGCCGATAGTATTAGTGATAACAGCTTTGACCAGCGTCCGCTCCAGGGAGAACCGGTCCTCGTTGAGTCGAAAGAAAAAGAGCGTTATCGCAATCCAGATAAAACATAAAATGACCGCGAGAACGATAAATACAACGGGAGATAACGAGGCCAGTCCCGCGTTGTGATGCTTCACAATGACGCACAAATCCCACGTGGTGCTGCACCGGGTGAGGGTCAGGGTAAACAAGGAGGAATTCAGTTCGCTCTGTTGGTTTAATTCAGGCGTAGCCGAAAAAAACGTTCTGCTTAAGTCCCTGGTGGTGGTGCTCAGAGAATAGCTCTCCGTAACCGGGGTGAATTTATCGTAAGCATAGCGGGAGGTGAAGATAATGTGATTATTATAGATGGCCGCATTGCCGGTAAAAAAATCCTTTCTCGAAAATTGCGCGAGGAGAAATCCTCTGGGCGTTTCATGGAGCTCTTCAGGAAGCGGGACAGGATTAACGAGTTTACCCCAAAAAGCGGTACAGACTATTTTTCCCTTTTCAATAAAACCGACGTCAGCGACATAGCGGCTTTCGAGCTTGACCTGCCGGTAGCGATCGAGGCTGTCTCTGTCGCATCCCTGTGTGGTCAGGTTTTTGAGCGTCTGCGCCACGCTCTGGGTCAGACTTTCTGAATGCTGTAAAAGGGTTCGGGAAATCTCAAGCTGTTTACTTTTCTGCTGGCCCCCGATAACTGCATTAACCGCAAAAAGAGACAGGAAGACCAGAAACGCTGAAACGATAGTAACGGCAATGATCTTTTTCATTTTCCAGATACCCTGTCCGCTCCCTCATCTCTCAAATCTTATCACAGGCAGTGCAAGCTACAAGCCTGATAATAACGGCAGCCGTTATGCTTAAGTGCAATTTGTTTTCCTCTTAACCTGAGCTTTGTTACAGTGACAAGAGTTGTCAGCCAGGGATGCCAGGCGTGATAAGGTGGAAAAGCTCGTGCATGTGAAAAATACTTTTTACACAACAACCATTACCGTCATCATTGTCTCATTGATTGTTTCATTGTCGCTTGCCGTCCAGATTGCCACGTCCCGACAGCAGTCAATCCAGCAAATCAATACCAGCGTTGCCAACCTGAGCCATACCCTTAACGTCTACACGGAAGGGATCATTCGCCAAAGTGAAATGTTGATTACCACCGTTTCCGACACAATCGAAATTTATGGTATGACCCCGCAACAGGCGATCAATATTCAGCGAATGATAAGCAATCAGGATAATCTTCTTACTCAGATTAATAATGTGGTTGTCTATGATGCGCATGGGGATATCTTCACTGCATTGCACAAAAATTTTGCGGGCCCCCATAATGGCGCGGACAGGGCATTTTTTGTCTATCACAAGGAAAATAAAAGTCAGCAGATTTATATTGGTGAGCCGGTGATAAGCAGAACCAATGGTAAATGGGTTATTACTCTTAGCCGACGCCTTGAAACACACACCGGTGCATTTAACGGTGTTGTGGTGGTGACGCTGGGTATCGAAAATTTTCTGGCGCTTTATGGACAGATTAATATTGGTCACGCGGGCGTTATTGGTTTAACGACGCAAGCAGGCGTTTTACTGATTCGTTATCCCTTTAAAAATAACTATATCGGTACGATTTTTTCTGACTCACCTCTCTTCAGAAAATACCTCAAGGTACAAAATACAGGGATAGCCAGCTCTGTCTCCAGGTTTGATAAAATCGAACGCATTTATGCCTATGAGAAAAACAGGCGCTACGGACTGGTTACGACGGTAGCGGTAAGCATTGATGAAGCCCTTTCACCGTGGCGCAAGCAGGCGATTCAGCTTGCCGCACTTATTTTGGTGTTTACCGCGACGCTCATCGTGGCGTCCTGTTTCCTCTATTCCGACTTATCCAGAAAAGCACGGGATAACAAAGCGCTAAAGATTATTGCCTCGGAGGATGCGCTGACAGGGCTTTATAACAGGCGCATCTTTGATGAAAAAATCCTCTCGGAAATTGCGGCGTGTGCGGCAAAGGACGCGCCGGTTTCGCTGCTCCTTGTGGATGTGGACTACTTCAAAAAGTACAACGATAACTACGGTCATCCGGAAGGGGACAGATGCCTGGCGTTGCTGGGAAACTGCCTCAGGGAAAGTCTCACCCGCGACAACCAGATTGTGGCGCGCTATGGCGGGGAGGAGTTTGCGCTGATTTTGCCTGAAACGGATATCCAGGAGGCGCTCCGTCTTGCGCAGACGATTATTCGCTATGTTTTCTCTCAGCAAATTGAACACGCATTTAGCCCCTTCGGGCGGGTCACGGTAAGCGTAGGGGTCTCCAGTGCGCGTGCTGTCAATATCGCGGGTAGCCAGCAGAATATTATTAATGCTGCCGACCAGGCGCTCTATCAGGCAAAACGCGGCGGGCGCAACCGGCACGCTTTCGTTGGGGCTTGATCAAAAAAAAGCCCACTCATGAGTGGGCAAGAAATACTGGAAGCAATGTGAGCAATGTCGTACTGAATACCTGAGTGTTTTTCTCAACTATTCAGTGTTGAGAAAGATAATCTTTCTCAATAAAAGATGCAACCCCACAGTTCTTGTGGAAGGGCATGTTGATGAAGAAATGCGCAGACTCTCTCTGTGAGGCTTATCACAAATTTCCTTTCTCAGATCCTGTGCTATCCTTTTTGTGTCGTTGATTTAATGACAAAAACCATACAGAGAGGAAAGTTATGGGAATTTTATCCTGGATTATCTTTGGGCTTATTGCGGGTATTCTGGCGAAGTGGATCATGCCGGGGAAAGATGGCGGTGGGTTTATCGTCACCATAATACTGGGTATTGTCGGCGCGGTAGTCGGCGGTTGGATCAGTACGCTGTTCGGTTTTGGTAAAGTCGATGGCTTTAACTTCGGCAGTTTCGCGGTCGCGGTGATCGGCGCGCTGGTTGTGCTGTTTATCTACAGAAAGATCAAAAGCTAATACTGAAGCGTTAAAAAGGCTGCCATATGGCGGCCTTTTTACGTAACGGGTTTACCACCAGCCAAACTGCGTGCCGGCAAACGCCACGACGGCAACGATCAACATAATGAGGGTGGTTTTTCTCATTTATGCCCCCGGAGCAGCGTAACCACCGACAAAAAACCACGCCAGAAATACCACCGCCGTTATAAAAATAACGACCGGGAAGAGGATCCCTATTCTCATATCATCACCTGTTTCGGTTTTTATAACGCCGTAGAGTGTACGGGGTTAATCCATCGCGAGAAAGCCTGTTTTGCTTTTTCCTTTCTTATCCTGATACATCGCGATATCCGCGGCACGTAACGCACTGTCCGGATCGGTTACGCCGGGATCCACTTCGATAACGCCGAGGCTGGCACCAGGATAAATGATGCTGATGCTACCCAGCCAGTATTCCCCCGCAATTCGGGCGCTGAGGCGCGTTCTGAGAAGGTGGATTTGCTCCTCATTCTCGACGTTGCTCAGAGTGGCCACCAGAAACTCATCGCCGCCCAGCCGGCCGATGATATCGTCCTGCTGTTTTTCTGCGGTCAAACGCTTGCCCACTTCAATCAGGAACTGGTCACCTGCTTCATGCCCGTATCGATCGTTAATCAGTTTAAAATCATCCAGATCGATAAAGGCAATGATGGCGTTACGTTTCAGATGCCGCGCCAGCGAAAACAGGGTGGTCAGATCCTCAAAAATGGCGCGACGGTTGGGTAACCCTGTAAGAGCATCTGTGTAGGAGTGGGCGATAAGCGCCGCGTTGGCTTCACGGAGCTGGGTCACCAGAGACTCTTTCTGAATATACTGACTAATCAACCCGGCGAAGAGTTTTAGCATCTGCTCGCCGCGCGCGCTGAGCGGTTTTTTTGCCGTGCTGGTGGCGCAGAGCGTACCGTAAAGCGAGCCATCGGCAAGATGAACGGGGATGCTCATGTAAGTGGTAATGCCGAGTGCTTTCGCCGCTTCACACTCCGGCCAACGCTCGGGAACATCGTTACTGAATAATGTGTCGCTATCCAGCGCGCGCTTACACAGCGTTTCATCCCATGGCACGCTTAACCCTTCCGGGATAGTCATCTGCTTGCTGTTTCGGGCATAGAGGATATGCTGCAGCCGGGCTGTTATATCCACCTTCGTCAGATACGTCGACTCCATGTCGGTGACGATTTCCAGCATCTCCAGCAGCTGGCGAACAAGGCTTTCAAGGGATTGCTCGGTGGCAAGGGTTTCTGAAACGCGAGCGAGGATAAGATCCGACATGACGTAGAATGACTCCCAGGCAGAAGACGTCTGCATCTGCATGTTATGCTGAATTTTTAGGCTTCCGGCATAGTAAAACATGAATATAGAAAATTTAATATATGCAGAGGTAGGCAGCAGGCGGGAAAAAAAGCCCCGTTGTTGAGAACGGGGCAAAGACATCTTGATTACGGAATGATGTTCTCTGGTCAAAGTGAGAACATGCCAGACTGTAGCGTTGAAAAGTGCAGTTAGAATGGAGAAATCATGGAGAAAGCGGCGACAAGCCGTTACCCTTAGCCAATGATGATGTCAAAAGGATCAACAAGATGAGATTTCTGCTACTGGCGCTGGCGCTTCCCCTGGTTGCCTGCACCGCAAAAACAACCCCATCCGACGCCCCGAAACCGCCGCACGCCGTGGGCATGGCGAATCCGGCTTCCGTTTACTGCCTGGAAAAGGGCGGGGAACAGGTCCCAATTCAAAGCCCGCAGGGGGTCCGCACCGAGTGCAAGCTGCCCGGTGGCGAAGTGATCGACGAATGGACGCTCTATCGTCGCGATCATCCGCAACCTGCCAGGTGACAGAGGGACAGTAGCTGCGATACACTTCTCTTTAGGATTATTCTTAGCCAATTTCTGGCTACCTTTACCGCGAGAGAAGTATGTTTCAGCTTAAACCGGGCAGCGTGGCGATGATCGTCGGTGCCCGCACGGCGTCAGGCCGTCGCAATATTGGTAAATCTGTGGAGCTATTTGGTCTCTGCCAGCCCGGCCAGCGTTTCGTTAACCCGGTCAACGGCGTGATGACGCAGTTACCCGCAAGCGCGGACCGCGCGCTCTGGCTGGTGACGGGAGACGTCTACGCCTTTGACAATCAGCACGGCTTTGCGTTTGTTCGCGCCGAACACCTGATGCCGCTCACCCCGGACGAAGCTCCGCAAATTCAGGATGAGCTGACGGTCGGCTGATCACAGATGGCGCAGCCAGTCGGCTAAGACCAGAGCGTGATTCTGCTTCGTGTCCTTCGCGCCGTAGAGCAGGGTTACGGTCTGCTTTTTCGCCAGCGCAGCCAGACGCTCTCCTTCGTCCTTATGCTGCGCCAGCTCTTCCTTGTAGGCTTTAGTGAAGGCCGCGAAATCAATCGCTTCGCTATGAAAGTCCTTGCGTAACGCGCTGGACGGTGTGAGCGTTTTACACCATTCGTCATACGCGAGGTCCGTTTTTTTCACCCCACGGGGCCAGAGCCTGTCCACCAGAACCCGATAGCCATCGCCCGGGCTCGCCTGTTCATAGACGCGTTTGCACTGAATCATAATTCCACCCTCCCAATTTAAGGTATTGTGATAATTGCAGAAGATCGGTAGTCTGAGGTTCCTTATGTTATCTGATAATACTCTGGCATAAGGAACCTTTCATGGAACACCTCCCGGTTAAAACGACGCTGCGCATTGCTCTGGTTGGCGATTACAATCCTGATGTTATTGCACACAAGGCGATCCCGCTGGCCATTGACGACGCCGCCGCGGTCCTTGACCTCACCGCCGATTACGACTGGCTTGCCACCACGGAATTAACCAGTTCTGAAGATCTGGTGGGCTACGATGCCATCTGGCTGGTTCCCGCAAGCCCCTATAAAAATACCGAGGCGGCCTTTATTGCCGCACGCTACGCGCGTGAAAACAGCATTCCGTTCCTGGGCACCTGCGGTGGGTTCCAGCATGCGTTAATTGAGTATGCCCGTAACGTGCTGGGCTGGAGCGACGCGGCACATGCTGAGACGGATACCGAAGGCACGATGGTGATTGCGCCGCTGACCTGCTCGCTGGTGGAGAAAACCGATGCTATTGAGCTGCGCAATAATACGTTGATCGCGAAGGCCTACGGAAAGCCGGAAATCGTAGAGGGTTATCACTGTAACTATGGCGTATCGGCGGCGTTTGCTCAGGAACTGGAGAGCGGTGATATGCGCGTGACGGGCTGGGACGAGCAGGGGGAAATCCGCGCTGCGGAGCTGGTGACCCATCCGTTCTTTGTGATCACCTTATTCCAGCATGAGCGTGCTGCGCTGGAAGGGCGTCCGGTGGTGCTGGTGCAGGCAATGCTGCGCGCCGCGCGCGGGTAAAAAAGGCAGACCCGATGGTCTGCCACCGTGTTTATCGGGGCGCGATTTCCCGGTCGCGCCCGGCAAGTACGCCGCAGATGGCCATGACGACAGCGGCCAGCGCGCAGGTGAGAAGCGGGATCCGCCAGTCTCCAGCCGAATCGTGAATTTTACCCATCAGCGGCGGACCGCATGCGGCGAGCAGGTAACCAATAGACTGTGCCATACCGGACAACGCTGCCGCCTGGTGTGCGGAGCTTGCGCGCAGGCCGATGAACGTCAGGCCGAGGATCATCGTTGCCCCGGTACCAAAGCCAAACACCAGCGTCCACATCACCGCCATCTCAGGCATAAACCACAAACCCGCCGCGCTAACCGCGCACATCAGCCCAACCGCTCCGGCGATGGTTCGCTGATCCTTCAGGCGCTGGAGGACGAGCGGAACGGCAAGCCCCGGCACGGCCGTGGCAAGCTGTAAAAGACCGTGCACCGAGCCGGCCTGCGCTTCGCTGAAGCCATGGCTGAGCAGTATCGCCGGCAGCCAGCCGATGATGACGTAATAAATCAGCGAATTTATCCCCAGAAAGAGCGTCACCTGCCAGGCGAGTGCCGAGCGCCAGATCGCGCGGTTATGCAGCGCGCCTGCGCCTGTTACCGTTGCGACGTGTTTTTGACGCCACTGCGGCAGCCAGAGCAACAGCGCGATCAGCGGAAACGCCATCAGCATCAGCAGCGCGCCATGCCAGCCCGCATCACCCTGAGCCAGAGGTACGATCAGCGCCGAGCCTAACGCGGCAGAGACACCCATCGTCAGGGAATAGGCGCCGGTGAGTTTTGCCACCTGACCCGGAAAGTCACGCTTAATTAAGCCGGGCAGCAGCACATTCCCCAGCGCGATCCCGCAACCAATCACCGCCGTTCCGATGAAAAGCAGGGTAGCGGAAGGCAGGGAGCGAACCGCAATCCCGATGCAAATCAGCATCAGGGCGATAAACAGGCTGCGCTCCATGCCGATACGCCGGGCAACGCCCGCCGCGAGCGGGGAGACAAGAGCAAAGGCCAGCAGGGGCAGGGTGGTCAGCAGACCGGTTTGCGCCGTGCTTAAGCCATAATCAAGGCGAATAGTATCGAGCAGCGGCGCTGCGCCGGTAAAGGTGACGCGAAGCGTGGTGGCAATCATCAGGATGCCTGCGATCAACAGCGCGCCCTGTTTTCCTGAGGTGCGAAGAGCAGTAGTCATTGTGTTCTCATACGTTCAAGCGAGCGCACACAATACCGATTTTCTCAGCGGTTGAAATCAGGCTAAAATGACAGTTTATCGCTAATATCGGACAACCTGATGATTGGTCTGGGACTGGACGGCTACGATCCTGATAGCCAGCACGATGCGGCCGTCGCGTTTCGCATCCGCGTGGTGACGGAAGAACAATATATTCCGCAGCATCAACACCGTAAGGGGCAGCTGATTCTGGCCCTTGGCGGCGCGATCACCTGCGAAGTGGAAAATGCGATGCTGATGGTACCGCCCCAGTATGCCGTCTGGATCCCAGGCCAAATGCCGCACAGCAACAGGGCCACGCCGGGGGCGCAGCTCTGCTTTTTGTTTATTGAGCCTGGTGCCGCCAGCCTGCCCGACCGCTGCTGCACCCTGAAAATCTCTCCCCTGGTGCGGGAGCTGATTTTATCCCTGGCGGAGAAATCACGTGAACAGCTGCATCTTGCGGCCACATCGCGTCTGGTGGACGTCCTGTTTGACGAGCTGCCGCTCCAGCGCCAGGAGCATCTGCAGCTGCCCGTCTCTCCCCATCCTAAAATCCGGCTGATGAGCGAGAAGATGGCGGAAGAGCCCGCCGCCTGGCAGACGCTGGCACAGTGGGCGAGCCATTTCGCGATGAGTGAACGCAACCTGGCGCGGCTGGTGGTCAAAGAGACCGGTTTAAGCTTTCGCCGCTGGCGTCACCAGCTTCAGCTGATCGTGGCGTTACAGCATTTGATTAGCGGGAAATCGGTGCAGCAGGTGGCACAGTCTCTGGGCTATGACTCTACCACCGCGTTTATCACCATGTTCAAAAAGGGGCTGGGCCAGACGCCGGCGCGTTACATGGCCAGCCTGACTATGACTTCCCGATAAACAGGGACACCAGCCCTGCCGCAATCAGCGGGCCTACCGGCACGCCGCGGAAGAGCGCCACGCCGAGTACCGTGCCCACCAGCAGGCCCGCCACCAGCGAGGGCTGGCTGCTCATCAGCGTCACGCCGCGTCCGCCCAGCCACGAAACAAAAATCCCCACCGCGATCGCCACCAGCGATTTCCAGTTCACAAACGAGTGCAGCAGCGTTGAGGCGGGAAGGGTGCCGCTGGCGATGGGAGCCATCACCCCGATGGTTAAAATGATGATCCCGATGGTGAGGCCTTGTTTTTCTATCCACGGGAAAAAGCTATTTAACGGGGTCACGCGCACAATAATCAGCACCAGAATAGAGATGGCGACGGTGGTGTTATGGCTGATAAAGCCGAGCGCGGCGAGCGTCAGAAGAATGAGCAGAGTCGGGTCAAACATGGGGGATCCTTGCCAGAATAATTATCCTGCTTACTGTACGCGTAAACGCGGCGGAGGACAGCGTTTAAAAGATTTTATCGCTGTCATTACCCTGTCATTTACGCGGATTAAAACGAAGGCAGGTATCGCAAAGGGATCGCCATCATGAACGATCACATGTTTGTTGAAACGCTCATTATCTCCTCATCGTTTTTCGCTATTGCCGTGATTCTCGTCGCCTCCGTGCTGTTTCTGGAAAGAAGAGGCTAGCGCCGTCACGACGACGCCTTATGGAAGTTTACAAGCTCAGGACGGGCGATGCGCAGGTAATCCTGGGTGTCCATGATCACGGATTTCTCCAGTAAACCGGCGTTAAAGGCAATTTCGTCGAAACGCTCGAACAGCAGCGGGTCGGCCACCAGCGCTAAATCAGGATGGAAGCTAAAGGGCGGGATCGCGCCAAAAACGCAGGCGGTAAGGGTATCGACCTCGGCCGGGCTGGCGAGGGAGGCTTTAAGCCCGCCAAAATGGCTGGCAAGCTGGCTCAGATCGGCCTGCAGGTCGGCGGCCAGAATCGCCAGTACGTGTTTTTTTACGCCGTTGCCCTTAACCTTGCAGACCAGGGCTTTTGCCCCCTGGCGAAGATCGGTCCCGCGAATTTCACTCACCGCTTCGCATTTCCCCACCGCCTCGTGCTCCATGACGCGAAAACGCGCGCCCTGCTCGGTGAGTAAGGTAATCAGCTGATGGTGGGTACTTGTCCCCATAACGTCGTCAGTCATCATAATTTTCCCGGTGATAATCCAGTATGCAGCTTGCTACATTAGCACGGGATAAACGGGGTCGAAAGAAAACAGCCAGCGGATTCGCTGGCTGTTGGGTTATGCGTTGCTGGTAGCAGATTGCTTGTGGAACAGCTCCCTGAACACAGGATAAATATCATCCTGATCGCGGATATGCTGCATGGCAAAGTTATCGAACATGGACTGCAGATGTTCATATTCCCGCCACAGGGTCTGGTGGGCGCGACGGGTAATTTCGATATAGCTGTAGTAACGCACCACCGGCAGAATTTTCTTCGCCAGGATCTCGTGACACAGCGGTGAGTCGTCGGCCCAGTTGTCGCCATCCGACGCCTGCGCGGCATAAATGTTCCACTGCGCCGGGTCGTAACGCTCTTTCACTACTTCATCCATCAGCTTCAGGGCGCTTGATACGATGGTCCCCCCGGTCTCCTGGGAGTAGAAGAACTCATGTTCATCCACCTCTTTGGCCTGGGTGTGATGGCGGATATAAACCACTTCCACGTTCTTATAGGTTCTGCTCAGGAACAGGTAGAGCAGGATGTAGAAACGCTTCGCCATATCCTTGGTGGCCTGGTCCATCGAGCCGGAGACGTCCATCAGACAGAACATCACCGCCTGGCTGGAGGGTTCGGGACGTTTTTCGTAGTTCTTGTAGCGCAGGTCGAAGGTATCGATAAACGGTACGCGGTCGATCTTCGCTCTTAGCTCGGCAATCTCTTTACGCAGGCGCTCCTCTTCCAGCAGCTGCGCCGGCTCCGTGTTTTCCACGACCTTCAGGCTGCTCTCCAGCTCGCGCAGTTCGCGACGTTTGCCCGCTGTCATGGCCGTGCGGCGCGCCAGAGAATTCTGCAACGAACGCACAACGCTGATATTGGCGGGCACGCCGTTAGCGGTATAGCCCGCGCGATGGGTTTTATACTCGTTAAGCTGACGATGCTGATTCTTTTTCAGATTCGGCAGCGCAAGGTCCTCAAACAGCAGGTCGAGATATTCATCTTTCGAAATCTGGAAAACGAACTCATCCTGGCCTTCACCGTCCTGGCTGGCCTGCCCCTGACCGCTTCCTGAACCACCGCCGCCGCCCTGAGGGCGCTCAATTCTGTCGTTCTGAACGAAGTGGTCGTTACCTGGATGAACGCGATGGCGCAGGCCGCCGCGCCCCTGATGAAACATCGGTTCGCTGATGTCATCGGTAGGGATGGAGACAGACTCGCCGCTGTCGACGTCGGTCACCGAGCGTTTGTTGATGGCCTCGGAGATCGACTGTTTAATTTGCGCTTTATAACGGCGCAAGAAGCGCTGGCGGTTCACCGTGCTCTTGTTTTTGCCGTTAAGACGCCGGTCAATAAACCAGGTCATATACCCCCCGTACTGCATTTGCCAACTTGCGTTTTTGTTGGCCCGGCAGGCGCAGGCGCTACCGGGCACTTGTTTTAGGACGATTTACGCACGCGCAGATACCATTCGCAGAGCAGGCGAACCTGTTTGCGGGTGTAGCCTTTTTCCATCATACGGTCGACAAAATCGTCGTGTTTTTTCTGCTCGTCGGTTGAGGTTTTGGTGTTAAACGAGATCACCGGCAGCAGCTCTTCGGTATTGGAGAACATTTTCTTCTCAATAACCGTGCGCAGCTTCTCGTAGCTGGTCCAGTTCGGATTGCGCCCGTTATTATGCGCTCTGGCGCGCAGGACGAAGTTCACAATCTCATTACGGAAGTCTTTCGGGTTGCTGATCCCGGCAGGCTTCTCGATTTTTTCCAGCTCCGCGTTCAGGGATTCACGATCAAACAGCTGGCCGGTATCCGGGTCGCGGTACTCCTGATCCTGGATCCAGAAGTCGGCGTAGGTGACATAGCGGTCGAAAATGTTCTGCCCGTATTCTGAATAGGATTCCAGATAGGCCGTCTGGATCTCTTTGCCAATGAACTCGGCATATTTCGGGATCAGGTAGCCTTTCAGGAACTCAAGGTAGCGTTCAGCCTGCTCCTGCGGGAACTGCTCGCGCTCGATTTGCTGCTCCAGGACGTAGAACAGATGAACCGGGTTGGCCGCCACTTCCGCGTGGTCGAAGTTAAAGACCCGGGAGAGGATCTTAAACGCGAAACGCGTGGAGAGGCCGTTCATCCCTTCATCAACCCCGGCGTAATCGCGGTATTCCTGGTACGATTTCGCTTTCGGGTCGGTATCTTTCAGGCTTTCACCGTCGTAGACGCGCATTTTCGAATAGATGCTGGAGTTTTCCGGCTCTTTCAGACGCGACAGGATGGAGAAGCGCGAGAGCGTTTCCAGCGTGCCAGGAGCGCATGGCGCATGCACCAGCTCGCTGTGGTTAAGCAGTTTTTCGTAAATTTTGATCTCTTCGGAGATCCGCAGGCAATAAGGCACCTTGACGATGTACACGCGGTCAAGGAAGGCCTCATTGTTTTTGTTATTACGGAAGGTTACCCATTCCGATTCGTTCGAGTGGGCGAGAATAATCCCGTTAAACGGCAGGGCGGAGATACCTTCCGTCCCGTTGTAGTTCCCTTCCTGGGTCGCCGTCAGCAGAGGATGCAGCACTTTGATCGGTGCTTTAAACATCTCGACGAATTCCATAATCCCCTGGTTGGCGCGGCACAGCGCACCGGAATAGCCATAGGCATCCGGGTCGTTTTGTGCGAAGTTTTCCAGCTTACGGATATCGACTTTACCCACCAGCGCCGAGATATCCTGGTTGTTCTCATCACCCGGTTCCGTTTTGGCGATAGCGATCTGCTCCAGGATGGATGGCCACACTTTCACGACGCGGAATTTGGTGATATCACCGCCAAATTCGTGCAGGCGTTTTGCCGCCCACGGCGACATAATGGTGCCGAGGTAGCGACGCGGGATGCCAAACTCTTTATCCAGAATTTGCGCATCTTCCTGCGGGTTAAACAGGCACAGCGGATGGTCGTTCACCGGGCTGCGTTCGCCGTTGGCGCTCAGCACGTAAATCGGTACGCGCTGCATCAGCGACTTCAGGCGTTCAGCTAGCGAGGATTTACCGCCGCCGACGGGGCCGAGTAAATAGAGGATCTGTTTCTTCTCTTCCAGACCCTGGGCGGCATGCTTCAGATAGGAGACAATCTGTTCAATGGCATCTTCCATACCATAGAACTCTTCGAACGCCGGATATCGGGCGACCACCCGATTCGAAAATAGACGGGAAAGCCGTGGCTCCAGGGCAGTATCAACCATGTTTGGCTCACCGATAGCCATCAATAGCCGTTCTGCCGCATTGGCATAGGCACTGCGATCTTGCCGACAAATGGTAAGAAACTCCTGCAGTGTGAACTCTTCGTCCTTGGCAGCTTCGTAGCGCTGGCGATAGTGATCGAATATATTCATGGCATGCCGTCCTTTCGTTTTTTAGCACAGGATAAGAGCCGTTCGTATGAGTAGTGGAGGCTCCCGGAAGAGAATCTCTCGCACCCCACTGCCAGAGCAGCAACCTGTGTGCCAGGTCAGACGCTAAGAACCGCAGGTGTTCAGGAAAACTCTTCTTAAATTTAAGCGTAGATGGCATTTGCCAAACTTGCATGCTGAGAAAAACTAATTTCAATGACATATCAATAACTCATCCAAAAATTTCCACCCTGGTTATAAGGCTTAAGCACGTTTTTCATTCATCGGTCATATAAATGAAAGCGGGTTGTCATCTGAAAAGTTAAAAATAATGGGTTAATCAGACTGATTAGCAGGCAAAAAATTTTGGGATGTACGGGAATGGCGGTTACACTTCACCCGCTGATTATTTGACTACAGGAAAGAATGGATTGTGACCAAACTCAAACTTCTGGCATTGGGCATCCTTGCCGCGACCGCAGTTAGCACCGCTCAGGCGGAAAGTCAGTGGACGGTGGGTGCGGGCGTTGGCGTCATTAACAGCCCATACAAACAGTATGACCGCGATGTTTATCCTGTACCCGTTATCACCTATGAAGGCGATAACTTCTGGTTCCGCGGTCTCGGCGGCGGCTACTATCTGTGGAACGATACGGCCGATAAGCTTTCTATCATGGCCTACTACGATCCAACGCACTTCAAGCCAGGCGACAGCGACAGCCACGCGCTTCGCCAGCTAGACAAGCGCAAAAGCTCCATGATGGCCGGGCTTTCATACGTGCATAACACCCAGTATGGCTTCCTCCGTACGGCCCTGGCGGGTGATACGCTGGATAACAGCAACGGCTTTATCTGGGATCTGGCGTGGTTGTATCGCTATACCAACGGTGGGCTCACCCTGACGCCGGGTATCGGCGTGCAGTACAACAGTGAAAACTACAACGACTATTACTACGGCGTCTCTAAAAACGAGTCCCGTCGCAGTGGGCTGAAAAGCTACAGCGCCGATGATGGCTGGGATCCTTACCTGGAGCTGACCGCGAGCTATAACTTCCTTGGCGACTGGAACGTCTACGGTACCGGCCGTTACGAGCGTCTGAGCGACGAAGTGAAGGATAGCCCGATGGTTGATAAGTCCTGGGCTGGCATCTTCTCGGTGGGTGTGACCTACAAGTTCTGATTGTGCATTATCGCGGTGCAATCATTGCATCAAAACGGGGCGCTTGCGCCCCGTTTGCTTTGGTGTGGTGCAGCGACCTTATCGCTTAACGATGCGAATTGTCTGCCCTAAACGAGACGGCTTTTCCTCGCTCGCTTTCTGCGGGGTGGTTACGCAGGCCGTTTCCACGCAGACGAACGTTTTGTAACCGTCATCAGGGATGTCGGCCATGCTGATGGAGAGTGCAGGCCCCGGGTTCCAGCCCACCACGTTGCTGTGATGGTGATGAACCACCTCAATGCCGCGGTTCAGAGCACCGTCGTGGATCACGCTGCACGCTTCCGGATGCAGATAGACGCGGTCAGTACGGTCAGGGAACGCCTGAACGCCGTCGCTCAGCTTACCTTCCTTCGCGTTATCAACTTTGTCGATAAAGGTATCGCCCAGGCCGCTCACCTTCACTGCATTGATGTCACCCACGTTGAAGTAGGTATGCAGGGCAGAGGTGGTCTCGAACTCGCCGTGGGCTTCCAGCTCAATCTCGCAGCTCTGACCCAGTTTGAAGCGGGCATACAGGGTGAAATCATGCGGCCACAGGGCGCGGGTTTCATCATTAGCCTGCAGCTCAAAGGTCAGCACTGCACCGTTGTCGTCTTCGTTATGCGCTTTCAGCGTCCACTGCTGGTTACGGGCGAAACCGTGAGAAGGCAAACCCGGCTGTGCGGAAGGGCCAAACCACGGCCAGCAGATCGGTACGCCGCCGCGAATCGCATCCCCTTTTTTGAACGAGGTGGCGTCACTCAGCCACAGCGCTTCCGCTTCGCCTTCCGGTTTCCAGGAGAGCAGGTGCGCGCCGTTCAGCGCCACGGAGGCTTTAACGCGCGGGTGGTCAACGACGATAACGTCGGCACCGTCAATCTGACGGCGGGAGAGCACAGGGGTAAGATGTTCGACTACCGGAAGTGCAAAAATTTTATTTATCATTAAGCAATCCTCTGTCTAAAAAACAATAAAAAAGGCGACCGAAGTCGCCTTTTTGGATCAATCACTCATCTCAACTTATTTGGAGATGTGAGCGATCAGGTCCAGTACTTTGTTAGAGTAGCCGGTTTCGTTGTCGTACCAGGAAACCAGTTTCACGAAGTTGTCGTTCAGTGCGATACCTGCTTTAGCATCGAACACGGAAGTGCACACTTCGCCGTTGAAATCGGTAGATACAACGTCGTCTTCGGTGTAACCCAGAACGCCTTTCATTGGGCCTTCGGAAGCAGCTTTGATTGCTTTCTTAATTTCTTCATAAGAAGCAGCTTTTTCCAGACGAACGGTCAGGTCAACAACGGATACGTTAGGAGTTGGAACGCGGAACGCCATACCAGTCAGTTTGCCATTCAGTTCTGGCAGTACTTTACCTACAGCTTTAGCAGCACCGGTAGAGGATGGGATGATGTTCTGAGCCGCGCCACGGCCGCCGCGCCAGTCTTTGTGAGACGGGCCGTCAACGGTTTTCTGAGTAGCGGTGGTCGCGTGAACGGTAGTCATCAGACCTTCGATGATGCCGAAGTTGTCGTTGATCACTTTAGCCAGCGGTGCCAGGCAGTTGGTGGTGCAGGATGCGTTAGAAACGATGTCCTGGCCAGCGTAAGTTTCGAAGTTTGCACCGCGAACGAACATTGGGGTGTTGTCTTTGGAAGGACCAGTCAGAACAACTTTCTTCGCACCCGCAGTGATGTGTTTACGTGCAGTTTCGTCGGTCAGGAAGATACCGGTTGCTTCAGCAACAACGTCAACACCGATTTCGTTCCATTTCAGGTTAGCTGGGTCTTTCTCAGCAGTAACGCGGATGGTTTTGCCGTTAACAACCAGGTGGCCGTCTTTCACTTCAACGGTGCCGTCGAAACGACCGTGAGTTGAGTCGTACTTCAGCATGTACGCCATGTATTCAGCGTCCAGGAGATCGTTGATACCAACGATTTCGATGTCAGAACGTTTCTGAGCAGCACGGAAAACAATACGGCCGATACGGCCAAAACCGTTGATACCTACTTTGATAGTCATATATTCCACCAGCTATTTGTTAGTGAATAAAAGGTTGCCTGTAAAATTACAAAAACCTTACGCAGCGTCAAGCGGAATCGTGTCAATCATTGCGACAAATCAATCCTGTGACTAACGTTTGTGCGACTGACTCGCCTCACTTTCCCTTTGAGCTTGCAACCACATGGGGGCTGCGCCCGGAATTTTAAAGTCCTCGCAGGATAAAAATGTGAACGTGATCACAATTGCCTGACCGCCTTTTCGCGACACATAAGTTTAGAACAAAAGTGCACGCAAGGGTGTTAATGTTTTGTTAGAATCCGGGTTAAAAGATGTCTGTTTCTACAGCGAGATGTAAGCATATGTCGAACCAACATAACCCTGACGATTTGAAAAAAAACCTCACCGAAATGCAGTTTTACGTGACCCAGAATCACGGCACGGAGCCGCCATTTACCGGGCGATTACTGCACAACAAGCGAGACGGTGTCTATCACTGTCTGGTCTGCGATGCCCCGCTGTTCAATTCACAAACGAAATATGACTCCGGCTGCGGCTGGCCGAGCTTTTACGAGCCGGTGAGCGATGACGCAATCCGCTATCTGACCGACTCGTCGCACGGTATGGTGCGCACGGAAATTCGCTGCGGTAACTGCGACGCGCACCTGGGGCACGTCTTCCCGGATGGTCCTCAGCCAACGGGTGAGCGTTTCTGCGTGAATTCAGCCTCAATGAGCTTCACCGATGATGAAAACGGCGACCAGATTAAGGGTTGAAAAAACGATTCAGCAAATTATTCCTTTGAAAGGGAGAGATCGTGAATATTGAGGACATGATTAACGGGATGACCCCGGAAGTTTATCAACGTCTGGTGACCGCCGTTGAGCTGGGAAAATGGCCGGACGGTGTGGCGCTCACGCCTGAGCAAAAAGAGAACAGTTTGCAGCTGGTGATGCTGTGGCAGGCGCGCAATAACACCGATGCGCAACACATGACTATCGACACTAACGGTCAGATGGTGATGAAGAGCAAGCGAGAGCTGAAGGAAGATTTTGGCATCACGCCGAAGCCGATTGCGACGATGAAAATGCAATAACGGTGCGGGTTGATGCCCTCACCAGGCCCTCTCTCTGTGGGAGAGGGCTGGTGTCTTACTACTTATGCGGGATCCCGAGCGACTCCGCCAGCTGTTTCGCTAACAGATTATTGTCGTCCGCTCCGTACTCCCAGAACATCGCCCCGGCGAGGCCTTTCTCTTTGATGTAGTCCGCCTTGATCGCGACAGAACGCGGATTCTCATACGAAATCGCAAACAGCGCGTTGCCATCGGCACCCTTTACCGAGAGCCACGGTACCTTCGCCTGGTCGTCCCAGTGTTCGGTAAAACGCTTCTGCGGATCGTTCAGCAGCTTCTTCACGATATCGTTGTACTTCACGTAGGTATCTTTAGTCAGGTCATAGCCGAGCGACTTAAACAGGGCGATCTCCTGCGGTCCAAAGTAGGGCTGGGTGACCGGATTTTTTTGCGCGTCCGGCTTGCTCCAGTCAATGCCCGGTTCAACCGCACGTTTCGGTACGCGGCCGTAAAAACCGATCCCGAGGTTCATCTGCTGCGGCTTCAGCCCGGCGGCCAGATAGTTATTCACCACAAAATCGACGCTATATTTGTCGGCGGCAGCCACCGTTGGCCAGGCGCTGGAGTCATACAGGTTCGCGTTGAAATACTGCGTACCGTACGCCATGTCGTAGGTCATCAGGTTGATGTAGTCGAGGAGCGGGGCGATGGCTTTGACATCCACCCAGCTTTTCGGACTTTCCGCATTCGCGCCCACCGCAATGGTCACCAGCTTTTTCTGCCCGAACGCGTCGCGCATCTCTTTCAGCAGGGCGGTAAAGTTATCCCTGTCGGCGGGCTGGCTTGCAACCAGCCCCCACGCGCCGTTGACCGGATATTCCCAGTCGAGATCGATCCCGTCCAGACCGTATTTCTCAACAATTTCCTTCGCGGAGCGGATAAACACCGCGCGACTCTCCTGGGTTGCCGCTGCGCCAGAGAAACCGCGTGCCCCCCAGCCGCCAACGGAGAGCAGGACTTTCAGGTTCGGGTTTTGTTTACGCAAGGTCGGGATAAGGGCCAGATCGGACGCCACTTTTGGCGACAGCCAGATTTGATGCAGCTTCGCCGGATCTTTCAGCGCAGGGTTGGTCTCATCTTTCTCGTTGTTATAAACAAGCCCAAACGAGTAGTTCAGGTGGGTGATCTGTCGAACGTCCAGTTTATTGATATCGCCACCCGGTCCGGCGGTGACGTCACCACCCCCGTTAAAGTAGCCCACGGACATCAAAGGCGCGGCGGAAGCAAGCGACGCGCAAAGCAAGGGTAATGCTGCCAGCAGGGGCAAACGTTTCATACAAGTTCCTCTTTGACTTAATAAAAATAACCACGCCACAGAAAAGGCGTGGCGAAAAAACAGCCTGAAGAGAATAGCATTGCCGCTTCGCTGAGGATGCGAGGGAGTTCACTTTATGGGGATTGGGGAGGGGTTTTGCCGGGTAAGCGTCAGCGCCACCCGGCTTAAAAGGCTACGCCTGCGTTTCCTGCCAGTCTGCCAGCGTATACAGCGTGGCACCTTCGGCGGCCATATCCATAAACGCCTGGGCGCTGTCCTGTGGTTGGATGTTCACCCCACGACAGCCGTCGGTGATGACGCTAACGGTATAACCCAGCTGGAGCGCGTCCAGCACGGTAAACTTCACGCAGTAATCCGTCGCCAGACCCAGCACGATCAGCTCCGTGATTTCATGGTGACGTAACCACGCGTCCAGCGCCGTCTTCTGGCGATGCCCGTTATCGAAAAACGCGCTGTAGCTGTCGATGACCGGGTTTTCACCTTTATGGAACACCGCGTCAATGGCCTTCTGATTCAGGAGCGGGTGCAGCTCCGCTCCTTCGGTCTGCTGTACGCAGTGATCCGGCCAGAAGGTTTGCGCCAGACCGTCGAGTTCACCCTGGGTGAAAGGCTCAACGTTGTGCTGGCTGGCAAAGCTGCCATGGTTCGCCGGGTGCCAGTCCTGGCTGGCGACAACCGCTTCACCGCGGGCTTTGCACCAGTCAATCAGGGTATTTGCCACGTCAACGGTACTGTCACCTTCGGCGACGGCCAGCGCGCCGCCCGCGCAGAAATCATTTTGCAAATCGACCAGTAGCAGGGCGCGTTGCTTCATGAGAGCTCCTTATTCGTCCGGGGTCAGCTCGCCGCGAAGGTTTTGCATCATTGCGCGGCGAATGGACTGAATGTCCAGATCCTGACTCAGTAAATAATGAAGTTTAGTCAGCGTCGCCTCAACGGTCATATCGAAGCCGCTGATCACCCCCGCGTGCGCCAGCGCGTTGCCGGTGGCATAGCCGCCCATATTGACCTTGCCAGACATGCACTGGGTCAGGTTTACCACCACAATTCCGCGCTCGCTGGCTTCCTGAAGCTCCTTCAGAAATTCGCCGTTCTGCGGAGCGTTGCCGACGCCATAGGAACGGAGGATCAGCGCTTTCACCGGCTGGCGCAGGAAGTTGCGCACCACGTCCGCGGAGATGCCCGGATAAATGGTGACCACGCCAATCGGCTGCGGGGTAATCGGATGCACAATCAGCTCGCCGGCGGTGTTCGGTGCCGGAGGCGTTCCCAGACGACGGATATGAATACCCGCTTCCAGCAGCGGCTGCAGGTTAGGGGAGGCAAAGGCATCAAAACCGTCGGCATGGGCTTTGGTGGTGCGGTTGCCGCGATACAGGCGATTGTTAAAGAACAGCGACACTTCGTTGATCGGGTAATTCGCCGCCACGTACAGGGAGTTCAGCAGGTTGATCTGCCCATCCGAGCGCAGCTCCGCCAGCGGTATTTGCGACCCGGTGACGATCACCGGCTTGCTCAGGTTCTCCAGCATGAAGGAGAGCGCCGAAGCGGTGAACGCCATGGTGTCGGTGCCGTGAAGGATCACGAAGCCGTCGTACTGGTCGTAATGGGCTTTAATGTCATCCGCGATGTGCTGCCAGTCTTCCGGCGTCATGTCGGAGGAGTCCATCAGCGGCTCGTATTCATGGATGGTGAAGTCAGGCATTTCCGGACGGTGGAATTCAGGCATCAGCGCAAGCTGACGCTGCAGATGGCCGGAGACGGGGATATAGCCATTTTCAGAGCGCTGCATACCGATGGTACCGCCAGTGTAGGCTACATAAATCGATTTCTTCTGCATGGTAGTGAGTTCTTGTTCTTCAAAAGAAAAAAATCCCCTCTTCACGGGAAGAGGGGACGGTTTTTAACGGACGTTCGCGCAGGTCAGGCAAAACGCGTAACGACTTTGTGGATCGTTAAAGGCCGCAAGCTTATCGCTTTCCGCCTTCATCGCTTTCGCAGCCGTGGTCACCGGGGCCGGCAGGTACGCCTGCAGCGCCTCCGGCAGCATGGCGCGTACGGAGACGGACATGCTGTCCATCACCATATCGAAGAACGACGGTTCGTCCTGATAATACTCAACGTGCCACTGCTTGAGCTTCGCCAGTTCGGCGGCTTTCTTCACCGCGTCGTCGAAGTCGCCCAGGCTGTCGACCAGACCGTTACTCTTCGCATCCTGTCCGGTCCAGACGTGGCCCTGAGCAATCTGGTCGATCTGTTCCGGCGTCTTCTTACGCGAGTCGGCAACCAGCGTGATAAAGCGTTTATAGCCGTTCTCAATGCTCAGCTGCATCATCTCTGAAACTTCCGGCGGCAGAGATTTGGTCATCGACACATCCGCCAGCGGCGACGTGGAAACACCATCGGTATGCACACCCAGATAATCCAGGCTGTTTTCCACGGTGTTAATCACCCCGAAGATGCCAATCGAGCCGGTCAGCGTGCTTGGGTTCGCCACAATATAGTTGGCAGGCGTGGAGATCCAGTACCCACCAGACGCGGCCATGCCGCCCATGGATACGACGATCGGCTTGCCAGCGGCACGCGCTGCGGCCAGCTCGGCGCGGATCACTTCGGAAGCGCTAACGCTGCCGCCAGGGCTGTTCACCCGCAGGACAATCGCTTTCACTTTCGGGTCAAGGCGTGCATCGCGGATTTGCGACGCGGTAGTATCACCGCCGACGTTCCCCGGGGTTTCCTGACCGTCCATGATAGCGCCGTTAGCAAACACCACGGCTACGCTGTCGCCGCTGTCGTCCGGCTTTTTCGCAGCATAGTCATACATGCTGATGGCGCTGTAGTTTTTGTCCTCTTTGCTCCAGCCAAACTGTTTGGTCAGGGCTTTTTCGATATCTGCACTGGTGCCCAGCGCGTCAACCAGCTTGTTGTCGAGGGCATATTTCGCGGTATCACCGTCGACCTTGCGCAGTCCATCCAGCACGCCGCGAGCGCCAGGGAACACCTGCTCAGCGGTAATTTGACGGTTAGCGGCAACGGTACCCAGATAGTTCTGCCACAGCTCGCCAATCCAGCGGCTGTCCGCTTCACGGGCGGCAGGGGACATATCGTCGCGGATAAACGGCTCCACGGCAGATTTATAGGTGCCGACGCGGAAGACGTGGGTGGTGACCTTCAGCTTATCGAGCAGTGATTTGTAGTACAGGCCGTTGGTGGCAAAACCGTGCAGATCGACCGTTCCCTGCGGCGAAAGCCAGATCTTATTGGCGAAGCTTGCCAGATAATATTGCCCCTGGCTGTAGCTGTCGCCCACGGCAATCACCGGCTTGCCGCTGTCGCGGAACTCGCGCAGCGCTTTACCGATGTACTGCATAGAAGGCTGGTCGCCGCCGGCAAAATCTTTCAGATCCAGCACGATCCCGGTGATGTTTCGGTCGTCTTTGGCCTGACGGATAGTATCGACGATATCGAACAGGGAGTTCTCCTGCAGGCGGTCTGACGTCGCGCCAAACAGCTGGCGGCCGATCACCCCCAGACGATTGCTGGTGGACGGTTTATCAACGATCACGCCGGTGATATCGAGTAACAGGGCCCCACGAGTCGAATGCTGCGCCTGATTCGCGTTGCTGATATGCATCCAGATGCCCGCGCAAACCAGAACCAGCAGGATGAAGAAGATGTTCATCACCAGGTTGCGGACGAAGTTGAGCAGTCGCCACGTCCATTTAAAGAAACCGGCAAAGATTCGCCAAAGGGTTCGCATGTATTCTCCCTAACCAGAAAATGACTGTTTCCGTCGCCACTGGACGGTAATGTTGGGTTATCGTAATGACCCAACCGCCACTTGTCAGCAGGAATCGCCTGCCAGGCTGTAACAAAATCTGCCGTCGTGTTAATTTTGTGAGTAAATTTCAAGAAAGGAGTTAACCAATGGATGCACTCGAACTGCTTGTTAACCGTCGTAGCGCGTCACGTCTGGCCGAACCTGCCCCAGCGGGCGAGCAGCTGGAAAACATTCTGCGTGCCGGTATGCGTGCGCCGGATCATGGCACGCTGCAGCCGTGGCACTTCTTTGTGATTGAAGGCGAAGGCCGCGATCGCTTCAGTCAGCTGCTGGAGCAGGGGGCAGTTGCCGCCGGGCAGGATGAGAAAGGTATCGACAAGGCGCGTAACGCGCCGTTCCGCGCCCCGATGATTATCGCTGTCGTGGCGAAATGCCAGGCCGACCATAAGGTGCCGGTCTGGGAGCAGGAAATGTCTGCCGGCTGTGCGGTGATGGCGATGCAGATGGCCGCCGTTGCGCAGGGTTTTAACGGTATCTGGCGCACCGGGCCGCTGACCGAGAGCGCCGCAGTGCGGGCAGGATTCTCCTGCGGTGAGCACGACAAAATTGTCGGTTTCCTTTACCTCGGCACCCCGCAGCTTAAAGCCTCCAGCACCATTAGCGTGCCGGACACCACGCCTTTCGTCAGCCGTTTTTAATTACACGCGCTAAACTGTCTGGATTCTGAGCACCCGCCGCAGAATTCAGACAGTCATACTTACCTCTTTATGGAATGAGCGCTACCATAGCGCGATTGAGATGACAGGAGACGTCCATGAGCGAGCAAACCATTCGTTTAACGCAGTACAGCCACGGAGCCGGTTGCGGTTGTAAAATTTCCCCGAAAGTGCTGGAGACCATTCTGCACAGTGAACAGGCGAAGTTTGTCGACCCGAACCTGCTTGTCGGCAACGAAACGCGTGACGATGCGGCGGTTTATGACTTAGGTAACGGCACCAGCATTATCAGCACCACTGACTTCTTTATGCCGATTGTTGATAACCCGTTCGACTTCGGGCGCATCGCGGCCACCAACGCCATCAGCGATATCTTCGCCATGGGCGGTAAGCCGATCATGGCCATCGCCATTCTGGGCTGGCCGATCAACACCATTCCACCGGAAATCGCCCGCGAGGTGATTGATGGCGGGCGTTTCGCCTGCCAGCAGGCGGGGATTGCGCTGGCCGGCGGCCACTCGATTGATGCGCCAGAGCCTATCTTCGGCCTGGCCGTTACCGGCGTGGTGCCGACCGAGCGCGTGAAGCGCAACAGCACCGCGCAGGCGGGCTGCAAGCTGTTCCTCACCAAGCCGCTGGGCATTGGTGTGCTCACCACCGCTGAGAAAAAATCCCTGCTCAAACCGGAGCACAAAGGGCTGGCGACGGAAGTCATGTGCCAGATGAACCTCGCCGGCGCGGCGTTCGCCAATATCGACGGCGTAAAGGCGATGACCGACGTCACCGGTTTTGGCCTGCTGGGGCACCTTTCCGAAGTCTGTCAGGGCGCGGGCGTGCAGGCGCAGGTCTGGTATCAGGACGTGCCGAAGCTGCCTGGCGTGGAAGAGTACATTGCCCAGGGCGCAGTTCCGGGCGGTACCCAGCGCAACTTCGCCAGCTACGGTCACCTGATGGGCGAAATGCCTGAGGCGTGGCGTAACCTGCTGTGCGATCCACAAACCTCCGGCGGCCTGCTGCTGGCGGTGACGCCGGAATCCGAAGCCGAGGTTCAGGCAACCGCCGCCGAGTTTGGCATCACCCTGACGGCGATCGGCGAACTGGTGACCGCCCGCGGCGGCCGACCGATGATTGAGATTCGTTAATTCGATGCGGTTGTTTATTGCCGAAAAGCCGAGCCTGGCCCGTGCCATCGCCGACGTGCTGCCTAAACCGCATCGCAAAGGCGACGGCTTTATCGAATGCGGTAACGGGCAGGTGGTCACCTGGTGTATCGGCCACCTGCTTGAACAGGCGCAGCCGGACGTCTACGACAGCCGCTACGCCCGCTGGAACCTCAACGATCTGCCGATCGTGCCGGAAAAGTGGCGTCTTCAGCCTCGTCCGTCCGTCACCAAACAGCTCAACGTCATCAAGCGCTTCCTGAATGAGGCGACGGAAGTGGTCCACGCAGGTGACCCGGACAGAGAAGGGCAGCTGCTGGTGGACGAAGTGCTGGACTATCTTGAACTGGCGCCGGAAAAGCGCCAGCAGGTACAGCGCTGCCTGATCAACGACCTCAACCCGCAGGCCGTTGAGCGGGCGATCTCGCGCCTGCGTTCCAACAGCGAGTTTATCCCCCTGTGCGTCTCTGCTTTAGCGCGCGCCCGCGCGGACTGGCTGTACGGCATCAACATGACCCGCGCCTACACCATCCTCGGGCGTAACGCGGGCTATCAGGGCGTACTCTCCGTGGGCCGCGTGCAGACGCCGGTGCTGGGGCTGGTGGTGCGTCGCGACGAAGAGATCGAGAACTTCGTCGCCAAAGATTTCTTTGAAGTGAAAGCGCATATCGTCACGCCTAAAGACGAGCGCTTCACCGCGGTCTGGCAGCCGAGCGACGCTTGCGAGTCGTACCAGGATGAAGAGGGGCGTTTGCTGCATCGTCCGCTGGCGGAGCATGTGGTTAACCGTATTACCGGCCAGCCGGCCATCGTTACCAGCTATAACGATAAACGGGAATCAGAACCCGCGCCGCTGCCGTTCTCCCTTTCTGCTCTGCAGATTGAGGCCGCGAAGCGCTTTGGCCTCAGCGCGCAGAACGTGCTGGATATCTGCCAGAAACTCTACGAAACCCACAAGCTGATCACCTATCCGCGTTCGGACAGCCGCTATCTGCCGGAAGAGCACTTTGCCGGACGCCACGCGGTGATGAACGCCATCGGCGTCCACGCGCCGGATCTGCTCCCGCAGTCCGTCGTTAACCCGGACACCCATAACCGCTGCTGGGACGACAAAAGGGTCGATGCCCACCACGCGATTATCCCGACGGCGCGCGCCAGCAGCGTCAACCTGACCGATAACGAAGCGAAGGTCTATAACCTGATCGCCCGTCAGTACCTGATGCAGTTCTGCCCGGACGCGGTGTTCCGCAAGTGCGTCATCGAGCTGGAAATTGCCAAAGGCAAGTTTATCGCTAAAGCGCGTTTCCTCGCGGAAGCGGGCTGGCGCACGCTCCTCGGTAACAAAGAGCGCGATGAGGAGAACGACGGCACGCCGCTGCCGGTGGTCGCTAAAGATGACGAACTGCTGTGTGAGAAGGGCGAAGTGGTTGAACGTCAGACCCAGCCGCCGCGCCACTTCACCGATGCGACGCTGCTGTCAGCCATGACCGGGATCGCCCGCTTTGTGCAGGATAAAGATCTGAAGAAGATCCTGCGCGCCACCGATGGACTGGGTACGGAAGCAACCCGCGCGGGGATCATCGAGCTGCTCTTTAAGCGAGGTTTTCTTGAGAAAAAGGGGCGCTACATCCACTCAACGGAACCGGGCCGGGCGCTCATACACTCCCTGCCGGAGCTGGCCGCAAGGCCGGACATGACCGCGCACTGGGAATCCGTGCTGACGCAAATCAGCGAAAAGCAGTGCCGCTATCAGGACTTTATGCAGCCGCTGGTGGGGACGCTTTACCAGCTGATCGATCAGGCGCGCAGCACGCCGGTGAAGCGGTTCAGAGGGATGGTTGCACCCGGTGGTGGCGCGAAGAAACCGTTCAAAAAGAAAAAGAGCGCGGCCTGATACACCCGGTTTTCTCCCTCTCCCTGTGGGAGAGGGCACCCGGCCGCACGATATAAACCTTAAATCACACCCTGCCCAATCATCGCATCCGCCACCTTCACGAACCCGGCGATATTCGCCCCGCGCACGTAGTTGGTTTGCGTTGCCTCGCCGCCGTACTCGACGCAGGCATGGTGAATATCCAGCATGATGTGGTGCAGACGGGCATCCACTTTCTCCGCCTTCCAGCCGAGCCGCGCCGCGTTTTGCGCCATCTCCAGGCCGGAGGTCGCCACGCCGCCCGCGTTCGCCGCCTTGCCTGGCGCAAACAGCACGCCCGCCTCCAAAAACAGATCCGTCGCCTCGATAGTGGTCGGCATATTCGCCCCTTCCGCTACCGCCTTCACGCCGTTGCTAATTAGCGTGCGCGCGGCGTCCGCGTCCAGTTCGTTTTGCGTGGCGCACGGCAGGGCGATATCCACCGGTACGCCCCACGGCTGTTTGCCTTCCAGATACGTCAGGCCAAACTCCGCGGCATAATCGGCAAGTCGGCCATCGCGGCTGGCTTTGATTTCGCACAGGCGCGCCAGCTTCTCCGCCGTAAAGCCCGCTTCGTCCACTACCGTGCCTTTAGAGTCGGAGGCCGTCACCACGCGGGCACCAAACTGCATCGCTTTTTCGATAGCGTACTGCGCCACGTTACCGGAGCCGGAGACCGCCACGCGCATCCCCTCGAAACCTAAACCGTGACGCTTGAGCATTGCCTCGGTGAAGTAAACCAGGCCGTAGCCGGTCGCCTCCGGGCGGATCAGGCTGCCGCCAAACGATAACCCTTTGCCGGTAAAGACGCAGGCGCTGCTGTTGGAGAGCTTTTTCATCATCCCGGCCATAAAGCCCACTTCGCGGGCCCCCACGCCGATATCCCCTGCCGGTACGTCGGTGTCCGGGCCGAGGTGGCGGTAAAGCTCGGTCATTAGCGCCTGACAGAAACGCATCATTTCGCCTTCGCTTTTGCCTTTCGGGTCGAAATCGCTCCCGCCTTTACCGCCGCCCATTGGCAGGGTGGTGAGCGCGTTTTTAAACGTCTGTTCAAAGCCAAGGAATTTCAGAATCGACAGGTTCACGGAAGGGTGGAAGCGCATGCCGCCCTTAAACGGACCGATGGCGGAGTTAAACTGCACGCGCCAGGCGCGGTTGACCTGTACTTGGTTGCGGTCATCCACCCAGGTCACGCGGAACTGGATCACACGTTCTGGTTCAACCAGACGTTCCAGCAGCGACAGTTGACGATAGCGCGGGTTTTGTTCAAGGAACGGCCAGAGGGTAGTCATTACTTCACGAACGGCCTGAGCAAATTCGCTTTGATGCGGGTCGCGCTGCTGAACATAGGCAAGGAAACTTTCCAGAGAGCGTGTCTGATCCATAGATATAAGAACCTCTTATAGTAATTAATGTATGTTGCTTATGCGATTTGTGTTGTTTTTTTGACTATACCACCCGTACCGCTTTGTGAAGCAAGCAGAAATGTGGACCGAAAGGGAAATTAATGACCCGGGCCGCGTCATAACAAAAAGCGATGGCGCGCTAAATTAAAGATTCTGCCCGATTTACCGTTATAGTCATTATCAGGACACAACAGGAAGAGAAGTCTATGAACCGTTACGTGATGGCCGCGTTATCATTGATGTTGACCGCAGGCGCGCAGGCTGACCGCATTCGCCCGGATGTAGAAGTGAACGTGCCGCCGGAGGTGTTTAGCTCCAGCGGCCAGCGCGCGCAGCCGTGTAACCAGTGCTGCATCTACCAGGATCAAAACTATTCTGAAGGGGCCGTTGTGAAGGCGGATGGCGTGCTGCTGCAGTGCCAGCGCGATGAACATACCATCAGCACGAATCCGCTGGTCTGGCGTCGCGTAAAAGAATAAACGCCTCCAGCAGCGGAATATCCGCCGGAGCTAACTCATAACTGAAAGCCTCTTCCGGCGTACACCACGCCAGCGCGCTGTGGTAGTGCGCCGTTAACTCTCCGCTGAAGCGGGGTACGTGCCAGGCGTGCAGGTTGATTAACCGCTGTGATACCTCGCGCTGATGGCTCGCCACGTACTGCTCAGGCTGAGCCTCGATACCCAGCTCTTCACGCAGCTCGCGGATAAGCGCCTCAGGCTGGGTTTCTCCGGCCTCCACTTTGCCGCCAGCGAACTCCCACATTCCCGGCTGGTCGGCGTGAGCAGGGCGCTGTGCCAGTAAAATTTTGTCGTCTTTTTCGATGATGGCCGCAACGACATCGACTGTTTTTAGCATGGTCGTCAATACTTGATAGCGAAAAACGCCATATTATCGTGCCCTTTCAAAGAGTCCAGCCATCAGGAGAATCAGGTGAAAGAGACGTCCACCTGGGTAGAGCCCATCCCAACCCTTCCGGCGAGTGTAAAACCCATTGCCGCCATGCAGCAAAAACACTTCGGCGCCGTGCTGAATCCCACGCGCTGGTGGGGACGCATGCCGCGTCTGTTCTGGCTGGTCGCTTTGTTTGTGGGGTTTCTGGAGCGCAGAAAAGCGCGCCTGACGCCAGTGCTGCGCTCGCTGCTCATGACGCGCGTATCGCAGCTGTGCCACTGTGCGTTCTGCATTGACGCCAACAGCCTGCGCCTGGCCGAGCGCTGCGGCGCGCTGGATAAAGTCCAGGCCGTAAGCGGCTGGGCTGATTCTGACGTGTTCAGTGAACAGGAACGCGCGGCGCTGGCCTATGCGGAGGCGGTGACCGCCACGCCGCCCAGGGTGGATGAGGCAGTTAAAACGGCGATGAAACGCCACTTTACGGATGAAGCCATCACTGAAATGACGGCGCTCATTGCCTTTCAGAATCTCTCGGCCCGGTTTAATGCCGCGCTGGATATACCGGCACAGGGGCTGTGCGCCACGTTTAAAGGGAAGCCTGATGCTTGACCGTCACCTGCACCCGCGGGTAAAGCCCGCTCTGGACCGTCTGGTATCCGTGCTGGATAAGCCGGGCGTTACGCCCGACGGATTAACGCTTGCCGGGTTTGCCATCGGCCTGCTGGCGCTGCCGTTTCTGGCCCTCGGCTGGTATCCGGCGGCGCTGGCCGCCATCGTCCTGAACCGCCTGCTTGATGGTCTGGACGGCGCGCTGGCGCGTCGGAGAGGGCTGACGGATGCGGGAGGATTTCTCGATATCGCCCTCGATTTTCTGTTCTATGCGCTGGTGCCGTTTGGCTTTGCGCTGGCTGCACCCGCAGAGAATGCGCTGACGGCGGCCTGGCTGTTGTTCGCGTTTATCGGCACCGGCAGCAGTTTTCTCGCCTTTGCCGCGCTGGCGGCGAAGCACGAGATCGACAACCCCGGCTATGCGCATAAGTCGTTTTACTATATCGGCGGGTTAACGGAAGGGACGGAGACCATCGCGCTGTTCGTGCTGTGCTGCCTGTTTCCGGCACAGTTTACGCTGTTCGCGTGGATATTCGGCGCGTTGTGCTGGCTGACCACCACAACGCGCATCTGGAGCGGCTACGTGACGCTGAAGTCACTCACCCGTTAGAGAGCACTCTCTGGTCCGCGCTCTCCGGCGGTGACCGGGTTCTGCGGGTGACTGCTCCATTCGTACCAGCCGCCGTCATAGACGGCGACGTGCTTCCAGCCCATCGCCCGGGCGTACATAAAGGCTTCGGACGCCCGCCAGCCGGTGCCGCAGTAAAACGCGACCTGCTGTTCCGGCAGAATATTCCAGCGCTTCCACTGGGCGGCGATGTCGTCAGCGCTGCGCATGGTGCCATCCGGGTTATGGAAGTCTTCCATATGGGTGGCATCGCTGCCCGCATGGCCCCAGCGGGCGCCGGCAATTTCACCTTTTGGCTTGATGTAGCTGTAGCCGCTGGTTTCGCCGATAAACTCCGGCCATGAACGAATGCTGACCAGGGAGGCATCCTGACGGTGCAGCATGCCGCGCGCCTGTTCCATATCCACCATCAGCTGCGGCTGGCCGGGGATCGGCGCGCCAAAATCAGGGGCAGGAGCCACTTTGCCGGGCGTACCGCGCTCAACCGGCAGACCGGCATCTGACCACGCCTTCCAGCCGCCATCGAGAAGGCGCACATCCTTCACGCCCGCGTAGAGCATAATCTGCGCCACGCGCGCGGCGGCGTAAACGTCGCGCCCATACAGAATGACGGTGGTATCGTGACGGATCCCGTGCTTTGCCAGCATTGCTTTCAGCCTGTCGTCGGAGACTTTGTTCCACAGCGGCTCGCTTTCCACCTCGTTGGTGTCAATGTAGCCCGCGCCGGGAATGTGGTTAAGCAGGTAAAACTTCGGCGCGCCCCAGGCCGCTTCTATGACTTTCCATTCGCCCGCCGGCGCGGCGGTCACCGGTTTGTCCTGCTGAAGCCGGTGGATCCACTGCGGGTAAACCAGCTGTTCAAAGTGGGGCAGGCGCTGAAGGCGGTCGGGCGTCCGCAGAGCATCGCTGAGCAGCGAAACGTGGCGGTAACCAGCTTTCTCCAGACGGGCTTTCACCGCCTGGTTATCGTTCTCGTCGCCATACAGCGCGATGGACGTCGCAGGGGTAAGCTGATGCTGTTTTGCCCAAAGTGCAATCTGCTCGTCGCTCATGGCGCTAAGCCAGGCGGCTGCCAGGTTGAGCGCAGCGGGTTCGTGCCCGGAAGGACCGCTGAGGGTCTGCGGCCAGCCGTTATAGAAGGCGCTGGGGCGGGTGTCGATTGCCGCGCCGTGCTGCGCCTGAAGCTGAGACAGCGTCATCGCGTTGGCCATATCAGCAGCCTGAGAGGAAAAAGAGGCGAGGCCGCAGATCAGGGCCAGCGCGGTCAGTTGAGAAACACGTTTCATCGAATAACCTGACGTCAGTAAAAGAGGGGGGCATTGTCGTCTCTCCCGAAACGGAAAACATTGCGTTAGCACATTATTGCCAGAGAGAAATCTCCATCACCTCGCCGCCGGGCGGAATATCGTCCTCGTCATGGGTGACCAGCACCACCGGAATATTGCGCGCGCGGACGGCGTCAAATACCCATGCCCGGAACGTCGTGCGTAACGCTTTATCAAGGCGGCTGAACGGTTCGTCCAGCAGCAGCGCCTGCGGCTCTGCGAGCAGGGCGCGCAGCAGGCTCACCCGGGCGCGCTCTCCGCCGGAAAGGGTGGCCGGATCGCTGTCGTAATGACCGCCAAGCCCGGCGGAATCCAGCGCCTGCTCGACCGCTTCCCGCCGTGCGCGTCCCGCGATCCGCTCAGGCAAGGCCAGCAGCAAATTTTGCCCAACGCTGAAAGGGTCAAACAGCAGCGCGTCCTGAAAAAGAATCCCCAGACCGCGGGATTCGACGGGTAAACCGTCGCAGCGGCGTTCGCCGATCCACAGTTCGCCCCGCGCCTGAAAATCCTCTGACAGCGCGCCGACCATCCAGGCAAAGAGGGTCGATTTGCCGCTGCCGGACGGCCCCATCAGGGTGACAATCTCCCCGCGGGGTACGCAAAAATTGACCTCGCGGAAAAGCGGTTCGATGGTGAGATCGTTGACCTTGAGCATTAGCGTAATCCTTGACGGTAGCGGCCCGCGAGCCGGGATAACAGCGCAGCAAGACCGAATACGACGCCCGTGACCAGCAGTAATTCCAGGGCTCGGTTAGCGAGAACCGGGATGCTGCCTCCGCTGCTGAGCGCGACGGTCTCGGTGGTCAGCGTGGCGAAACGTCCCGCGCCCAGCCACAGGGTCGGCATATATTGGGCCATGCTGACGGAAAAGCCGGTGGCAAAGGCCAGCAGCGCAGGACGCACCAGCAGGGGACATTTCAGCCGGCAGAAAATTTTTGCCCGCCGCCAGCCGAGCGTTCTGGCGGTAAGGATAAGCCGGGGATCGATCCGCCGCCAGGCGGGCTGCAGCACCAGCAGCATCCACGGTAGCACCCACAGCAGATGGCTCCAGAGGACGGCGATAAAGCCTCCGTCGAGACCCAGATGCAAAGCAATCGCGTATTGCCCGGTGACGAGCGGCAGTGCCGGAAGGGCGAGCGGTAGCCACACCCACGCCGCGCCGCGCTGCGGCCCCCATTCCAGCCAGAGAAAAATGACGATCAGGGCGATAAGGCTCGAAAGCAGACCGAAGGAGAGGCTGGTTCCCACGGGACCGACGTCGTCCCGCTGTGCCAGCATCAACAGCACGGCGGCGCAAAGGAGGCCGCATGCGGGCAAAAAGCCGCTGAATGCGCGTTCAGGCAGGACGAGATGCAACCTGCGGCGCGTCCCGCTCAGGTCCGGAATCGCGCGACGCCAGACCTTCCACAGGCCGTACCCCAGCGCGGCAAGCGCGGCCAGTAAAAGAAGGAGCACCAGGCACAGCAGCGTTCCTTTCACCTGCTGCTGCGCGTCGCCCTGGCTCAGCCACTGCCAGGCCAGCACGGCCAGCGTGGGCGGGTTGCCGGGCCCGAGAACGATCGCTACGTCCACAACCGACAGCGACCACGCCAGCACCGCCAGCATCACCGCCCCGAGGACTGGCGCGATCGCCGGAAGGATCAGCCAGCTGAGCGTCTGAAAACGTCCGTAGCCAAAGGTTTGCAGGACGATCTTCTGCTGCGCAAGCCCTTTTTCCGGCAGCACGGCGTAAATGGCCCACAGCACGAATGCGCTCTCTTTGACCGCGAGCGTGAGGCCCAGCCCTACGCCGTAGCGGTCAAACGGCGGCGAACAGACGGTACAAACCTGATAAAACAGTCCGCCCTCGGCAAACAGCAGTAGCGCGCTGGTGGCGAAGGCCACGTGGGGGATCGCCAGCAGCCACGGCAGGCGCGTGCTGAGACGCCGCCAGCGGGTGCCGGGCCAGAAAAGAGCCACGAGGGAAAGGGCGATAAACAAGGCCCCCAGCGTAGCGATAAGCGTTGAGACCAGCGTGGCAACGGCTGCCTGCGGCAGCTGAGGATCGTTTAGCAGCCGCTGCCAGTTCGTCACGGAAAAGGCCGGCGCGAACAGCACGGTGCCAGCGGGCAGGATCGGCAGATAAATCACCGTCATCGCCAGCCAGACAAGCCAGCCTAACGGGTGCCGTAACGACGCAGCCATTCCTGCTCCAGCGCGTTCACCCACGCGGACTGCGGCTCCGGGAGCACCTTCGGTAGCCCCTGAGGCGTGTGGGCCTGCAGCTGTTTCGCTTCACGTTCGGGCAGCGTTTTCGCATCCAGCACGCTCGGATCCCCCCAAATGGCCGGGTCGGCCTTGCGGATCTGCGCCTGCGGCGACAGCAGGAAATTGGCGACCACTTTCGCCCCCGCGCTCGCGCTGGCATTAGCCGGAATAGCGACAAAATGCACGTTGCCGAGCATCCCGCCCTGAAAACCAAAGCTGTAGCTGTCGGCAGGCAGTTCGCCGCTAGCCACTTTTTGCTGCGCATGCGCCGGGTTAAAGGTCAGCGACAGGTTCAGACTTCCGATGGCGAGCAGGGCATCCATCCGGGCGGGTGAGGGAGGGAAGTCTTTTCCTTCACGCCACAGCAGCGGGTGCAGTTTATCGAGGTAGCCCCAGAGCGGCGCCGTAACCTGGGCAAACGTATCATCAGGCGCTTTTTGTAACGCCTCGGGATGCGCCGCAAGCGTCAGCAGCAACTGCTCAAGAAAGGCCGTGCCGGTAAAATCGGGTGGGCGAGGATAGCTCACCTTGCCCGGGTGCTGCTGCGCGTACGCCAGCAGCGCCTGCGGATCCTCCGGCGGCATTGGCATGCTGGCTTTGCGGGCGATAAAAGTCAGCTGCGCGCCGCCCCACGGCGATTCCGCCCCGTCGGTTGGAATCGCAAAATCTTCCGTAACGGGTTTTCGGGTATCGACATAGCGCCAGTTGGGCAGACTCTGCGCCCACCCGGTTTGTAGCAGGTTCGCCTCTTTTAGCGTGCGGAAGTTCTCGCCGTTCACCCACAGGAGGTCGACCGAGCCGTTGGTCTTACGCCCTGCGGCGGCTTCCGTCTGAATACGTTTGACCGCATCGGCGGCATCCGCCAGCGGGACGATTTTTAGGGTGATGGCATAGTGCGTTTGCATCTCACCGCTGACCCACTCAAGGTAGCGGTTAACCGCCGGATCGCCGCCCCAGGCGTTAAACCAGACGGTCTGGCCTTTGGCCTGCTGTTGAATAGCTTGCCAGCCGTCGGCGGCATAGAGGGGGGCTGCCAGCAGCAGACCGGTCAGAAACGTGCAAAAACGCACACGGCGCATAATGCCTCACTTTTTATCAGCAGGGAGATAGCGGGAAAACAGCCGGCGCGTAACCAGCGGTAATAACCCCAGTAGTGTAAAGGCGAATACCACGCCCGGCGACAAAATATCGCGCAGCGATGCCACTTTTCCCAGCTCCCGCCCGGCGTTCAGAAAGATAACCGTCGCGGGCAGCATGGCGAGCTGGCTGACCCACCAGTAGCGCCGGACCGTGATGCGGGTCAGCCCCATCAGTAAATTCACCAGGAAAAACGGGAACAGCGGCATCAGGCGCAGGGCAAAAAGATAGCCCGCGCCGTCGCGCGCCATGCCCGCATTTACCGTTGCCATCTGTCGGGCAAACCGCCGCTGCACCCAGTCGCGCAGCAGGTAACGGCTGGCGAGCATCGCCAGCGTGGCCCCGAGCGTGGAGGCAAACGAAACCAGCACGGTGCCTTCCCACAGCGTAAATAACGCCCCGCCCAGCAGGGTCAGAACCGCCGCACCGGGTATCGAGAGAGCGGAAACCGCCACGTAAAGCGCAAAGAAGATCAGCGCGCTACGCAGCGGCGCGTGGTCGACATGGGAGAGTAGCGTCTGCTGGTGGGTTTTAATTCCTGCCAGAGAGAGCGTGTCAGGCGGCAGAATGACAAATGTCATAAGAAATGCGCCCAGAAGGGCGCACAGGAAGAGTGTTTTTCGTATGTTCACGCGCGATTACAGCTTGAATTTAGCCCATACCGGCGCGTGGTCCGACGGTTTTTCCATGCTGCGGATGTCGTAGTCGATCCCGGTTTCAATGCAGCGCTCCGCCAGCGGCGTACTCGCCAGCAGCAGATCGATACGCAGGCCGCGGTTGTCGTCAAAGCCCTTCGAGCGGTAGTCAAACCACGAGAAGCGGTCCTGCGTTTCCGGGTTGGCATTGCGGAAGGTATCCACCAGGCCCCAGCCCAGCAGGCGTTCCATCCACTCACGCTCTTCCGGCAGGAAGGAGCATTTGCCGGTGCGCAGCCAGCGCTTGCGGTTCTCTTCGCCGATGCCGATATCCAGATCCGTCGGGCTGATGTTCATATCGCCCATGATCAGCACCGGATTCTCTTTTTTCAGTTCGGTCGTCAGATAGTTCTGCAGATCCTGATAAAACTTCGCTTTGGCCGGGAATTTTGTCTCGTGATCGCGGCTCTCACCCTGCGGGAAATAGCCGTTAATGACCGTAATATTCCCGAGTGCGGAGGGCACTTCCGCCATGATGATGCGGCGCTGGGCTTCTTCACCGTCGCCGGGGAAGCCGCGGCGCACGGAAACCGGGGTGTCTTTGGTGAGCAGCGCGACGCCATAGTGACCTTTCTGACCGTGGTAAAAGACGTTGTAGCCGAGTTTCGCCACCTCTTCGAGGGGGAACATGTCGTCGTGAACCTTGGTCTCCTGCAGGCCGATCACATCTGGCTGATGTTGTTCAACGATGGCTTCTAGCTGATGAGGGCGGGCGCGCAGGCCGTTGATATTAAAAGAGACAAATTTCATAGTCGCTGCCAGTGCAAGGTGAATAGTGCATGGATGGTAGCAGAATTTGCGTCAACTGTTACCGGGTTCGACCAATAACTGCGACAGATAATGCCGGTGGTGCAATATTTGCACCATTCTGACGCGCTTCGCCCTTAAACAGGGCGTAAAGGGCCGATAAATTTCGCGAGCGATCACAATTCCAGAATTATATTTGGCCTGTGCATACTCTTTCTGATTTTCATGCGGCAAAGCGCCGCTTGCCGTAAAAATATTCACTTTTTATGCACTAACAGTGAATAACTCCATATTGTAACCTATTGATATTCTGTTACCTCACCCCGTTTATGCATTTTTATCGCTGGCTGGCACGAAGGCTGCAATCTACATTCACAGTGCAAACACTCAATTATTTAACATTCAAATAACTTTTTATTTACCGGATGAGGTCGCTATGTCTCTGTCAATTACGCGTGAAAATTTCGATGAATGGATGATGCCGGTTTACGCTCCGGCGGCTTTTATTCCGGTTCGCGGGGAAGGCTCACGCCTGTGGGATCAGCAGGGTAAAGAGTATATCGACTTTGCCGGGGGGATTGCGGTGAATGCGCTGGGTCATGCCCATCCGGCGCTGCGTCAGGCGCTGAATGACCAGGCGGCGAAGTTCTGGCATACCGGCAACGGCTTTACCAACGAGCCCGCACTGCGCCTGGCGAAAAAGCTGATTGACGCGACCTTCGCTGAAAAAGTCTTTTTCTGTAACTCCGGCGCGGAAGCCAACGAAGCGGCGCTGAAGCTGGCCCGCAAATATGCCCACGACAAGTTTGGGACGCACAAGAGCGGGATTGTGGCGTTTAAAAATGCTTTCCACGGGCGCACGCTCTTTACCGTGAGCGCGGGCGGCCAGCCTTCGTATTCGCAGGATTTCGCTCCGCTGCCGCCGGATATTCGCCACGGCATTTATAACGATCTTCAGTCCGCCAGCGAGCTGATTAACGACACCACCTGCGCGGTGATTGTCGAACCAATGCAGGGCGAGGGCGGCGTGCTTCCGGCGCAAAAGGCATTCCTGCAGGGGCTGCGCGAGCTGTGCGACCGTCACGACGCGGTCCTGATTTTCGACGAAGTGCAGACCGGCGTGGGCCGCACCGGCGAGCTGTATGCCTATATGCACTACGGCGTGACGCCGGACGTTCTCTCTACCGCCAAAGCGCTGGGCGGCGGCTTCCCGATTGGCGCGACGCTGACCACCGATAAATTCGCCAGCGTGATGACCGTGGGCTCCCACGGCACCACCTACGGCGGCAACCCGCTGGCCACCGCCGTCGCCGGACAGGTTCTCGACATCATTAACACCCCTGAGGTGCTGAAGGGCGTTAAGCAGCGTCACGAGTGGTTCGTTGAGCGCCTGAACGCCATCAACGGTAAGCTTGACCTGTTTAAAGAAATTCGCGGCCTGGGGCTGTTGATCGGCTGCGAGCTCACGGCTGAGTTTGCCGGAAAAGCGAAGCTTATTTCACAGGAAGCGGCAAAAGCGGGCGTAATGGTGCTGATTGCCGGTGCCAACGTGGTGCGTTTTGCCCCTGCGCTGATTGTCAGCGAGGAAGAGGTGCAAACCGGTCTGGATCGTTTTGCGCTGGCGTGTGAGAAGGTGAAATCCGGGGTGTCATCATGATGGTCATCCGTCCCGTTGAGCGCGGCGATATTGCCGGGCTCATGCAGCTTGCCGGTAAGACGGGAGGCGGGCTGACCTCGCTTCCTGCCGATGAAAAAACGCTGTCGGCGCGCATTGAGCGCGCCCTGCAAACCTGGCAGGGGACGTTGCCAAAAAGCGAACAGGGTTACGTGTTCGTGCTGGAAGACACCGAAACGGGGAGCGTGGCCGGGATCTGCGCCATTGAAGTGGCCGTCGGGCTTAACGACCCGTGGTACAACTACCGCGTCGGCACCATGGTTCACGCCTCGAAAGAGCTGAACGTCTATAACGCGCTGCCCACGCTGTTTCTCTGCAATGACCACACGGGCGCCAGCGAGCTCTGTACGCTGTTCCTCGACCCGGCATGGCGCAAAGAGGGCAACGGCTATCTGCTCTCCAAATCGCGCTTTATGTTTATGGCCGCTTTCCGCGATCGCTTTAACGAAAAAGTGGTGGCAGAGATGCGCGGCGTGATCGACGACAAAGGCTACTCGCCCTTCTGGGAGAGCCTGGGCGAGCGCTTCTTCTCGATGGAGTTCAGCCGGGCGGACTATCTCTGCGGCACCGGCCAGAAAGCGTTTATCGCGGAGCTGATGCCGAAGCATCCTATCTATACCCATTTCCTCAGCCCGGAAGCACAGGCGGTGATCGGCGAAGTGCATCCGCAAACCGCGCCCGCCCGCGCGGTGCTGGAGAAAGAAGGGTTCCGCTACCGCAACTATGTCGACATCTTTGACGGTGGACCCACGCTTGAGTGCGATATCGACCGCGTGCGCGCCATCCGTAAAAGCCGCCTGGTTGAGGTATCCGAAGGCCAGCCCGCGCCGGGCGACTGGCCGGCATGCCTGGTGGCGAACGAAAATTACGCCAACTTCCGCGCCATGCTGGTGCGGACCAACCCGAAATGTGAACGTCTGGTGCTGACGGCTGCAGAGCTGGATGCCCTGAAATGTAACGCCGGCGATACGGTTCGCCTGGTGCGTCTCTGCCCTGAGGAGAAAACAGCATGACATCATGGATTAACGGTGACTGGGTAACGGGCGAAGGCGAACAGCGCGTAAAAACCAATCCAGTTGGAAAAGAGGTGCTGTGGAAGGGAAATGACGCCAGCGTCGCGCAAGTCGAGCAGGCCTGCCGTTCCGCACGACACGCGTTTCCCGCGTGGGCGAAACGGCCATTCGCCGAGCGCCAGGCGCTTATTGAAAAATTTGCCGGACTGCTTGAGGCCAACAAGGCCGAGCTGACGCGTATCATCGCGTCCGAAACCAGCAAACCGCGCTGGGAAGCGGCGACCGAAGTGACGGCGATGATCAATAAAATCGCCATTTCGGTTAAGGCGTACCACACCCGCACCGGCGAGCAGCATACCGAGATGCCGGATGGCGCGGCCACGCTGCGCCACCGTCCGCACGGCGTGCTGGCGGTGTTTGGCCCGTATAACTTCCCTGGGCATCTGCCGAATGGTCACATTGTGCCCGCGCTGCTGGCGGGCAATACCGTCATCTTCAAACCGAGCGAGCTTACGCCGTTAACCGGCGAGGCAGTGGTGAAGTTGTGGGAGCAGGCCGGGCTGCCGCCGGGCGTGCTGAACCTCGTGCAGGGCGGGAGGGAAACCGGTCAGGCGCTGAGCGCGCTGAGCGATATCGACGGCCTGCTGTTTACCGGCAGCGCCGGAACGGGCTATCAGCTGCACCGCCAGCTGGCGGGGCAGCCGGAGAAAATTCTGGCGCTGGAGATGGGCGGCAACAATCCGCTAATTGTCGAAGATCCTGACGATATCGATGCCGCGGTGCACCTGACGATCCAGTCCGCCTTTATTACCGCCGGACAGCGCTGCACCTGCGCCCGCCGCCTGCTGGTCAAACGCGGCGCGCAGGGGGATGCCTTCCTGAAGCGTCTGGTAGAGGTGAGCGCGCGGCTGGTGCCTGCCGCGTGGGATGCCGATCCGCAGCCGTTTATCGGCGGGCTGATCTCCGAACAGGCCGCGCTGAACGTGCTCAACGCCTGGCAGGACCACGTTGCACGCGGGGCGAAAACCCTGCTCGAGCCGAAGCAGGTTCAGCCGGGTACCTCGCTGCTGACGCCGGGCATCGTTGAGATGAGCGGGGCGAGCAACGTGCCGGATGAAGAGGTCTTTGGCCCGCTGCTGTGCGTCTGGCGTTACGACGATTTTGATGAGGCGATTGCGATGGCCAATAACACCCGCTACGGCCTGTCGAGCGGGCTGATTTCGCCGCATCGCGAGAAGTTTGATCGGCTGCTGCTGGAAGCGCGTGCCGGGATCGTGAACTGGAATAAACCGCTGACCGGGGCGGCGAGCACCGCGCCGTTCGGCGGCGTGGGCGCCTCGGGCAATCATCGCGCCAGCGCCTGGTATGCCGCCGATTACTGCGCGTGGCCGATGGCGAGCCTGGAAACCCCGGCGCTGACGCTGCCGGAGACGCTTAATCCGGGGCTCGATTTTACGAAGGGAGAAGGCCATGAAAGCGCGTGAAGTCAACTTTGACGGGCTGGTGGGGCTGACGCACCACTATGCCGGTCTCTCCTTTGGTAATGAAGCCTCGACGAAGCACCGCTTTCAGGTCTCCAACCCGAAGCTGGCGGCGAAGCAGGGGCTGCTAAAAATGAAGGCGCTGGCGGATGCTGGCTTCCCGCAGGCGGTGATCCCGCCGCAGGAACGCCCTAACGTGGCGGTGCTGCGCCAGCTAGGATTTAGCGGTACGGACGAGCAGGTCGTCGAAAAAGCGGGTACGCAGACACCGCATTTGCTCTCTGCGGCAAGCTCTGCCTCTTCAATGTGGGTGGCCAACGCGGCCACCATCGCGCCGTCAGCCGATACGCTGGATGGTAAAGTCCATCTGACGGTGGCGAACCTGAATAATAAGTTTCATCGCGCCACCGAAGCGGACACCACCGAGCGCGTGCTGCGCGCTATTTTCAAGCATGACGCCCATTTTGAGATCCATCAGGCCCTGCCGCAGGTGGCGATGTTTGGCGACGAAGGCGCGGCCAACCATAACCGGCTGGGTGGCGATTACGGCGATCCCGCCGTGCAGCTGTTTATCTACGGGCGGGAAGAGGGCGGCCACGCCGCGCCAACCCGTTATCCAGCGCGTCAGACGCTCGCGGCCAGCCAGGCGGTTGCGCGCCTGAACCAGGTCAATCCTTCCCAGGTGATTTTTGCCCAGCAGAACCCGCACGTGATCGACCAGGGCGTGTTCCATAACGACGTGATTGCCGTGTCCAACCGCCAGGTGCTGTTCTGCCATGAGCAGGCCTTTGCCCATCAGGATAAGCTGCTCGCCACGCTGCACGAACGCGTGCCCGGCTTTATGCCGATCCAGGTGCCAACGCAGGCGGTCAGCGTGCAGGACGCGGTCGAAACCTATCTGTTCAACAGCCAGCTGCTGAGCCGCGATGACGGCAGCATGATGCTGGTGCTGCCGCAGGAGTCCCGGGATCATCGGGGCGTGTGGCGCTACCTCACCGAACTGGTGAAGGCCGATAACCCGATTGACGAGCTGCGCGTGTTTGACCTGCGCGAAAGCATGGCTAACGGCGGTGGCCCCGCCTGTCTGCGCCTGCGGGTCGTGTTAACGCCAAATGAAATACAGGCCGTTAACCCGGCAGTCATGATGAATGAGACGCTCTTTAACACCCTGAACGACTGGGTGGACCGCTACTATCGCGACCGGTTAACGCAGGCCGATCTGGTTGACCCGCAGCTGCTGCGCGAAGGGCGCGAGGCGCTGGACGCGTTATCGTCAATCCTGCAGCTGGGCTCGGTTTACCCGTTCCAGCGCTAAAGGAGTGGATATGGAAAATTTACTGGCGCTGACCCTGGCCGATGAAACGCCGGACCAGAGTGAGGGGGAAGGCCCCTCATTCCGCTGGCGGTGGCTGGGGCGCGGGGTGCTTGAGCTGACGCCGAAGGCCAGCAGCGAGCTATCGCTGCTGCTTTCCACGGGGATCCACGGGAATGAAACCGCACCCGTTGAGATCGTCGATGGGCTGCTGCGCGCGCTGTATCGCGGCGAGATATCCCTTGCGTGCCGCGTGCTGGTGGTGCTTGGCAATCCGCCTGCGCTGGCGCAAAACAAACGGTATCTGGTCAGCGACATTAACCGCATGTTCGGCGGTCGCTGGTCGCAGTTTCCGCAGAGTGACGAAACGGCGCGCGCGCAGTGGCTGGAGAACGTCGTGACGACGTTTTTTGCCGCGGCGGGACCGGCGCGCTGGCATCTGGATCTGCATACGGCGATCCGCGCCTCTTACCATGTCAGATTCGGCGTTCTGCCGCAGCGCAATCAGCCGTGGGATGAAGCGTTTCTGAGCTGGCTGGGGGATGCCGGGCTGGAGGCGCTGGTGTTTCATCAGTCGCCGGGCGGGACCTTTACTCACTTCACTTGCGAAAGGTTTGGCGCGCTGTCCTGTACGCTCGAGCTGGGAAAAGCGCTACCGTTCGGACAGAACGATCTCACGCGCTTTGCGCCAACGGAGCTCGCGCTTCGGGCGCTGCTCGGTGGGACGGCTACCGAGCACGCACATCAGCCCGTTGAGCGGTACCGGGTCGTACAGCAGATCACCCGCCGCAGCGAGGCTTTCCAGCTTCACATGGCCGCGCACACCCTGAACTTCACGCCGTTTCGCAAAGGGGCTCTGCTGGCGGAAGATGGCGAAGAGCGTTACGAGGTGCAGAAAACCACCGAATATGTGCTGTTCCCCAACCCCTCCGTAGCGTTTGGCCTGCGGGCCGGTCTGATGCTGGAAAAACTCACCTGAACCTTTCCCCTCTCACCATCCGGGAGGGGAAGTAAATATGTTTTCTTAGCGATTAAAGCGCTCTGATTTCTTTTACGGAATATTCCTGGCGAATTGCTTTATTATTCACCGTCACTTCGTTATACTTCTGCTAAATATCTTTAAAATCATCGTATTGAATATTTCTTGTTGCAACTCTCCACGCTTTATCCTTATTTCCTCCACATTTGGCGAAAAATTGTTTTTTACACTTTCATTGTTTTACCGTTGCTCTGATTAATTGACGATAAACCCCGTAAAGTTAATCTCGTCAACACGGCATAGCGCCGAAGAATAACTGAAAGAAAGGAAATAAATTATGCGTAAGTTTACTGCACTGTTTGTTGCTTCTACCCTGGCTCTGGGCGCTACCAGCATGGCGTTCGCCGCAGATACCGCAACCACCACCGCCGCGCCAGCTGAAGGCAAAATGATGATGCATCATAAAGGCAAGCCGGGTATGCACCACGAGATGATGATGTTCAAAGATTTGAACCTGACGGACGCGCAGAAGCAGCAGATCCGCGACATCATGAAAAGCCAGCGTGACCAGATGAAGCGTCCTCCGCTGGAAGAGCGCCGCGCAATGCATGACATTATTGCCAGCGACAGCTTCGATAAGGCGAAAGCCGAAGCGCAGATCGACAAAATGGCCGAGCAGCACAAAGCCCGCATGCTGGCCCACATGGAAACCCAGAACAAGATCTACAACATTCTGACCCCGGAACAGAAAAAACAGTTTAATGCCAATTTTGAGAAGCGTCTGACAGAACGTCCGGCGATGGAAGGTAAAATGCCAGCACCAACCGAATAATCGGTTCACTCTCTTAAGACCGCCGGGATCCTGTCCACAAAAGCGAAATCGCTGTGGACAGGACCGGCGGTTTTTCTATTCTGCCCTCTTGCCTGCCGCCGCCAGCGCGGTATTCTCCTGTAGTCGCTTCAGAGAATGTCTGTAGAGTCATGGCGTTAGCATTTTTATTAACGTTCCGCTAAGGCCTGCCCGCTCTACTGCCGATACTGTGTCTGTGAATACCTAACGATAACAAACAAGACTGCAGGGGTAGCGATATCCTTGCCCTGGCACGGGTTGTGCCATTCAGGAGTGGTGATGGAGTTCTTTGATATTCGTAAGATGCCGGTCAGCCTCTGGCGCAATGGTGCCGGCGAAACGCGAGAAATTTGCTGTATCCCTCCCGCGACGCGCGATTTTTTCTGGCGTGCCAGTATTGCGACCATCGCCAGCAACGGCGAATTCTCCTCGTTTCCCGGTGTCGACCGGGTCATTACCCTGCTGGAAGGCGGGGAGGTGACGCTGGATGCCGGTCAGGCGTTCTGCCATACCCTTAAACAGCATCAGCCTTACAGTTTTGCCGGCGATTTGCCGGTGAAGGCGCTGCTTTCCGATGGCAGGATGGCGATGGATTTCAACATCATGACCCGGCGCGACTGCTGTCAGGCGAAGGTGCGGGTTGCCGATCGTACTTTTACCACCTTTGGTTCGCGCGGGGGCGTGGTGTTTGTATTAAGCGGGGCGTGGCAATTGGGTGATAAATTGCTCACGGCCGATCAGGGCGCCAGTTGGCAGGAGGGGACCCATACTCTGCGTCTGCTGGAGTCTCAGGGCACCCTGCTGTTCAGTGAAATTAACTGGCTGCCGGGTCACTGAGCGCGATGATCTCGAACTTGCCCGCTAATACGGGCTTGCAGAGGATTTTGTAGCCGTCGTGGTCGAATCCCGCGGGGGTGCGCAGCAGGGTTGCCGCGTCGCTTAAATCATCGACAGCCCCCAGCCAGAGCCAGTTATTGACGATGTGATACTGCGTCATGGTTTCACCCACTTCTTTTAGCGCAACGGCGCCGTCCCACGGCCAGCAGTTGACGCTGATCCCGGCCAGGCCCGCGAGGAGCCGGGCGTGATGCGCCTCAACGCTCTCTTTTCCGCAGCAGGCGCCCGCGCAGCGCTTCAGAGCGGAGCGGAAACAGGCGCGGCCCCGCGTGGTGCCCTCTAGCCCTAAAAGGCTATAGCAAAGCTGCAGCTCGTCCGCGAGCGCCTGCAGAGACTGCAGGGCGGCACGCTTGTTTGCGAACAGCCCGAAGAGATTCGGGGCGTGGGAGAAATCGACCTCGCGGGCGTAGACGACCTGCGGCTTGCCGTCGGCGATCTGCAGGGAGCAGAGCTGGCGGTTGCGGCGCAGGCGCTTATTGAAGAGCGGCTGCTGCTCTTTTATCAGCCGGGCTTCCAGCAACAGCGCGCCCATTTCTCCCGCCGTCTGGAACCAGGTAATGCGTCGCGACTGGCGCAGCATGGCGGCCTCGTCCGGGGTGCGCAGGTGGGATAACACCCGGCTGCGAATGTTAACGCTTTTGCCGATGTAGAGCGGCAGGGTCTCGCTTTCACCGTGAAAGATGTACACGCCCGGCTGTTTGGGCAGCGCCTCAAGCCAGGGGCGAAGATGTTCGGGATATTCATAGATAGCCGCCGCTTCAAACTCAAGACGCGGGGCTGATTGACGCCTGCTCACATACTGCTCCATATACTGTTCAGGTATACAGTGTAGCAGGTGTGCTGTGGTTAAAAAAGAGCCGGGTAGCGTGATGCCCTCTCCCTAAAGGGGAGAGGGAGCAAAGATTAACGTTTTGCGTTTATTTCCAGAAATCGTCAAACACCGTAATTGGCGTGTGGCGCTTGTGCTCGGTTTTCAGGTACCAGCCCTCGATAATTTTCGCGGTACCTTCATCCAGCGTTTTGCCTTCCAGATAATCATCAATGTTGTCATAGGTGACGCCAAGGGCCGCTTCATCCGGCAGGGAAGGGCGATCGTCTTCCAGATCCGCTGTTGGCGCTTTCTTGTACAGTTGCTCAGGGCAGCCCAGCGCGGCGAGCAGCTGCTTGCCCTGACGCTTGTTGAGACGGAAAATCGGGTTGATGTCGGTGCCGCCATCGCCGTATTTGGTGAAGAAACCGGTGATCGCTTCTGCCGCATGGTCGGTGCCTACCACAACGCCTTTGGTCATCCCGGCGATGCTGTACTGCGCTTTCATGCGCTCGCGCGCTTTCTCGTTGCCGCGCACAAAATCACTCAATTCAATGCCCGCTTCGCGCAGCGCCTGCTCGCTTGCCAGCACTGAGGCTTTGATATTGACGGTAAGCACGCGATCGGGCTGGATGAACGCGATGGCGTCCTGGCAATCCTGTTCGTCCGCCTGAACCCCGTAAGGCAGACGCACGGCGATAAACTGCAGCGCTTCGTCGCCCGTCTCTTCACGAAGCTCTGAAATCGCCATCTGGCAGAGTTTACCCGTCAGGGTAGAGTCCTGCCCGCCGCTGATGCCCAGCACCAGGGATTTCAGGAAAGCGTTCTTTTTTAAGTACGACTTTAAAAAATCCACGCTGCGGCGGATCTCTTCCTGTGCATCTATCGCAGGCTTAGCGCCCAGCGCCTGAATAATCTCTTGTTGCAGAGCCATCATGCCCTCCGTATGCAGAACATAAACAGAATGTGTTAACTGTTAAAACTAACCCTTTGGGCGGAAAACGACAAGGATCACAGTTTCGAGTGCGTTAATTTGCGGCGATTTAGCAGCTTATCGTTGTTTTATTAGAATTTTCCGAAATTCGTCTGGCGTAAATCACAAAGTTGAACAATAGTACTTTTTATCCCATGCTTAGATAACACGCTGATAAACAAGAGGACGGAATATGAACAAGAACGTAGCAGGAATTCTTAGCGCAGCGGCGGTACTGACGATGCTGGCAGGGTGTACGGCTTACGATCGCACCAAGGATCAGTTTACCCAGCCCGTGGTTAAAGACGTTAAAAAAGGGATGACACGTTCGCAGGTGGCTGCGATCGCCGGCAAGCCTTCTTCTGAAGTGACCATGATTCACGCGCGCGGTACGTGTCAGACTTATATCCTGGGTCAACGTGATGGTAAGGCAGAAACCTACTTCGTCGCGCTGGATGATACCGGACATGTGATTAACTCCGGCTATCAGACCTGTGCTGAATACGACACCGATCCGCAGGCACCTAAGGCGCAGTAACCCTGCTTGCCTGAAGATGTTAACAAACCGGCCTCTGGGCCGGTTTTTTTATTCATACGTTAATCTTATTTCTTTGCGCGAATTATTTGCCTGAAATGTGAAGGTAGTCAACAAGCCAGGTCAATGAGAGACAATTTAGGCCTATCCAGAATTATCTCCCCTCTGTACCATTGCGTATACTCACTTCAACGATAAACAACAGTACGCAAGCTACCTGTCTGCCGGGACAGCGAGTCGAGTTATAGCGCGACGGCAGGTAGTCATACAAGAGGGAAATTATGATGGAAAAGAAACATATCTACCTGTTCTGCTCAGCGGGCATGTCAACCTCGCTTCTGGTGTCAAAGATGCGCGCGCAGGCTGAAAAGTATGAAGTTCCTGTGGTGATTGAAGCGTTTCCGGAAACGCTGGCGGGCGAAAAAGGCCAGAAAGCCGATGTGGTGTTACTGGGGCCGCAAATTGCCTATATGTTGCCCGAAATTCAACGACTGCTACCGAATAAACCGGTCGAAGTGATCGACTCGGGGCTGTACGGCAAGATCGATGGTTTAGGTGTACTTAAAGCTGCTGTGGCAGCCATTAAAAAAGCTGCTAATTAATTTTTATTTTTCCCGTCAAAGAGTTATTTCACACACAATTACGCCGTAACATGCGTTACGGCATTTAAGGGTATTTTCCTATGAGTAAAGTCATCGCTTCACTTGAAAAGGTACTCCTTCCTTTTGCTGTTAAAATAGGAAAGCAGCCTCACGTTAATGCCATCAAAAACGGTTTTATTAAATTAATGCCGTTGACGCTGGCCGGGGCCATGTTCGTTTTAATTAACAACGTTTTTCTGAGCTTTGGTGAAGGTTCCTTCTTTTATTCATTAGGAATTCGGTTAGACGCTTCCACTATTGAAACCCTTAATGGTTTTAAAGCCATCGGCGGCAACGTATATAACGGTACGTTGGGTATTATGTCGCTGATGGCGCCTTTCTTTATTGGGATGGCGCTGGCTGAAGAGCGGAAAGTGGATCCGCTGGCCGCCGGATTATTATCCGTTGCCGCGTTTATGACCGTCACGCCTTACAGCGTGGGTGAAGCCTACGCCGTTGGCGCAAACTGGCTGGGCGGAGCCAACATCATCTCCGGTATTGTTATCGGCCTGGTGGTGGCAGAAATGTTCACCTTTATTATCCGTCGCAACTGGGTTATCCGACTGCCGGATAGCGTGCCGGCCTCCGTTTCTCGTTCATTTTCCGCGTTGATCCCAGGCTTCATTATCCTCTCCATCATGGGGATTATCGCCTGGGCGCTCTCTCACTGGGGCACGAACTTCCACCAGATCATCATGGACTCTATCTCTACGCCGCTGGCGTCGATGGGTGGCGTGGTCGGTTGGGCGTATGTGATTTTCACCTCTCTGCTGTGGTTCTTCGGCGTGCACGGTTCACTGGCACTGGCCGCGCTGGACAGCGGAATTATGACCCCATGGGCACTGGAAAACGTTGCGCTTTACCAGCAGTACGGCTCCGTTGACGCGGCGCTGGCGGCAGGTAAAACCTTCCATGTGTGGGCGAAGCCGATGCTTGACTCCTATATCTTCCTGGGTGGTACCGGGGCGACCCTGGGTCTGATCATCGCGGTCTTTATTGTCTCTCGTCGCGCTGACTATCGTCAGGTGGCGAAACTGGCCCTGCCATCAGGCATCTTCCAGATTAACGAGCCGATTCTGTTCGGTCTGCCAATTATCATGAACCCGGTAATGTTTATCCCGTTCATCCTGGTGCAGCCGCTGCTGGCAGCGATCACCCTGACGGCTTACTACATGGGTATTATTCCACCGATCACCAACATTGCTCCGTGGACCATGCCGGCAGGTCTGGGCGCCTTCTTTAACACCAACGGTAGCGTCGCGGCCTTCCTGCTGGCGATATTCAACCTCGGGATTGCTACCCTGCTGTACATGCCGTTCGTGGCGATTGCGAACAAAGCTGCCACCATCATTGATGAAGAAGAGAGCGAAGAGGAAATTGCCCTCTCACTGAAATTCTAAGATTGACCGGCGCGGGGAAGCCCGCGCCAGCCACAAGGAGCTAAAACATGTTAGATTTGGATAGTATCGTCGCAGACGAAGCCGCAGAGAACGATCTCGAAGAAGTGGTGATGGGCCTTATCATCAACTCCGGGCAGGCGCGCAGCCTGGCGTATGCCGCACTGAAGCAGGCCAAGCAGGGCGATTTCGCCGCCGCGAAAACCATGATGGAGCAGTCCCGCACGGCGCTGAACGAAGCGCACCTGGTGCAGACAAAGCTAATTGAAAGCGACCAGGGCGAAGGGAAGATGAAGGTCAGCTTGGTGCTGGTACACGCTCAGGATCACCTGATGACGTCCATGCTGGCGCGTGAGCTGGTGGCGGAGTTGATTGAGCTTCACGAGAAAATGCACTAGGTCGGATTGAGCAGCAGGAGGTCAGCACGATGGAAATCAAAACCGCATTTGAACAGCAACTGTTTAATGGCAAAAATTTTCACGTAGTTATCTACAACAAGACGGAGAGCGCCAGCGGTCTGCACCAGCATGACTACTATGAGTTCACGATTGTTCTGACCGGCCGCTACTACCAGGAGATCAACGGTAAGCGCGTCCTGCTGGAGCGAGGGGATTTTGTCTTCCTGCCGATGGGTTCCTATCACCAGAGCTTTTACGAATTTGGCGCGACCCGCATTCTGAACGTGGGCGTCAGCAGACGCTTCTTTGAGAAGCACTATCTGCCGCTGGTGCCGTTCTGCTTTGTGGCGTCCCAGGTATATCGTGTGAAAAACGAGTTCATGACCTGGATTGAAACGGTCATCGCCTCGCTTAACTTCCGCGACAATGAGTTTGATGAATTTATTGAAACGGTGACCTTCTACGTGATGAACCGGTTGCGGCATCACCGTGAAGAGCAGCAGGTGACGGATGATGTTCCACAGTGGCTGCGCAGCACCGTGGAACTGATGCACGATAAAGGCCAGTTCAGCGAAAATGCACTGGAAAATATGGTATCCCTCTCGGGGAAATCCCAGGAATATCTGACCCGCGCGACGCAGCGTTATTATCGTAAAACGCCGGTGCAAATAATTAATGAAATCCGCATTAATTTTGCCAAAAAACAGCTGGAGATTACCAACTATTCTGTCACCGATATTGCCTATGAGTCAGGATATAGCAGTCCCAGCCTGTTTATTAAAACTTTTAAGAAGTTGACCTCATTCACACCGAACAGCTACCGGAAGAATTTAACGGTAATTAATTAACTTTCGGCGGATTACCCGCCATAAATATTGCTTTAATGGCTTGCCCAAATAGCGGGAAGAGTACGCTATACCTTGCAGGCGATTAACCTGATACGCTAAGGGAGATATTATGCAAAAGAAATTAAAAGTCGTAACCATTGGTGGCGGCAGCAGCTATACCCCAGAATTACTCGAAGGTTTTCTGAAACGTTATCATGAATTACCGGTCAGCGAATTATGGCTGGTGGACGTTGAGGAAGGTCAGGAGAAGCTGGATATTATTTTCGACCTGTGCAAGCGCATGGTTGAGAAAGCGGGCGTGCCTATGACCGTGCATAAATCCCTCGATCGTCGCCTGGCGCTGAAAGATGCGGATTTCGTTACCACTCAGCTGCGCGTCGGCCAGCTAAAAGCGCGCGAGCTGGACGAGCGTATTCCGCTGAGCCACGGCTACCTGGGGCAGGAGACCAACGGCGCGGGCGGTCTGTTCAAAGGCCTGCGTACCATTCCGGTGATTTTCGACATCGTCAAAGATGTGCAAGAGATCTGCCCGAACGCGTGGGTGATTAACTTCACTAACCCGGCCGGAATGGTGACCGAGGCGGTTTATCGTCATACCAATTTCAAACGCTTTATCGGCGTCTGTAATATCCCGATCGGCATGAAGATGTTTATCCGCGACGTGCTGGAGCTGACCGATAGTGACGATCTCTCAATCGATCTGTTCGGCCTGAACCACATGGTGTTCATTAAAGACGTCATCGTGAACGGAAAATCGCGCTTTGCCGAACTGCTCGACGGCGTGGCTTCCGGTCGCCTGACCGCGGCCTCCGTGAAGAACATCTTTGACCTGCCGTTCAGCGAAGGGCTGATCCGCTCGCTGAATCTGCTGCCGTGCTCGTACCTGCTTTACTACTTCAAGCAGAAAGAGATGCTGGCTATCGAAATGGGCGAGTACTATAAGGGCGGCGCGCGTGCGCAAATCGTTCAGAAAGTTGAGAAGCAGCTGTTCGATTTATATAAAGATCCGAACCTGAACGTCAAACCGAAAGCGCTTGAGCAGCGCGGTGGGGCCTATTACTCCGATGCAGCGTGTGAAGTGATCAACGCCATCTACAACGACAAGCAGGCGGAGCACTATGTTAACGTGCCGCATCACGGCCATATCGACAATATCCCGGCTGACTGGGCCGTCGAGATGACCTGCATTCTGGGGCGCGAGGGGGCTAAACCGCATCCACGTATCACCCACTTCGACGACAAAGTTATGGGCCTGATCCACACCATCAAAGGCTTTGAAGTGGCGGCGAGCAATGCGGCGCTGAGCGGTGAACTCAATGACGTGCTTCTGGCGCTGAACCTCAGCCCGCTGGTGCATTCCGACCGCGATGCGGAGCAGCTGGCCAGCGAGATGATCCTGGCGCATGAAAAATGGTTGCCGAACTTTGCCGCCACGATTGAGAAGCTGAAGTTCAAACAACACTGAGAGGACGCGCAATGGAAAACCTGCTGATCGTTAATGCTGATGACTTTGGCCTTTCGAAAGGCCAGAACTACGGCATTATTGAAGCCTGTCGCCGCGGGGTAGTGACCTCTACAACGGCACTGGTGAACGGTGAGGCGGTTGAACACGCGGCGCAGCTGAGCCGCGAGGTGCCAGAGCTGGGTGTCGGCATGCATTTTGTGCTGACGCTCGGGATGCCGCTTTCGCCCATGCCGGGCCTGACGCGTGACGGTCTGCTGGGGAAATGGATTTGGGAGCTGGCGGAGCAGGACGCTCTGCCCCTCGAAGAGATTGCCCGTGAGCTGGACTGCCAGTACAACCGCTTTGTTGATCTTTTTGGCAAGGCGCCGACGCATATCGACAGCCACCATCATGTGCACATGATCCCGGCGATTTTCCCGATTGTTGCGGCGTTTGCCCAACGCAAAGGCGTGGCGATGCGCGTGGATCGTGAGGCGCAGGGCGTGCCGGACTGTGCCGTGACAACAACTGAGGGGTTCAGCAGCGCCTTTTACGGTGACGAGATCGACGAAGCGCTGTTCCTGAAGGTGCTGGATGATTCTGCCGCGCGGGGGCAACGGTCGCTGGAGGTTATGGCGCATCCTGCCTTTGTCGATAACACCGTGCGTAAGAGCGCCTATTGCTGGCCTCGCCTGGCGGAGCTGGATGTCCTGACGTCGCCGTCGCTGAAGTATGCGATTGCCGAGCGTGGGTATCGGTTGGGGACATTTGGGGATCTGTAAGAAGTGCCGGGTGGCGCGGTAAAAGCAAAACGGTAACCTGGGTTACCGTTTTTATTGTTTTCTCCCTCTCCCGTGGGAGAGGGGCGTGGTGAGGGCATCAGGCCGCACAACCGGGAATGGTTTTTACGCCGGAATCTGATCGATCTTACTGCTGCGCGACCAGACGCGGTGCGCGGCGAGCAAATCAAACAGCTTCGTCATAAAGGCATCGTCAACGTTATCGCCCTCGACAATGCCGTCCTCACCCTGATCGGCCACCTTCAGCTGTGCTTTAAACTGACGCGCGTCGCCGGATAGCGCGATCGGCTTCAGGTGCTTATAAGCTTCCAGCAGATAATAGATGGCATCACCGTTGTTGAGCAGGCTGGCAATATCCCCGCACGGCACAATCACCGCATCGACGGTCAGCGACGGCGCGCCGGCAAAGGTCGCCGCGACCGGCAGCACGGAGCCGTCATCGGCGGTCACTTCACCCATGCGGGAATAGAGCAGTTTGGCGTGTACGCCCTGGGTTTTTAGCGCCTGCATAATCCCCAGCACGTCGCTGGCGCGGGTTTTGTCGTTCAGCAGGATCGCGACCACGCGGCCTTTAATCGAGCCTCCAGGCACCGCATACAGGCTCAGCGATGGATCTTTCTTCACGCCGTTAACCTCTTTCGGCGGCGCAAGGTTGCGCTGTTCGTCCGTTAGCGTGATGCCAAGGTTATCCGCCACGCTCTGGGCAAGCTGAATATCAATGTGCGCCAGCTGATCGACCACGCGCTCGCGGATGTAGGTGCGCACCACTTTGCTCAGTTCGAAGCTAAAGCCGCCGATGATGTGCTGTTGCTCAATCGGCGTCTGGCTGTTCCAGAACAGGCGAGGGTGGGCGTAATACTCACCGAACGAGGGGCTGCGCTCGCGAATTTTGTTGCCGTCGATACGCTCCTGGTACGATTCGAATCCGCCGCGTTTCGGCCCCGGCGGGGTTTCTCGCGGCCAGTTGTCGTTGATGGAGTTCGGCTCATAGTTTGCCGGGTTGGTATCAATATCCTGACGGTGCATCCCGTCGCGCTGGAAGTTATGGTACGGGCAGGTTGGGCGGTTAATCGGGATCTCGTGGAAGTTCGGCCCGCCAAGACGGCTAATCTGCGTATCGGTATACGAGAACAGACGTCCCTGTAAGAGCGGATCGTTGGTGAAATCTAGTCCGGGGACGATGTGGCCCGGGTGGAACGCGGCCTGCTCGTTTTCGGCAAAGAAATTATCCGGATTGCGGTTAAGCACCATTTTCCCCACCAGCTGAACGGGCACCAGCTCCTCAGGAATGAGTTTTGTCGGGTCAAGCAGGTCGAAATCGAACTTAAACTCGTCTTCTTCCGGGATCAGCTGTAAGCCCAGTTCATATTCCGGGAAGTCACCCGCTTCAATGGATTCCCACAGTTCGCGGCGATGGAAGTCCGGATCGCGCCCGGTGAGCTTCTGCGCCTCATCCCATACCAGCGAGGCTTTGCCCGCTACCGGCTTCCAGTGAAAGCGCACAAACGTGGCTTTTCCTTCCGCGTTGATCATGCGGAAGGTATGAATACCGAACCCTTCCATCGTGCGATAGCTGCGCGGGATCCCACGGTCGGACATCGCCCACATCACGTTGTGTAAGGTTTCAGGCTGCAGGGAGACATAGTCCCAGAAGGTATCGTGCGCACTTTGTCCCTGGGGTATGGCCCAGTGGGGCTCCGGTTTTACCGCATGGACAAAGTCAGGAAATTTATGCGCATCCTGAATGAAAAACACCGGGGTGTTATTGCCCACCAGATCGAAAATACCCTCTTCGGTATAAAACTTGGTGGCAAAGCCGCGGATATCACGCACCGTATCTGCCGAACCTGCGCCACCCTGCACGGTGGAGAAACGCACAAAGACCGGCGTGATTTTATCCGGGTCGGAGAGGAAATCCGCTTTGGTGATCGCTTTCAGGCTTTTATAGGGCTGGAAGTAGCCGTGCGCCGCAGAACCGCGCGCGTGAACGATGCGTTCCGGAATTCGCTCGTGGTCAAAATGGGTAATTTTTTCCCGCAGGATGAAATCTTCCAGCAGGGTTGGCCCGCGCGCGCCTGCGCGAAGGGAGTTTTGATCGTCAGCAATGCGCACGCCCTGATTGGTGGTGAGTGCAAAACCTTCGCCGCCTTTACGGTGTGGCTCAAGCGATTTCAGCTTCTCGTTTCCGGTGTCCGGCGATTTCATGCTTCCCGGCGCGGTTGGTTGTTCGCCAGGGGCTGATGGGCCCGGCGAGGGGCGGTGAGAGCCGTCAGCAGGGGCGAGAGAGTCCATACCCGGTTGAGATTCTTCAGTGCCATGAATCGGTGATTGATGTGATTTATCTTTGTTCGACATTGCACGCTTCTCCTTTATCCATTGCTAAAAACCCTATTAAGGATAGAACAATGTCGTGAGATAGCTCGCTAACTAAGCGTTTTTCACATGACGTTATTAACGAAAGGAGCCATCTCACCCACTCGGAGCGCGACGTAAGGCAGCAGGATCGGCTATCATAGAATTTTCCTGCTTCAAGAATTTGCTTTAGTGAATCCGTCGCTTATGAAACCTCTTCGTCAACAAAACCGCCAGGTTATTAGCTATGTGCCCCGCGTTGAGCCCGCGCCGCCTGACCATGCCCTGAAAGTGGATGGTTTTCGTGATGTCTGGCTGCTTCGCGGTAAATATGTGGCTTTTGTCCTGATGGGGGAACATTTCCGCCGGTCGCCGGCGTTTTCCGTGCCGGAGTCAGCCCAGCGATGGGCGACGCAAATCCGCCAGGATGAAGAGGTTGAAGAATAACAGCCATAAAAAAACCGCCATCAGGCGGTTTTTTTATTTCTATCGAGATTAACGGTGCGCCAGCTCGGCGTCGTCTTCACTTTCCAGAATGGTTTTGTCGGTCTGCTTCAGCCACTGGCTGGTCAGCGTACCGGCAGTCATGGAGCCGCTCACGTTCAGCGCGGTACGGCCCATGTCGATCAGCGGTTCAACGGAGATCAGCAGGGCGACCAGCGTGACGGGCAGGCCCAGCGCGGGCAGCACAATCAGCGCGGCGAAGGTTGCACCGCCGCCGACACCTGCAACGCCGGCGGAGCTGATGGTAACAATCCCGACCAGCGTGGCGATCCAGACCGGATCCAGCGGGTTGATACCCACGGTTGGGGCAACCATCACCGCCAGCATCGCCGGGTAGAGCCCCGCACAGCCGTTCTGACCGATGGTAGCACCAAAGGAGGCAGAGAAGCTGGCGATAGATTCCGGCACGCCCAGACGACGGGTCTGTGCTTCAACGTTCAGCGGAATAGACGCTGCGCTGGAACGGCTGGTGAAGGCAAAGGTCAGTACCGGCCATACTTTGCGGAAGTATTTCAGCGGGCTGACGCCGTTCACGCCCAGCAGGATACCGTGCACCACGAACATAATGCCCAGGCCCAGATAAGAGGCGACAACGAAGCTGCCCAGCTTAATGATGTCCTGCAGGTTAGAGCCGGCTACCACTTTGGTCATCAGTGCCAGAACGCCGTATGGCGTCAGCTGCATGACCAGACGGACCAGCTTCATCACCCAGCTTTGCAGGGTATCAATCGCCGTCAGCACGCGTTCGCCTTTCGGCGCGTCGTCTTTCAGCAGCTTAAGCGCAGCCACGCCCAGGAATGCCGCGAAGATCACCACGCTGATGATAGAGGTTGGGCTTGCACCGGTCAGGTCAGCAAACGGGTTCTTCGGAATGAAGGAGAGGACCATCTGCGGAACCGTCAGATCAGCCACTTTACCCACGTAGTTGGTTTGAATTGCGGTCAGACGCGCCGTTTCAGCGGTACCCTGAACCAGACCTTCGGCCGTCAGGCCAAACAGGTTGGTAACCAGCACCCCCACCAGCGCGGCAATCAGCGTGGTAAAGAGCAGCGTACCAATGGTCAGAAAGCTGATTTTACCCAGCTGAGTTGCGTTGTGCAGACGGGCTACGGCGCTCAGAATAGAGGCGAACACCAGCGGCATAACGATCATCTGCAGCAGCTGGACGTAGCCGTTACCGACAATGTTGAACCACTGAATGGACTCTTTCAGTACCGGACTATCGGAGCCGTAGACGGCGTGTAAGGCCAGACCAAACACCACACCCATGACCAGACCGACCAGTACTTTTTTCGCCAGGCTCCACTGTTTGTGGCGCGCCTGCGCGAGAAGCAATAGTAATACGACGAACACGACTATGTTCGCGATGAGTGGAAAATTCATCCCCGTTCTCCTGATTTATTATGTGGGATCGGTTTTTCCCGATCCTGTTGGCGGAAGGTTAGCAGAAGTGTGATGTGGCGCTTATATCCAAATGGAATGGTTTATGACAAATGGAATGATTTTGTTGGTTTACTGTTCAATCTGGTGATGAATAAAACGATTGAACTGAAATTGCAGCGAATTGATCATCTGGGAAGACCAGCGCACTGCACTGTTTTCGGGCAAGGTTTGCGGCATCCAGACGGCGTAGGCGAACAGCGCCATGCACAGCACGCGTTCAAGCTGATTCCCTTTCTGCGGCGCAAGGATCGGAAAACGGAAACGCCAGCGGCAGGGCCAAAGCAACGGCACGCCCGCGGGCGTCAGCATATCGGCGAGGATATGGCTTAAATAACCCAGCACCATGCCCTGAATGGCATCGCCCGGCACTATCCAGCTTTCAGGGACTTTTAAATAGAAAAGCGTGAGCAGGCCAAAAACGGCCAGCAGGCTGTGGGTAAACCCGCGGTGGCCGAACGCGCGGGCGATGGGCTTCGACACCCACTTCAGGCGCTGTCCGAGGAAGGATTTTGGGTGGTCAATATCGGGCAGCAGACAGGTTAAAACGGCAGAAGGGACAATATGCCACCAGTCTCCCTGTGCAAGCACGGGAGTAAGTTCTGCGTTTTTGGCAAATACTGCGCACGCAATTGAAAAAAGCAGGTGGCCTTCCGCCGTCATGATAAAACCCACGAAACTGTCAATTTATACAGTATAGGGTTTTTATACAGTGGACGAAAGAGGTGACGGTGTAACTGTTTGTCACAAAGGCGCCTCAGCGCGCCAGCCAGCCGCCATCGACGGCTAAGGTGTGACCATTCACGTAATCTGATGCGGGGGAGGCTAAAAAGACGACCGGCCCCTGAAGGTCATCCGGTACTCCCCATCGACCCGCCGGGATGCGGTCAAGGATCTCCGCGTTACGCTGTTCGTTATCGCGCAGCTGCTGCGTGTTGTTCGTCGCCATGTAGCCCGGCGCGATGGCATTCACGTTGATGCCATGTAGCGCCCACTCATTTGCCAGCAGGCGCGTGATCCCCAGTACGCCGCTTTTCGAGGCGGTATACGACGGCACGCGAATGCCGCCCTGAAAGGAGAGCATAGAGGCGATATTGATAATTTTGCCGCCCTGGCCCTGGGTGATAAATCGCTTAGCGACCGCCTGAGAGAGGAAAAAGAGCGACTTGAGATTCAGGTTCATAACGTCATCCCAGTCTTTTTCGCTGAACGTCAGAGCCTCCTCCCGTCGAATCGTCCCGGCATTGTTCACCAGAATATCAATTCGTCCCATCTCCGCCACGGCGGTGTCCACGACGTACTGAAGATTTTCCTGCTGGCTCAGATCGGCCCGAATAGCCACAAAACGTCTTCCCAGGGCGGTGACGGCGCTGGCCGTTTTCTCTGGAGCTTTGCGATTTACCCCAACGATATCGCAACCTGCCTGCGCCAGCGCAATAGCCATGCCTTGCCCCAGCCCGGTATCGCACCCGGTGATGAGGGCCACTTTGCCTGAAAGAGTAAAGGTGTCCAGTATCATACGCGCCTCAGAAGCTGGTTATCGTCGTGTTGACGTTAAAGATAGGAGGCAGGGATGAGAAAAGCAAACAAAATGAAACTGTGTTTTGTTTTTATCAGGCAGCATGACGCTGCCTGTAGGAGGGGCGCTATTCGCCGCGCAGGTGTTGTACCGTCAGTTCAGCCAGCGAATTCAGCTTAACGTCGGCAAGAGCATACCGGGGATCGTGGCGGTTTTCTTCATCGGGAACCACAATGGAGCGCATACGCGCGGCTTTGGAGGCCACCATGCCGTTTACTGAATCTTCCAGCGCGACGCAGGTAAGCGGATCAAGACCCAGCTTCGCGGCGCAGTCCATATAGACCTGCGGATGCGGCTTGCTGTAGGGCAGTTTTTCCGCAGACGCCAGGGCGTCAAAACTGTCGCGCAGCTCAAACATGATCAGCACTTTTTCCAGCATATGCAGCGGTGAAGCGGAAGCCAGGCCAACCTTCAGCCCCTGAGACTTGCACAGCGCGACAGCCTCATGTACGCCCGGCAAGAGCGGCTTGTTCTCCTCCACCAGCGCGATGGCGCGGCTGATAATACGCGAGGTGACTTCGTCGCGATCGGGCCCAACCCACGGCTGTTGGGCGTACCACAGGTCAACGACCATATCAATACGCAGGCCCAGCGTGTCGGGAAGTTCATTACGGCGACTGATATCAACGCCCAGGCTGGCCATCACGTCCAGCTCGGCGCGATCCCACAACGGCTCGGAATCAATCAGTAATCCATCCATGTCAAAAATAGCGGCAAGTATCTGGCGCGGTGTCGACATCACAACGTCTCCTTATCCAGGTGTTCGACAGACGATAAGTGCTAAGCACAGTCTGCAATTTAGCATATTGCTTTTAAAGAGCGGGCGAAATTGATGTCCAGCAGGTAGACTTAGGCTCAAATCACGCGTCTTTATGAAGAGGAACTGATGACGTATCAACAAGCTGGACGCATTGCTGTCTTAAAACGTATTGCAGGCTGGGTGATTTTTATTCCTGCCGTCATTTCTACGCTGATATCCGTGCTGAAGTTTATGTACGATCACAGCGAAAAACAGCCGGGCATTAATGCGGTAATGCTTGATTTTGCGCATGTCATGATTGAGATGGTGCGGTTTAACACCCCGTTCCTGAACGTCTTCTGGTTCAACTCGCCAACGCCGGACTTTCACCAGCAGCTGAATATTGGGTTCTGGATTATCTATGCGCTGATTTTTATTGCGATGGCGCTGCAGGCATCGGGCGCACGAATGAGTCGCCAGACCCGTTTTTTACGGGAAGGGGTGGAAGATCAGCTTATCCTTGAGAAGGCGAAAGGTCCTGAAGGAATGAGCCGGGAGCAGATTGAATCCCGCATTGTGGTGCCTCGTCACACCATTTTCCTGCAAATTTTCCCGCTCTATATCCTGCCGGTTATCATCATCGTGGCGGGATATTTCTTCTTCTCACTGCTCGGTTTTCTGTAACGAATTAGGGTGGCGGCAAGGCCACCCGTTTTGTCTTTAAGCCGCAAGCACGCGTTCAAGCGCGCGCTGGGCGTTGACCAGATGTTGCCCGCCAAAAAGAATGGCTCGGTTCATCAGCGTATAGAGCTGATACACGGGCTGGCGCTCAAGGAAGTCCGGCGGCAGGGGGGAGACAGACTGATACCCATCGTATATTTGCGGCGGTTGTTCGGGATGCAGGGGCAACATGGCCAAATCGCACTCTCTGTCGCCCCAGTAGCAGGCCGGGTCGAAGATATACGGGCCGTTGGGGCCCAGCGCGCAGTTATCGGACCATAAATCACCGTGCAGCAAAGACGCCTGAGGCTGGTGGGAGGCCAGGCGCTGTTGCACATGCTCGACGATGGCATCAATATTGCCAAATTCCAGCCCTTTCTCTGCGGCCAGTTCAAGCTGCCATCCGATGCGCTGCTCGGCAAAGAACGTCGACCAGCGGCGCTGCCAGGCATTGGGCTGCGGCGTGGTGGAAAGGTCGTTGTCGAAGTCGAGACCAAACTGGGGCTGGTCGCTCCACTGGTGCAGACGCGCTAACTGTTGCCCGAGAATAAAGGCATTATGGGCGTCCAACGGGCGGGCAGGGAGATAGTCCATCACCAGAAAGCTGTAGTCCCGGTCACTGCCCACGGCCAGCACCTCAGGTACCGTCACCGTTTTACTGCGGGACAACAGTTCAAGCTGATCGGCTTCAGCGGTAAAAATCGGGAGCAGCTCTCGCTCGTCGCATTTAACGAACAGATCGCGTCCTGCGTAGCGTAAATGCCACGCGGCGTGAATTTCCCCGCCCGGCAGCTCGTTACGCAGTTCAATTTCACCTTCACCCAATTGCTCATGTAAAAGATGACTGATAGCCTGCCACATGTTGACTCTCCCATGTTGTCTGCCAGATCATAAAGTTAGCGCATAACTGCGGTAAAAAAATACGAACTAACGCACACCTGAGCGGATTAATTTCATGCAGGGCACTTATTGTTCTTTTTTCTGCCAGCGTTCCCACGTCTCCACGGTGATGTCGGCAGGCTTGTCGGTCACGCTTTCCACCAGGCTGGCGGCCAGCGCATGCACCTCTTCTTCACTCAGGGCTGCGATCAGGCCAAACGCCAGGGTGCCTAAATCATGAATATGACCTTCGTCATCCGTTAGCGTGAGCAGGAAATTCGCCCGTGTAAAGGCATTGTTGAGCTCGTTAAGCTCGGTCAGCGATGCTTCATGAAGGCTGATGGTCACGACGTAGCGGGTGATATCACCACTGCTCATAATTCACCTCGTTGTTATCCTGAAAGTTTTTTTAGCATAGTCGATACGCCATATTTGGCGACTTCCACAGATATTCCCCCTCCGTCAGGAGGGGGATATATCGGTTAGCTTCGTGACAGGTAATCGACGATTTTCTGCGTATCGGCAAGCGAACACAGGCGCGTTCCCTGATTGATGGTGGCGGCACTCCCCGCCGCGACGCCATAGCGCGTCATCTCCAGAAGTGATGCGCCCTGCGCCAGCTTCAGCGCCATCGCGCCGACCATACTGTCGCCTGCGCCGACGGTGCTCTGGCTCTTCATTGGGGGCGGAACAACCTGCACAAAGCCCGTCTTGTCGACGGCCAGCGCACCCTGAGGACCGAGAGAGACGACAACGCGGTGCGCTTTGCCGCTGCGAACCAGTTCTTCTGCGGCAGTACGCACGTCATCCGGCTGGCTAAGTTCGCGATTAACAAGCGCACTCAGCTCTTTCTGGTTAGGCTTAACGAGCTCAAGCTGTCCGGGTTCTAATGCCGCCTGCAGGGCTTCGCCTGAACTGTCGACAATGCAGCGAATGCCGCGCTGAAGTACGGCATCAACCAGTGCTGTCAGCTTTTCTGTTTTGACGCCTGGCGGCAGGCTACCGCTGATGACCAGCAGCGAGCCGCTTTCAATGGTTAGCACCTTCTCTTCCAGCTGACGAAACTCATCATCGCTCAGCCTGGCGCCTGGCATAACGAAACGATACTGTTCCCCGCTGGACTCAACGTGGACATGCAGGTTCTGCCGGGTCCAGTCTTTGGCGTCAACGGTATCCACGGCAACCTGTTCATCGGCCAGCAAGGCAACAAGATGCTCCCCCGTTGCACCACCGGCCGGAAAGATGGCAGTCGCTTTACCACCGAGGTGGGTAATCGCGCGCGCAACGTTAATCCCGCCACCGCCCGGCTCAAATACGGGTGCGCTACAGCGTAGTTTACCTTCCGGGTAAATCTGCGGCGTTATGGTCGCGGAGTCGAGGGAAGGGGAGAGCGTCAGCGTATAAATAGAAGCCATCATAACCTCCTTTTAGCATGGGTTCTTTTAAGCCTGGCACCGATCGACAGGAAGGCAATGTAAATAACAGTATGATTTTAAAAATGAATGCTGACATAAATGCGATGAGGGATATATAAAATAAAACGTTTTTTGGGATCGTTCTTATTCAAAAAATGAAATAAGAAATCATTGCTATGTTATTTGCGCCTTTTTATAATTTGTTACCTTTCTCTGGACGCCTTGTCATTGATCCTCAAGAAAGATTCCGGGACCGTGTGGTCTCTTTTTTTGTTGTACGGACTCCTTAATAAAATGAAGCTTTTAAAGACAGTGCCCGCTGCACTGATGCTGGCGGGTGGCGTGTTTGCGGCTATGAACGCGACCGCCGATGATTCCGTTTTTACTGTCATGGACGATCCTTCCACCGCGAAAAAACCGTTCGAAGGTAACCTGAATGCCGGGTACCTGGCACAATCCGGTAACACCAAAAGCTCTTCTCTGACGGCGGACAGTACGCTCACCTGGTACGGTAATACCACCGCCTGGTCTCTGTGGGGGAATGCCAGCAATACGTCCGCTAATGACGAACGTTCTTCCGAGAAATATGCGGTAGGCGGACGTAGCCGTTACAACATGACCGACTATGATTACCTGTTTGGTCAGGCAAGCTGGTTAACCGACCGTTACAATGGCTATCGCCAGCGCGATGTGTTCACCGCGGGTTATGGTCGCCAGTTCCTGAACGGTCCGGTACACAGCCTCCGTTTTGAATTCGGTCCAGGTGTGCGTTACGACGAGTACACCAATGGCGATACCAAAACCCAACCGCTCGGTTACGCTTCCGGCACCTATGCCTGGCAGATGACTGACAACACCAAATTTACCCAGGGTGTTTCCGTATTTGGTGCCGACGACACGACGCTGAACTCTGAGTCGGCGCTGAACGTGGCCATCAACGAACACTTTGGTCTGAAAGTCGCCTACAACGTGACCTGGAACTCTTCACCACCTGAATCTGCACCGGATCACACCGACCGCAGAACCACGGTTTCACTGGGTTATAGAATGTAATGAAAACGGGCCGATAATCATGTCGGCCCGTTTATTCGCTCTGGTCTTGTGACGTCCCTCTGATGAGCTGTCTTCGCCCCTAGCCCCAAATCATTGCCGCCCAGCGGAGTAACAGCATCGCGCCGCAGATGGCAATCAGCACCAGCACCATTTTCCAGTGTTTTACGGCAAAGCGTTTTGTTGGCATAACCTAATCCTTGTTCGTTGATACCCACAGTCTACCAAACAGGACCGAAATATGCCCCTTCTCGGGATCGATTGGGTTATGCCAGCGTAGGGTTCAGCTCAGAACCAGTGGAATCGTTCGGCGAGAATCAACAATAAACCTGTGGCGGAAAGGATGTTTAAAATCACAACCGTTCTACTGGATACGTTCATAGTATGCACCTTTGGGTTTAAAGATCTGTTCAAGAGTAGCCCAGCATCTCTGAAATGCGAGCATCGGGAATTGCGATCTGCAAATTCATGCGAAAGTGCCAGCACATCAATCTGCCAGCAGAGGGTGCAATCTCCCTTTTGTTAGTGTTAACATTGCAAGGCTTGCCGTATATCCGGCGTTGTCTGATTTTCCGGCAGGTGAATGATGACGAACCAATTTGACGATTGTTGGTCAGATGGTGTCGTAATCTATTGTCAAATCACGATTATTTTCTTTGTATATGCTCTTATGTGTGGGGCATCACTGCAAATAAGGATATAAAATGCCTGTAATTACTCTTCCTGATGGCAGCCAACGCCATTTCGACCACGCTGTTAGCCCTATGGATGTCGCCCTGGACATCGGTCCTGGCCTCGCGAAAGCGACCATCGCCGGCCGTGTTAACGGTGAGCTGGTTGATGCGTCCGATCTGATTGAAAACGATGCGACGCTTGCAATCATCACCGCGAAAGACGAAGAAGGTCTGGAGATCATTCGTCACTCCTGCGCACACCTGTTGGGTCATGCTATCAAGCAGCTGTGGCCAAACACCAAAATGGCGATCGGTCCGGTTATCGACAACGGTTTCTACTACGACGTTGATCTTGACCACACCCTGACCCAGGAAGATATCGACGCGCTCGAAAAACGTATGCACGAGCTCGCCGAGACCAACTATGACGTCATCAAGAAGAAAGTCAGCTGGCACGAAGCGCGTGAAACCTTCGTCAAGCGTGGCGAAAGCTATAAAGTCTCTATTCTCGATGAAAACATTGCTCATGATGACAAGCCTGGCTTGTACCATCACGAAGAATACGTCGACATGTGCCGTGGACCGCACGTGCCGAACATGCGCTTCTGTCATCATTTCAAACTGATGAAGATCGCCGGCGCCTACTGGCGTGGCGACAGCAACAACAAGATGTTGCAGCGTATCTATGGTACCGCGTGGGCGGATAAGAAAGCCCTGAACGCGTACCTGCAGCGCCTGGAAGAGGCCGCGAAGCGTGACCACCGTAAAATCGGTAAGCAGCTTGACCTGTACCACATGCAGGAAGAAGCGCCGGGTATGGTGTTCTGGCATAACGATGGCTGGACTATCTTCCGTGAACTGGAAACGTTCGTACGTTCCAAGCTGAAAGAGTACCAGTATCAGGAAGTGAAAGGCCCGTTCATGATGGACCGTGTGCTGTGGGAAAAAACCGGCCACTGGGACAACTACAAAGATGCGATGTTCACCACCTCGTCCGAGAACCGTGAATACTGCATCAAGCCAATGAACTGCCCGGGCCACGTTCAGATCTTCAACCAGGGTCTGAAATCCTACCGCGACCTGCCGCTGCGTATGGCGGAGTTCGGTAGCTGCCACCGTAACGAACCATCAGGTGCGCTGCACGGTCTGATGCGCGTTCGTGGCTTTACTCAGGATGATGCGCATATCTTCTGTACTGAAGATCAGGTACGTGATGAAGTTAACGCCTGTATTCGTATGGTCTACGATATGTACAGCACCTTTGGCTTCGAGAAGATCGTGGTCAAACTCTCAACGCGTCCGGAAAAACGTATCGGTAGCGATGAGACCTGGGATCGCGCAGAAGCGGATCTCGCCGTAGCGCTGGAAGAGAACGGTATTCCGTTCGAATACCAGCTGGGCGAGGGCGCATTCTACGGTCCGAAAATTGAATTTACCCTGTATGACTGCCTCGATCGCGCATGGCAGTGCGGTACTGTACAGCTGGACTTCTCCCTGCCGCAGCGTTTAAGCGCCTCTTATGTTGGCGAAGACAACGAGCGTCAGGTACCGGTCATGATTCACCGTGCTATTCTCGGTTCTCTGGAGCGCTTCATCGGCATCCTGACCGAAGAGTTCGCGGGCTTCTTCCCAACCTGGCTTGCGCCAGTGCAGGTCGTGGTGATGAACATTACCGATTCTCAGGCAGATTACGTTAAAGAATTGACGCAGAAACTACAAAATGCGGGCATTCGCGTAAAAGCAGACTTGAGAAATGAGAAGATTGGCTTTAAAATCCGCGAGCACACTTTACGTCGTGTCCCGTATATGTTGGTCTGTGGTGATAAAGAGGTGGAAGCAGGCAAAGTTGCCGTTCGCACCCGCCGTGGTAAAGACCTGGGCAGCCTGGACGTAAGTGAAGTGATTGAGAAGCTGCAACAAGAGATTCGCAGCCGCAGTCTTCAACAACTGGAGGAATAAGGTATTAAAGGCGGAAAACGAGTTCAAACGGCACGTCCGAATCGTATCAATGGCGAGATTCGCGCCCAGGAAGTTCGCTTAACAGGTCTGGAAGGCGAGCAGCTGGGGATTGTGAGTCTGAGAGAAGCGATCGAAAAGGCTGAAGAAGCTGGAGTAGATTTAGTTGAAATCAGCCCTAACGCCGAACCGCCAGTTTGTCGTATCATGGACTACGGCAAGTTCCTTTATGAAAAGAGTAAGTCTTCTAAGGAACAGAAGAAGAAGCAAAAAGTTATCCAGGTTAAGGAAATCAAATTCCGTCCTGGTACCGACGATGGCGATTATCAGGTAAAACTCCGCAGCCTGATTCGCTTTCTGGAAGATGGCGATAAGGCCAAGATCACACTGCGTTTCCGCGGTCGTGAGATGGCCCACCAACAGATTGGTATGGAAGTGCTTAACCGCGTCCGTGACGATCTGAGTGAACTGGCAGTAGTCGAATCCTTCCCTACGAAGATCGAAGGCCGCCAGATGATCATGGTGCTCGCTCCTAAGAAGAAACAGTAAGGCCTTCAAGCAGCAAAATCTGTGGAGCCTTCGGGTTTCATAGGTTTTGTTCGCCTATGTTTCGTTTATTTAACAATGCGAAGTGGAAGTTATTAAGATGCCAAAAATTAAGACCGTACGCGGTGCTGCTAAGCGCTTCAAAAAAACCGGTGGTGGTGGATTTAAGCGTAAGCACGCAAACCTGCGTCATATTCTGACCAAAAAATCTACTAAGCGTAAACGTCACCTGCGTCCAAAAGGCCTTGTTTCTAAAGGCGATCTGGGTCTGGTTATCGCGTGCCTGCCGTACGCATAAGCCGTTAACGTTTAATTTTTTACTAAGAATATAGATACAGGAGAGCACATATGGCTCGCGTAAAACGTGGTGTAATTGCACGTGCACGTCACAAGAAAATTTTGAAACAAGCTAAAGGCTACTACGGTGCGCGTTCACGCGTATACCGCGTTGCCTTCCAGGCTGTTATCAAAGCAGGTCAGTACGCTTACCGTGACCGTCGTCAGCGTAAGCGTCAGTTCCGTCAACTGTGGATTGCGCGTATCAACGCAGCAGCACGTCAGAACGGTATTTCTTACAGCAAATTCATCAACGGCCTGAAAAAAGCCTCTGTTGAAATCGACCGTAAGATCCTGGCTGACATCGCAGTATTCGACAAAGTAGCGTTCACCGCTCTGGTCGAAAAAGCGAAAGCAGCACTGGCATAAGCCAGTTGAGAGAGGGGGCCTGGCTCCCTCTTTTCATTTAACACCATCAGAAGATTGACATTTATCCGTGCAGGCTTTTCAATAAGGTCTTACCGGTTTATACCCAACAAGGTAACGCAAGCATGAATGCTGCTATTTTCCGTTTCTTCTTTTACTTTAGCACCTGACTCCAGGAGGCTAGCGCGTGAAAGATGAAACGAAAAACAGCGCCAGATAAGCCTCCCGATGGAGGCTTTTTTTGTGCCTGAATTTGAGAGAATAACTCCACCAAATCGGTGTCTGCACCGACATAATGAGGAAAATCATGTCACATCTCGCAGAGCTGGTTGCCAGTGCAACAGCCGCCATTAATCAGGCCTCAGATGTTGCCGCGTTAGACAATGTCCGCGTCGAATATCTTGGGAAAAAAGGGCACCTGACCCTTCAAATGATAACCCTGCGTGAACTGCCGCCAGAAGAACGCCCGGCAGCGGGTGCGGTGATTAACGAAGCCAAAGAGCAGGTTCAGCAGGCGCTGAACGCGCGTAAGGCCGAGCTGGAGAGCGCGGTACTAAACGCGCGTCTTGCGGCAGAAACCATCGACGTTTCTCTGCCGGGTCGCCGTATTGAAAACGGTGGTCTGCATCCGGTTACCCGTACTATCGATCGTATTGAAAGTTTCTTCGGTGAGCTCGGCTTTACCGTGGCGACTGGCCCGGAAATCGAAGATGATTACCACAACTTCGACGCCCTGAACATTCCTGGCCATCATCCGGCACGCGCTGACCACGACACTTTCTGGTTTGACGCGACGCGTCTGCTGCGTACCCAGACCTCTGGCGTTCAGATCCGTACCATGAAGGATCAGGAACCGCCAATCCGCATCATCGCGCCGGGCCGCGTGTATCGTAACGACTACGATCAGACCCACACCCCAATGTTCCACCAGATGGAAGGTCTGATTGTTGATAAAAACATCAGCTTCACCAACCTGAAGGGCACGCTGCACGATTTCCTGAACAACTTCTTTGAGGAAGATCTGCAGGTTCGTTTCCGTCCGTCCTACTTCCCGTTCACTGAACCGTCTGCGGAAGTTGACGTGATGGGTAAAAACGGCAAATGGCTGGAAGTGCTGGGCTGCGGCATGGTGCATCCAAACGTGCTGCGCAACGTGGGTATCGATCCGGAAGTATACTCCGGCTTTGCCTTCGGCATGGGCATGGAGCGTTTGACCATGCTGCGCTACGGCGTGACCGACTTACGTGCATTCTTCGAAAACGATCTGCGTTTCCTCAAACAGTTTAAATAAGGGCAGGACAGAACAATGAAATTCAGTGAACTGTGGTTACGCGAGTGGGTGAACACCACGCTGGACAGCGAAGCGCTTTCCAACCAGATCACCATGGCGGGCCTGGAAGTTGACGGCGTTGAGCCGGTTTCCGGTGCCTTCAACGGCGTCGTGGTGGGTGAAGTAGTCGAGTGCGGCCAGCACCCTAACGCTGACAAACTGCGCGTGACAAAAGTGAACGTAGGCGGCGACCGTCTGCTGGACATCGTCTGCGGTGCGCCAAACTGCCGTCAGGGCCTGAAGGTGGCCGTGGCGACCGTCGGTGCCGTGCTGCCAGGTGATTTCAAAATCAAAGCGGCCAAGCTGCGCGGTGAGCCGTCTGAAGGCATGCTGTGCTCGTTCTCCGAGCTGGGTATTTCCGACGACCACAACGGCATCATCGAGCTGCCGCTGGATGCGCCAGTTGGCACCGATATCCGTGAATACCTGAAGCTTGATGACAATACTATCGAAATCAGCGTCACGCCAAACCGTGCCGACTGCTTAGGTATCATCGGCGTGGCGCGCGACGTTGCCGTACTGAACCAGACCGAACTCAACGCGCCGGAGATTGTGCCGGTTGAAGCGACCATCAGTGACGTGCTGCCGATTCAGGTTGACGCTGCTGATGCCTGCCCGCGCTACCTCGGTCGCGTGGTAAAAGGCATTAACGTTAAAGCGCCAACCCCGCTTTGGATGAAAGAGAAGCTGCGCCGCTGCGGTATCCGCTCAATCGACGCCGTGGTTGACGTCACTAACTACGTTCTGCTGGAGCTGGGCCAGCCGATGCACGCGTTCGATAAAGATCGTATCGACGGCGGCATCGTTGTGCGCATGGCGAAAGAGGGGGAAACCCTGGTGCTGCTGGACGGCACAGAAGCCAAACTGAACGCCGACACCCTTGTGATTGCTGACCACAGCAAAGCGCTGGCGATGGGCGGTATCTTTGGTGGCGAACACTCTGGCGTCAACGACGAAACGCAAAACGTCCTGCTCGAATGTGCGTTCTTCAGCCCGCTCTCCATCACCGGCCGCGCGCGCCGTCACGGCCTGCACACCGATGCGTCTCACCGCTACGAGCGCGGCGTTGACCCAGCGCTGCAGTACAAAGCGATGGAGCGTGCAACCCGCCTGCTGATCGACATCTGCGGCGGCGAAGCGGGCCCGGTTATCGACGTCACCAACGAAGCGACCCTGCCGAAGCGTGCGACCATTACCCTGCGCCGCAGCAAGCTGGATCGCCTGATTGGGCACCACGTTGCCGACGCGCAGGTGACCGATATCCTGAAGCGTCTGGGCTGTGAAGTGACCGAAGGTCAGGACGAGTGGAAGGCCGTTGCGCCGTCATGGCGTTTCGACATGGGAATTGAAGAAGATCTGGTGGAAGAAGTGGCCCGTGTTTACGGCTACAACAACATCCCTGACGAGCCTGTGCAGGCGGGTCTGGTGATGGGCACCCACCGTGAAGCCGACCTGTCCCTGAAGCGTGTGAAAACCATGCTGAACGACAAAGGCTACCAGGAAGTGATCACCTACAGCTTCGTTGATCCTAAGCTGCAGCAGCTGATCCACCCGGGTCAGGAAGCGCTGATCCTGCCAAGCCCAATCTCCAGCGAAATGTCCGCGATGCGTCTGTCCCTGTGGACGGGCCTGCTGGGGACTATCGTTTACAACCAGAACCGCCAGCAAAACCGCGTGCGCATTTTCGAAAGCGGTTTGCGCTTTGTGCCGGATAATCAGGCAAATTTAGGCATCCGTCAGGATCTCATGCTGGCTGGTGCCATCAGCGGTAACCGCTACGAAGAGCACTGGGACCTGGCAAAAGGCACGGTTGATTTCTACGATATGAAGGGCGATCTGGAAGCGATTCTGGATCTGACCGGTAAATTATCTGAAATTGAGTTCCGCGCGGAAGCGATTCCTGCGCTCCATCCGGGCCAGAGCGCGGCGATTTATTTAGACGGCAAACGCGTTGGTTTCATTGGCGTTGTCCACCCGGAGCTGGAGCGTAAGCTGGACCTGAACGGCCGTACCATCGTGTTCGAGCTGGAGTGGAGCCCGGTTGCAGACCGCGTCATTCCTCAGGCGCAGGACGTCTCCCGCTTCCCGGCGAACCGCCGTGATATCGCGGTTGTAGTCGCTGAAAACGTGCCCGCAGCAGATATTTTGGCCGAATGTAAGAAAGTTGGCGTAAATCAGGTAGTTGGCGTAAACTTATTTGACGTGTACCGCGGCAAGGGCGTAGCAGAAGGTTTCAAGAGCCTCGCTATCAGCCTTATCCTTCAGGATACCAGCCGTACACTCGAAGAAGAGGAGATTGCCGCTACCGTCGCCAAATGTGTAGAGGCATTAAAAGAGCGATTCCAGGCATCATTGAGGGATTGAACCTATGGCGCTTACAAAAGCTGAAATGTCAGAATATCTGTTTGATAAGCTTGGGCTTAGCAAACGGGATGCCAAAGAGCTGGTAGAGCTGTTTTTCGAAGAGATCCGTCGTGCTCTGGAAAATGGTGAGCAGGTAAAACTCTCCGGTTTTGGCAATTTTGATTTGCGAGACAAAAACCAACGTCCGGGCCGTAACCCGAAGACGGGGGAAGATATTCCCATTACAGCCCGCCGCGTGGTGACCTTCAGACCCGGCCAGAAGTTAAAGAGCCGCGTCGAAAACGCAACGCCTAAAGCAGAGTAATATGAACTAACCAAAAAGGCCGCCCACGCGGCCTTTTTTCTTTGCGCTCTCCGGCAAACACGCCGTAAAATCAATTACATCACTCGCTAACAAACCGTACACATGCTTGATTATGCTCATCGCCAGCACCGTTCCGATCGGCGTCGCCTGCTTCTGCTGGTGCTGCTGCTTATTCTTGCCGCGGGTATTAGCCTCTGCGCAGGCGACAGCTGGATCGGGCCTGAAAGCTGGCTGGGGCCTGACGGTCAGCTCTTCGTCTGGCAAATTCGCCTGCCGCGCACCGTCGCGGTGATCCTGGTCGGCGCCGCGCTGGCGCTGTCTGGCACTATTATGCAGGCGCTGTTCGAAAACCCGCTGGCGGAGCCCGGCCTGCTGGGGGTGTCGAACGGTGCAGGCGTCGGGCTGATTGCGGCGGTGATGCTGGGCGGGGGAGGACTCTCCGGCTGGAGCATTAGCCTGAGCGCCATTCTTGGCGCACTGCTGATCACAGTCATTCTTCTTCGCTTCGCCAGACGTCACCTGTCGACCAGCCGGCTGCTGCTTGCCGGCGTCGCGCTGGGGATCATCTGTAGCGCGCTGATGACCTGGGCGGTCTACTTCTCGACCTCCTTTGACCTGCGTCAGCTCATGTACTGGATGATGGGCGGCTTTGGCGGCGTCGACTGGCACCAGGGCTGGCTAATGGCGCTGCTGGTGCCGGTCATCGCGTGGGCTGCGCTGCAGGCCCAGCCGCTGAATCGGCTCGCGCTGGGGGAAATCTCTGCCCGCCAGCTGGGCATGCCGATTGGTTTCTGGCGTAACGTACTGGTCATTGCCATTGGCTGGCTGGTAGGCGTGAGCGTGGCCCTGGCGGGGGCGATTGGCTTTATCGGGCTGGTTATTCCGCACATGCTACGTCTTTGCGGCTTCACGGATCATCGAACCTTGCTTCCGGCCTCGGCGGTTGCCGGGGCAGCCACGCTGCTGGTGGCCGACATCATCGCCCGTCTCGCCCTGACGGCCGCAGAATTGCCTGTTGGCGTGGTGACCGCAACGCTGGGCGCGCCAGTCTTTATCTGGCTACTATTAAAAGCTGGACGTTAAATCGACAACCTGAGGAAATGCTATGCAGTCAGATATCCTGAATACCGAAGTGACCACCATTGATGGGGATAACACCACGCTGGAAAGCTACAAAGGCAAGGTGTTGCTCATCGTCAACGTGGCATCGAAATGCGGCCTGACGCCGCAGTACGAGCAGCTGGAGAATATTCAGAAGGCCTGGGAGAAAGACGGTTTTACCGTGCTGGGCTTCCCGTGCAACCAGTTCCTGGGCCAGGAGCCGGGCAGCGAGGAAGAGATCAAAACCTTCTGCAGCACCACTTATGGCGTGACGTTCCCGATGTTCAGCAAAATTGACGTCAACGGTGAAGACCGCCATCCGCTGTATGCGAAGCTGATTGCCGCCGCGCCGAAGGCCGTTGCGCCGGAAGAGAGCGGTTTTTACGAGCGCATGGCCAGCAAAGGCCGCGCGCCGCTCTATCCGGACGATATTCTGTGGAACTTCGAAAAATTCCTGATTGGTCGTGACGGCCAGGTCGTTCAGCGTTTTTCGCCGGATATGACGCCTGAGGACCCGATCGTCATGGAATCTATTAAGCTGGCGCTGGCGAAATAATGTCGCTGCTGATGCAGCTCACGGACGTCGCCGAGAAGGGGCGTCTGGAGCCGGTAACCTGCGACATCAATTCGGGTGAAATCCTGCATCTCGTCGGGCCAAACGGCGCGGGTAAAAGTACGCTGCTGGCGCGGATGGCGGGGCTGACCACCGGGCCAGGGCAGATTACGCTGCTGGAACATGCTTTGGTCGACTGGTCACCCGCCTCGCTGGCCCACCGGCGCAGCTACATGGTGCAGCAGCAGGTACCGCCTTTTGCGATGCCGGTCTGGCATTATCTGATGCTGCATCTGCACGACAAACAGCATACGGCACTGCTGGAGGAAGTGGCTGCGGCGTTAGGGCTGGAAGATAAACTGTCCCGGCATGCCAGCCAGCTTTCTGGAGGAGAATGGCAGCGGGTGCGTCTGGCGGCGGTCATTCTGCAGATCCATCCCGCGGGCAATCCTCACGGGAGGATGCTGCTGCTGGATGAACCGATGAGCGGTCTGGATGTTGCCCAGCAGGCGGCGCTGGATAGCCTGCTAAGCGCTCTGAGCAGGAAAGGTATCGCCGTAGTGATGAGCAGCCACGATCTTAACCATACGTTACGTCACGCCCATCGCGTGTGGCTCCTGTCGCGCGGCAGGATGATCGCCAGCGGTACGCGGGATCGGGTCCTTACGCCGCCAAATCTTGCCCGCGCCTACAACATGTCGTTCCGCAGGCTGGATATAGAGGGACATAAGATGCTGATTTCTACCGGGCAGGAGTAACCGTTTCTTGCCTGTTAACACAATTGCACGCTAAATTACCAAAAGAACAATAAAAGCAGAGGATTCGTCTGAAAATGCGATTCTGGTTTCTCTTCGTGGCGGCACTCTTTCTTGCGGGATGCAGCAGCCATCGTGCACCGCCGCCTAATCCGCGGCTATCGGATTCTATCACCGTTATTGCCAGCCTTAACGATCAGCTGAGCAACTGGCGCGGCACGCCTTATCGCTACGGCGGCATGAGCCGCGGCGGGGTGGACTGCTCAGGCTTTGTCCTGATGACGTTTCGTGACAAGTTTGATTTACAGCTTCCGCGAGACACGCGCAAGCAGGCGGAAATAGGCACTGAAATTGATAAAGACGATCTCCTTCCCGGTGACCTGGTCTTTTTCAAAACCGGATCGGGAGAAAGCGGCCTGCATGTTGGGATATATGATACAGACAATCAGTTTATTCATGCCTCTACCAGCCGCGGCGTGATGCGCTCTTCTCTCGATAACGTGTACTGGCGTAAAAATTTCTGGCAGGCGCGACGTATTTAGACTGCCCGAACACGTTTCTTATGTCGGCATGGTAACTATTAAACCATGCCGTTTTTCTCAAATAAGCTGATTAAAGTTAAATTTACCTAAATTAGCAACATCCTTATGTGTCTGTTTTATCTAAAACTGGCTATTATTCAGTAACCAGGATAAGATTATTTTAGATTCAGGGATAAATCTGAAAATTAATACGGAACTAATGAAATTAAACTTATTAAAATCAAGACAGTGGAATTGTGTCAGCAATTGCTCCAGGATGTCCTCTCTCATCTTTAATGCGGGGCGAGTGCAATGATTATTACGCTAGATAATGCTTACCAGTCTGAACTGATGCTTCTGCCTGCCCGTAATAGCGCAGGCGAGCTAAAAGGTTTAGAAATACTGGTTAACTTTACTGGCGTCGGCACCGATGTGAGGATCCCCACTGAGCTCGTTATCCCTCGGCTTTCAGCGGCAGAGGAGTTAGCGCTGTTTAACGAAAAACTGCAATTGCTTGATACCTGTAAACTGTTTTTTATTCAGCATCAGTTAATTGCATGGATCAATATTACACCAGCAATTGTTGAGTTTTTATTAAGTAATGGGAATGCTGTTTCAATTCTTGAGCGTTATCCGTTTCTTGAGTTTACTGTTAATGAGAACTATCCAGGTTTAAATAACGGAAAGGACGATCTGCAGCTGGCAAGAATGGCGATCCATTTTCCGCTGGTGCTGGCAAACTTTGGAGCCGGTGCTGCATCGCTCAAGGCCGTCTATGATGGATTATTTAAACGGGTTATTCTTGATAAAGGATTCATCCAGCAGCGTGCTTCTGAGCTTTCTTTCGAGCCTTTTATGCGCGCGATCCTCTGGCAAATAACGCCGCACTGCCAGTCGGTGATCGTCTCCGGCATTGACGACCACGGTTTGCTGCAGCGCGTTCTGTCCTTCAATTTTGGTGCCATGCAGGGTGCGCTCTGGCCAGCCGTCTCGGCGGAGCACGTCACGACGCTCGTTCAGCAGCGATAACCCTGCCTTTCGCCCGTGTTTAAGTCCGGGTAAACCCTCTACACTAAAGGCAGGAGGACTTATGACCCTGTCTTTTACTGCTCACTGGCATGACGAGTTGCCTGGCTTTTACACCGCACTCAAACCAACACCGTTACATAATTCACGTCTTATCTGGCATAACGATCGGCTGGCCGATGAGCTGGCCATTCCGCCCGATCTGTTTCAGCGTTCAGACAGTGCTGGCGTCTGGGGAGGCGAGACGCTTCTCCCCGGTATGCAGCCTCTGGCTCAGGTCTATAGCGGACACCAGTTTGGCGTCTGGGCGGGGCAGCTGGGTGACGGCAGGGGGATCCTGCTCGGCGAACAACGGCTTCCCAACGGGGAGACGGTTGACTGGCATCTGAAAGGCGCAGGTCTTACCCCTTACTCACGAATGGGCGACGGGCGCGCGGTATTGCGGTCAACGATACGCGAAAGTCTGGCATCCGAAGCGATGCATGCGCTGGGGATTCCCACCACCCGCGCGCTGTCGATCGTCACCAGCGACACGCCGGTGACGCGCGAAACGGTGGAAAAGGGGGCTATGCTGATGCGCATAGCGCAAAGCCATCTCCGCTTTGGTCATTTTGAGCACTTTTACTATCGCCGCGAGCCGGACAAGGTTCGCCAGCTCGCGGACTTCGCCATTCGCCACCACTGGGCGCATCTGCAGGATGAGGCGGATAAATACGTTCTCTGGTTCCGGGACGTGGTTGCCCGTACCGCCACGATGATTGCGCGCTGGCAAACGGTAGGCTTTGCTCACGGGGTCATGAATACGGACAACATGTCGATTCTCGGCCTGACCTTTGATTACGGTCCGTTTGGTTTCCTGGACGATTATCAGCCGGGGTATATCTGCAACCATTCCGACTATCAGGGGCGTTACAGCTTTGATAATCAGCCGGCGGTTGGGCTGTGGAACCTCCAGCGGCTTGCACAAACCTTATCGCCGTTTATCGACGTTGATGCCCTGAACGATGCGCTCGACAGCTATCAGGACCTTTTGCTGCGGGAATACGGCACGCTGATGCGTAACAAGCTGGGGCTGATGACCCAGGAGAAGGGCGACAACGACATCCTCAACGGCCTGTTTACCCTGATGGCGCGTGAAGGGAGCGATTACACCCGCACCTTCCGAATGCTGAGCCAGACGGAGCAGCACAGCGCCGCCTCGCCGCTGCGCGACGAGTTTATTGACCGTCAGGCGTTTGACGACTGGTTTGCACAGTACCGCACGCGGCTGCAGCAGGAGCAGGTAGACGACGCTACCCGTCAGGCGCAGATGAACGCAGCGAATCCCGCGATGGTATTACGCAACTGGCTGGCGCAGCGGGCGATTGAGCAGGCAGAGCAGGGTGAGTACGACGAGCTACACCGTCTGCATCTGGCGTTGCGCACGCCGTTTGCCGACCGGGATGATGATTACGTCAGCCGCCCGCCTGACTGGGGCAAGCGGCTGGAGGTCAGCTGCTCAAGCTAGCGATTTTAGCCGGGCGGCGACGTTGCCTTTCCCGGCCTGTTCATCACTGAGCAACCCAGCCGCCATCCATATTCCACGCGGCGCCGCGAACGTTCACGGCGCCGTCGCTGCACAAAAATAGCGCCAGCTCGCCCAGCTGTTCCGGGGTAACAAACTCCCCTGAAGGCTGTTTCTCCGCCAGAAGCTGTTCGCGAGCCTGCTCCGGCGGTACGCCGTCCGCGATACGTTTGTCGATTTGCTGCTGCACCAGCGGGGTCAGTACCCAGCCGGGGCAGATAGTATTGGCGGTAATACCCGTGCGGGCGATTTCCAGCGCCAGGGATTTGGTAAAGCCCACCACGCCGTGCTTGGCCGCAACGTAGGCCGATTTCTCTTTCGACGCGACCAGCCCGTGAACGGAGGCGATATTGATGACGCGCCCCCAGTTTTTATCCCGCATGACCGGCAGCGCCAGCCGGCTGGTGTGAAACACCGCGGAAAGATTAATGGCGATAATGTCGTTCCATTTCTCTACCGGGAAGGCGTCAACCGGAGCCACGTGCTGGATCCCGGCGTTGTTCACAAGAATGTCCACGCCGCCAAACTGCGATTCGGCGTAGCGCATCATGGCCTCAATCTGCAATACGTCCCGCAGATCCGCATCGTGATAGCCCGGCTTTTTGCCCAGTTGCGCAATCTCTTCCCGTGCCGATGCGCTGTCGCCGAAGCCGTTGAGGATCAGCTGCGCGCCCGCCTTCGCCAGCACGCGGGCGATCCCCAGACCAATGCCGCTGGTTGAGCCGGTGACCAGGGCGGTTTTACCGTTCAGATTCATTTTTCTCTCCTTACACAATGCCGGTCAGATAGAACACGGCAATGACAAAAAGTACTGCCAGACTTTTAATGATGGTGATAGCGAAAATGCCGCCGTAGGCCTGGCGATGGCTCAGGCCGGTGATAGCCAGCAGAGTAATCACCGCGCCGTTATGGGGAAGGGTATCCATCCCGCCGCTCGCCATCGAGGCCACGCGGTGCAGCACCTCAAGCGGGATATTGGCCGCATGGGCGGCGGCGACAAACGAGTCGGACATGGCGGCAAGGGCAATACTCATCCCGCCGGACGCCGAACCGGTGATCCCCGCGAGCACGGTAACGCTGATGGCCTCATTTAGCAGCGGATTCGGAATGGCAGCCAGCGCTTTGGATAACACCAGGAACCCAGGCAGCGCCGCGATAACCGCGCCGAAACCGTATTCCGAGGCGGTATTCATCGCCGCCAGAATGGCTCCGCTCACCGCCGTTCGGCTGCCTTCAGCCAGACGCCCCCGGATATTGCGAAAGCCAAAAATCAGCACCAGCACGATACCGGCGATCAGCGCCGCCTCCACGGCCCAGATGGCGGTGATCTTGCTCACCTCGGTCACAATCGGTTTCGCCAGGCCAGGCAGGGTAAGCTCGTGACTCACGCCGTACCAGCCGGGGATCCAGCGGGTAAACAGCAGGTTCAGTATGCCCACCACCAGCAGCGGGGAGATAGCAATCAGCGGATGCGGGAGATTAATGTTATCCGGCGTCTCGGGTTCATTTTTCAGATCCGTGCCGTAACCTTCATTATTATTGAGCGCCTTCCGGCGCTGGCGCTCCAGCCAGAGCAGGCCAAAGATGATAATAAACAGAGAGCCGATAAGCCCCAGCCACGGGGCCGCCCAGGCGTTCGTGCCGAAGAAGCTGGTGGGGATGATATTCTGGATCTGCGGCGTGCCGGGCAGGGCGTCCATGGTAAACGAGAATGCCCCCAGCGCCACGGTGGCCGGGATCAGCCGCTTAGGGATGCCGCTCTGGCGAAACAGCTCGGCGGCAAACGGGTACACCGCAAACGCCACCACGAACAGCGAAACGCCGCCGTAGGTTAACAGCGCGCATACCAGGACAATCACCGGGATGGCGTGTCGACGCCCGAGGATCTGGATTGCGGCGGCGACGATGGAGCGTGAGAAGCCGGAAAGCTCAATCAGCTTGCCAAACACCGCACCCAGCAGGAACACCGGGAAGTAGAGCTTGACGAAGCCCACCATCTTTTCCATAAACAGGCCGGTAAACGTCGGGCCGACGGCACCCGGATCGGTCAGCAGCACGGCACCGAGCGCCGCGATCGGCGCAAACAAAATAACGCTGTATCCGCGGTAGGCCGCCAGCATCAGCAGTGCCAGCGCCGCCAGGGCTATTAACACACTCATTATGACTCCTCACTTTACTTATTATTCGGATACCAACGAGAGGTTTAACGCTCGACGGTCAGGGCAATGCCTTGTCCGCCGCCTACGCACAGGGTGACGAGCCCTTTTTTGACGTCACGGCGCTGCATTTCGTACAGCAGGGTCACGAGGATTCGGCAGCCGGAAGCACCAATCGGATGGCCCAGGGCGATGGCACCGCCGTTAACGTTGACCTTGTGCTCATCCCAGCCGAGCTGCTGGCCCACCGCCAACGCCTGGGCGGCAAAGGCTTCATTGGCTTCAATGAGGTCCACCTCGTCGAGCGTCCAGCCCGCCCGCGCCAGCGCCGTCCGGCAGGCGCTGACCGGGCCCATGCCCATTACTGACGGGTCAACGCCCGTCACGGCGTAACTCACGATGCGGCCAAGGACAGGCAATCCGCTCTCCCGCGCGTTTTCCTCGCTCATCAGCAGCACCGCGGCGGCACCGTCGTTGAGCGTGGAGGCATTCCCCGCCGTGACGGTGCCTTCCTCGTGCAAAAAGGCGGGGCGCAACTGCGCAAGCTGCTCTGCAGTAGTGCCTGGTCGGGGCTGTTCGTCACGATCAATAACCAGCGGCGGCTTTTTACCTTGTTTCACCGTCACCGGCGCTATCTCGGCGTCAAGCCGGCCGGACTCAATGGCGGACGCCGCTTTTTGCTGCGAGCGGGCGGCGAAGGCGTCCTGCTGCTCGCGGGAAATGTCATACTCGCGGGCGACGTTTTCAGCGGTGATCCCCATGTGGTAATCGTTGAATGCGTCCCACAGGCCGTCGGTAATCATGCTGTCCTTGAGGCCCGCATGCCCGAAACGTAGCCCGGCACGTGCGCCGTCCAGCAGATATGGGGCGTTGCTCATACTCTCCTGACCGCCGGCGATAACCACCTCCGCGTCGCCGCAGCGGATCGCCTGGGCGGCGAGCTGGACCGCTTTTAAGCCCGCGCCGCACACCAGGTTGACGGTGGTCGCCGGCGTGCTGACGGGCAACCCGGCGCCGATGGCCGTCTGGCGGGCGGGGTTTTGCCCGCATCCGGCCGTCAGCACCTGGCCGAAAATCAGTTCGTCTACCTGTTCGGCGCTGAGACCACTGTTCTCCAGCAGGTGCCGTACCGTGACGGCCCCAAGCTCAACCGCAGCAAGGGACGAGAGCGATCCGCGAAAACTGCCAATGGGGGTTCGCGTTGCCCCGACAATCATGACCTTTTTCATGCTGACCCCTCAGGTGAAGCGCATCTCGCGCACGTCGTCCGCCACAATGATTTTCCCTGCCGTTTTACGCACGATCTCGTCAATACTGATGCCCGGGGCGTATTCCCGCAGGATGAACGCGCCGTCCTGAATTTCCAGCAGCGCGAGATCGGTCAAGACCCGACGGATACAGCCCGCGCCCGTGAGTGGCAGCGTGCAGCGCGGCAGCAGCTTCGACTCACCGCTCTTTGAGGCGTGGGTCATCACCACGATGATGTTCTGCGCCCCGGCAACGAGATCCATCGCGCCGCCCATGCCCTTCACCATCTTTCCGGGGATCATCCACGAGGCGATGTTGCCCTCCAAGTCCACTTCAAATGCGCCCAGCACGGTCAGGTCCACGTGGCCGCCGCGGATCATGGCAAACGACTGGGCCGAGTCGAAAATGGCCGCGCCGGTCCGCGCGGTCACGGTCTGTTTACCGGCGTTGATCATGTCAGGATCAAGGGTCTGCTCGTCGGGAAAAGCCCCCATCCCCAGCAGGCCGTTTTCCGACTGCAGCATCACGTCCATCCCGTCCGGAATGTAGTTCGCCACCAGGGTAGGGATGCCGATCCCCAGGTTGACGTAATAACCGTCGCGCAGCTCGCGGGCGACGCGCATGGCCATCTGTTCACGGGTTAACATCGTCACACTCCTTGCGCGCGCAGGGTGCGCTGCTCAATGCGTTTTTCAAACTGGCCGACAATCAGCCTGTCGACGTAAATTCCCGGGGTATGAATTGCCGACGGGGGCAGTTCACCCGGCGGAACAATCTCTTCCACCTCCACCACCGTGATCCGGCCCGCCGTTGCCATCAGTGGATTAAAGTTTTGCGCGGTATGGCGATAGATGACGTTGCCGTACCAGTCCGCTTTCCACCCCTTGATCAGCGCGAAATCGCCGACGATCGCCTCCTCGAGGATGTAGTGCTTGCCCGCGAACTGGCGCACGTCCTTGCCGGTCGCCACGGGCGTGCCGTAGCCGGTGGCCGTATAAAACGCCGGAATACCGGCCCCGCCCGCGCGCACCTTTTCCGCCAGCGTGCCCTGCGGCGTAAGCTCAATTTCCAGCTCGCCACTCAGCACCTGCTGCTCAAACAGCGCGTTCTCGCCGACGTAAGAGGCCACCACTTTGCGAACCTGCCGCGTTTCGAGCAGTATCCCCAGGCCGAATCCATCCACGCCGCAGTTGTTTGACACCACGGTCAAATCTCTCACCTGACGGCGCCGGACCTCCGCAATCAGGTTCTCCGGAATGCCGCACAGGCCGAAGCCGCCCGCCAGTAAGGTCATTCCGTCCGTCAGCCCCTCCAGCGCCTGCGCATAGCTGCCGACGCGCTTATCCAGTCCTGCCATAGTCATCCCTCCCATTAACCGTGCCGGTATCATTAGGGGCGGCGACTCATTTGTTAATTTTGAATTTGTGACCCACTCATTTGGTTTTCTTATTAATTTCCTGTTAACTAATTCTTTTCAATTAGTTAACAGGATGAAAAATGAGAATGAGTGTCAAACAGTTACGCGCGTTTTTAGCGGTAGCTCACACTCTCAATTTCGCGCACGCCAGCGAACGCTTAAATCTCTCCCAGCCGGCCCTGAGCCTGACGATTAAGAGTCTGGAAGACGCGCTCGGCGGCCCGCTGCTGCAGCGGAGCACGCGCAAGGTTGCCCTCACACAGGAAGGGGAGACGTTTCTGCCGATGGCGCGGCAACTGCTTGCCGACTGGGATAATGTGGAGGAGGCGATGCACCAGTGCTTTACCCTGCAGCGCGGCAAAATCTCGGTCGCGGCGATGCCGTCATTTGCCGCCAACGTTTTACCGGAGGTGCTCAAGGCGTTTCGCGATCGCCACGCCGGGATCAACGTCACCGTGCATGACGTCATTAACGAGCAGGTGATTGAGATGGTGCGGGAAGGGCGGGTTGAGATGGGGATCGCCTTTGAGCCGGCCCCCACGCACAACCTGCTGTTTACACCGCTGGGGCTCGACAGGTTTGTCGCCATTGTGCCGAAGGACTCCGCGCTCGCGGGCAAAAAGCGGCTGGCCTGGGAAGAGCTACTGACGCTGGATTTTATTACCCTGCAGCGCCCATCGGCGGTACGTCTGATGATGGAGGAGGAGCTGGCCCGAAGCGGCAGAAAGCTGGACGTGGCGCTGGAGAGTCATCAGCTGGTGACGGTAGGTCGCATGGTCGCCAGCGGGCTGGGCGGCAGTGCCGTACCGGCGCTCTGCGAAGCGCAGATGACGGCGCTGGGCGCGGTCTGTATACCGCTGGATAATCCGCCCATTGAAAAGTGCATCGGAGCAATCCATCCGGGGCACACGCAGCTCTCTAAAGCGGCGCATGCCCTGCTGGAAACGCTGAAGGATTTTTACCAGCCCGCTCACGGGGCGAGAAATACCTGCGGTACGGGGTGATCCGGATGGCTGCCGACGCGCACCTGCGCGCCGTACCAGCGCGCCAGCGTCCCGGCCTGCAGCACGTCCTCCGGTGTGCCACTGGAGACCAGCCTGCCGTTGTGCAACAGCAGAATGCGATCCGCCCACAGCGCCGCCAGATTGAGATCGTGCAGCACCACGCACACGTGGAGATGACCCCGACGGGTCAGGGATTTCATTAGGCGCAGCAGATGCTGCTGGTGGTAGAGATCCAGCGCGGAGGTGGGCTCATCAAGAAACAGCCAGCCGCGCGGGGCTCCGTCGCACCAGAGCTGGGCCAGCGCGCGGGCGAGCTGGATCCGCTGCTGCTCGCCGCCGGAGAGCGTCGAATAACGTCTGCCCGCCAGCGGTAAACAGCCCGTTATCGCCATCACTTCCTCAACTACCGACGCTTCAGGGGAGCGAGTCCAGGGCGCGCGTCCCATACCGACCACCGCGTCCACCGGCCAGTCGAATCCGAGCTGAGTATTCTGGCGCATCACCGCCCGGTAGCGCGCGAGGGTATCCGGCGGCCAGTCCGCAAGCGGCGTTCCGGCCAGAGTGCAGCGTCCACTTGCGGGCTTGAGATAGCCGGTAAGCAGCCGCAATAACGTCGATTTCCCGGCACCGTTGGGGCCAATCAGGGCGACCAGCTCACCCTGAGAGAGGGTAAGCGACACATCGTCTATCAGCGTCCGCTGCCCGGCGTGAAAGAAAATCTTCTCTGCACAATAGCGTTCAGCCATGCGTACCTCCGCGACGAAAGATAAGCCACAGGAACCACGGCGCGCCGAGAAGGCTGGTCAATAACCCGACGGGCATCTCCGCCGGAGAGACCAGGGTGCGCGCCAGCGTGTCGGCAACCAGCAGCAGCAGCGCACCGGCCAGCACCGAGCCGGGTACGACGGCCCGGTGGTCGGCCCCCAGCCACATGCGCATCAGGTGCGGCACCACAAGGCCAATAAAGCCGATCACGCCGCTGACGGCTACCGCCGCGGCAACCAGCAGGGCGCTGCACAGCAGCAGGATCCGCTGTACCATCGCGACATCCACCCCGAGATAGTGCGCCTCTTCATCGCCCAGCTGCAGCAGGTTGAGCGGGGCGGCCAGCCGCCAGATAATCAGCACCGCGGGCACCATCAGCGACGTTACCGCCAGCAGGGTGGACCACTGCGCCTGCCCGAGGCTGCCCATTCCCCAGAGGGAAAGCTGGCGAAGCTGGGCATCATTGCTGAGCCATGAGAGCACCCCGACGGCCGCGCCGCACAGGGCGTTGATGGCGATCCCCACCAGCAGCAGGCGGGACAGGGAGCCGTGACGCTGCTGGCTGAGCAGGAAGATAATAACGGTTGCGGCCAGCGCGCCGAGGAACGCCGCTAGCATCGGGGCATACAGCATCAGCAGGGCAGGTAACGCGGCGGGAATGACCACCCACAGCGCCACCGCCAGCGCCGCGCCGCTGCTGATCCCCAGCAGACCCGGATCCGCCAGCGGGTTGCGGAACAGCCCCTGCATCACGCAGCCGGCCAGCGCCAGCGCTCCGCCAATCACCAGCGCCAGCAGTACGCGGGGCAGGCGAATGGTAAGCCAGATCTGACGCATGGCCTCATCGCTGCCGCTCCACAGCAGGCTGACCGGCAGGTGCAGTGCCCCAAACCCGGTCGCGGTGAGCGTCATGATGCTCAGGATCGCGGCCAGCATCCACAACGACAAGGCGATCCGCCGGGACATCAGGGCAGTTGCTCCGCTTTGGCGCGCAGCTGCTGGATGGCATCCGGCGTTCGCACGCTGAAGCCCAGCAGCGCCATATCATCAATCGCCAGCACCTGCCTGTTCCGTCCCGCCGGGGTTTGCGCCAGACCGGGCAGCTTCCACAGGTTTTCTTCGCCGCCCAGCGCGTTCACGCCGTCCTGCGAAATCACCACCAGATCGGGCTGGCTGGCAATGACCCCTTCCTGAGACAGCGGCTGATAGCGGGTGAATCCCTGCATCGCATTCTGCAGCCCGGCTGCACGGATGGCAGCGTCTGCGCCGGTCTGCTGCCCGGCGGCCATTGCGGTCATTCCCCCGTGGTTGAGGATAAACAGCACCCGCTTGTTGAGGGGCGCGGAGGGCAGGGCCGCCAGCGCCTGACGCAGCGTGTGGCGCAGGGCTTCCCCCTCGGCTTCACGGTGCGTAGCGTTGGCAATCACCCGAACCTTTTCGTCAATGACGCTCAGGTCGTTGCGGCCGGGAACGGTTACTACCCTGACGTGACTTTGTTCGACCTGCTTCAACGCCAGAGACGGCTGCGCCTGGTCGCTGGCCAGCACCAGCGTGGGGCGCATGGACAAAATGCCTTCGGCGTTAAGCTGGCGTAAATATCCCACGTCAGGCAGATCGTTTGCCGCCTGCGGCCACTGGCTGGTGCTGTCGCGCGCGACCAGCGAAGACTGCGCGCCAAGCGCGTAGACAATCTCCGTCACGTCGCCGCCAAGGGCGACAATTTTCTCCTGCGCGGCGGCAAACGCCACAAGAGGCAGGGCGCTCAGCAGGGCTAACCACGTTTTCATGCGGCCAGCCCTTTTGGCGTCAGGGCGTCAATCTGGCTGCGCCACTGGCTCTGCTCCGGCTCACCTTCGGTACGCTGGCCGTAAAGCTGGGCGATTTGCGTGCCGTCGGCGGCAAACAGCTCCAGGCTCGTGACGTGACCGTCAGCCGTGGGCTTGCGCGTCACCCAGCTCTCTGCGATCGTCTCCTCCAGCAGATGCAGGGTAAAGGCAGGGTTAAAGACGTTTAGCCAGCCTTTCATCGGCACGACTTTTTCCACCGCGCCGGTGAAGATCTGCACGCAGCCGCGGTTGCCGACGAAGACCATGATTTCGTTGCCGTCCCGGCGTGCCGCTTCCAGCAGCTGTGCCAGCGCGCTGTTCTCAACCTTACAGGCCAGGTCGTCGCCCACCAGGCGAAACGCCTGCTGACGGCTGAGATTGTGGCGTTTGAGCAGGCTGAAGAACTGATGCACGTCGGTCATGGCGCGCCACTCCTTGTCCACGAGAGCGGCATCCGCGTTTTCGGCGTGAGCCGGGACATCCCCAGCGCTCAGCTCAAGCGGCGGGTTATCGGCAAAGATAAAGCGGGTCAGCACGTCGCCCCATGCGGTAAGGTCGGTGTTGTCCGTGGTGTAGACCTTCAGCACCGCATCGCCCTGACGATCGAAGAACTGAATGCTCTGTCGCTCGCCGCGGGCGGTGGTTTCGCTGAGGTGAAACGCGCTCGCCCACTGGTTGAGGAACAGGCGCAGATCCAGCGCGCGCGGGTTCAGCACCAGCCCGGCGTGGCCGTTCAGGTGTTGGTTGGTGAAGCTGCCCACCTGCTCGTGAACGGCATACTCGTTGCGGCAGATGCACTTGGTTTCACCCACGGCCTCCAGCGCGCCCAGGATATCGCGGATTTCGCCGCGCAGTCGCCAGGCATCATGGCCCACGCGGGAAAAGGTCAGCTCCGCTTCGCTGATGTTCATTAACCCTGCGATGTCTCGCGCATACTTACCCGGATTTTCTTCTTTTAGCTCAAGCCAGCGTGCGTAGTGATGCATTGTCTTATCCTTCTGAAGAGTGGCCCCGAAGGGAATTACCACTGATAGCTTACGAAAATCTTGCCGTTACGACCGTCCTGCGGAATACCCTGCGGAGACCAGTACTCCTTATCGAAGGCGTTGCCGAGCACCAGCGTGGTGGTGACGCCCTTGAGCTGCTCCTGGCCCTTATAGCTGACGTAGAAATCGTTAACCGCATAGCCCGGCTGCTTGCTGTAGCTGCTGCTGACGTGGGTTGAGCGATCGGCAAAGGTGCCGATCCAGCCCACGGAGAAACCGCTTTGCGCCACCGGAACGTCCAGCTTGCTGGTGACGGTGTCCGGGTTGATGCTGGAGATGTACTCCCCGGTATCGGTATCTTTCCCGCGGGTGCGGTTATAGGCCACGTCGAGGTTAAACAGATCGGCCGAGTATTTTGCCATCACGTCCCAGCCCCAGATTTTGGCGTCGGGTACGTTGTACGACATGGTGGTCGCGGCGGCAAAATCGACGGTTGTGGAGATATAGTCTTTGGCTTTGGTATCGAAATAGCTGGCTTTAAACTCCAGCGCATCGTTGGCGAGCATCAGATCGTCAAAGCGCAGGCCAAAACCAAACTCCTGCGTTTCGTTGGTTTCCGGGCGCAGGTTCGGGTTCGGCACCCAGTAGTTGGTGTAGAAGCGGCCAATGGAGAAGTGTTTGGCGTCGTTGTACATTTCGCCCATGGTCGGCGCGCGGAACGCCTGCGCGTAAGAGCCAAACAGCATCAGCCAGTCGGTCGGGCTGACGGTCAACCCGGCGCGGGAGGACCATTTATCGGCGTTGACGTCATCGTAGCCATTGCTGCTGCCGCGGTAGTTGTCATACCGCGTGCCACCCAGAAGGGTGACGGGCAGATCGCGCAGGGTGATTTCATCCTGCAGCCAGCCGGAGCTGAAGTCGATTTTCGCCTCCGGGAAGCCGGTCGTGGACCCGCCCGGACGCTGCTCCTGACGATAATATTCTCCGCCGTAGGTCAGCAGGTGAGAGGCAAAAGAGTCGCTGAACAGGCGGGTACGGTTTTCCACCTTGCCGCCTTTGGTGGTCTGCTTGCGGAACTCGCCGGTGCTGTCGATGTTCTGGGCATTAATGCGCGCTTCGGACCAGTAAACCTTCGCATCGGCGTTCAGCCAGTCGTATCCTTCCGGCGCAATGTGGTAGCCAACCTGCGCATCGCGCTGGATGGTGGAGCGGTCAGTCATCGGGTTGCTGCTATTGGCATCAGAGGTTTGCGGGTTTTTCGGCTCCTGCGCGGCGTTGTTGTAATAGCGCAGGGCGCCGCTCAGGGTCTGGGCCTGGTCGATTTTCCAGCTGCCTTTCGCCAGCATGTTATTGATGGATTCGTCGTTCGGCGCCGTCGCACCGTCGCTCTGTCGGATATCGCCGCGGTCGCGGCTGGACCACGATACCAGGCCGTCCAGGGTATCGGTACGGCCATAGGCGCTGGCCCCCAGGCCGAGGCTGTGGTCCCCCGTTGCGCCGGTACCAAACACGCGATAACCGCTGTTTTTGCCCGGTTCCAGCAGATCTTTGGCGTCAACGGTGTCATAGGAGATTACGCCACCCAGCGCGCCGCTGCCGTAGAGCAGCGCAGACGGACCGCGCACCACTTCAATACGTTTAATCAGCGCCGGATCGAGGAACGTGCTGTTGAGGTGCCCGGTGTCGGTACCATGGCGCACGCCGTCGACCAGCACCAGAACGCCGCGGCGGTCGTAGCCGCGCAGGTTAACGTCCTGACCGTTGGTGCGGCCGGTGCCGTCCAGCGTCAGACCGGGCACGTTGCGCAGCAGGTCGGCGGCAGAGCTGGCGGTCTGTTTTTCCGGGGCGGTGGCGTCAACCACGCTCACCATCATCGGGGCTTCGAAGGCGCTACGGGCGTTGCCTGTGGCGGTGACGGTTATTTCATCTGCGGCAGCAAACGCGGCGCCCGGCAGGGTGCTGACAATCGCCAGCGCCAGAAGGGACGGGCGTAAACGTGCGGTATGCAGGTGTAGCATAGCAACTCTCCATAAAGTATCGAAAGCGCTGGCTGCCTGGGGATCACCTGGGTGGCTGGCGAAAGTTTTGGTTTATTTTGTGAGGATCAATTTTCCGGCATTCGTCTGGCGCAGCAGATACTGCTGGCCGTCATGCTCAATAATCACTCGGCCTTCCTCACCCAACAGGCTTTTGCTGTCGATGCGGCGATCGGTGGAAGCAGGGGATGGCGCTGTGTGTGTTTTTACTGGCGTTGCCGCGCTGTTATCGGTCGGTGACATAATGTTTATAAATAACAATCAATGTAACAATGATAATCATTATCAATAAACTGCAAATTCACGGCAAGCGTTTTTGTGAAAATTGTGTGACGGGATCAAATTCAGGAGGAGGAAATGCGGCCTGATGCCCTCACCCCAACCCTCTCCCACGGGGAGAGGAAGAAGGGCGCGAACCGTATGTCGGGTAAGCGCAGCGCCACCCGACAATAACATCAGAAGCGAGAATCAACCGCCGCTGCCAGCTTCTCCAGCAGCAGCTCGCTGTCTTCCCAGCTCAGGCACGGGTCGGTGATCGACTGACCGTATACCATCTGCTGGCCGGCAACGATTTTCTGCGTGCCTTCTTTGATAAAGCTTTCGGCCATGATCCCGGCAACGGCGGTCGAGCCGCTGCGGATCTGCTGACAGACCTCATCGCAGACGTCAAGCTGGCGGCGATGCTGCTTCTGGCAGTTGCCGTGGCTGAAATCTACCACCAGATGTTCCGGCAGGTCGAATTCGGCCAGCGTTTCACAGGCGGCAGCGATGTCTTGTGCATGGTAATTAGGCTTCTTCCCGCCGCGCATAATGATATGCCCATACGGGTTACCGCTGGTCTGGTAGATGGTCATATGGCCGTTCTTGTCCGGCGACAGGAACATATGGCTGGCACGCGAGGCGCGGATCGCATCGACCGCAATCCGGGTGTTGCCGTCGGTCCCGTTTTTGAAGCCGACCGGACAGGAGAGGGCTGAGGCCATCTCGCGGTGGATTTGGCTTTCGGTAGTGCGCGCGCCAATCGCGCCCCAGCTGATCAGATCGGCGATAAACTGCCCGGTCACCATGTCGAGAAACTCGGTGGCCGTCGGCACGCCCAGCTCGTTGACCTGCAACAGCAGCTTGCGCGCCAGCTCAATGCCGTGGTTTACGCGATAGCTGCCGTTAAGGTCAGGGTCGGAAATCAGCCCCTTCCAGCCCACCACGGTACGCGGTTTTTCAAAGTAGGTGCGCATCACAATCTCCAGGCGATGCTGGTATTTTTCCCGCAGCCCCTGAAGCCGTTTTGCATAATCCATCGCGGCATCCAGATCGTGGATGGAGCAGGGCCCAATCACCACCAGAAGACGCTTGTCTTCACCATTGAGGATTTTTTCAATGCGGCGGCGGGAGGCCGTCACATGTTCCGCGACCGCGGCGGAAACGGGGTGCCGCTCGGCCAGTTCAGCCGGGGTGACCAGGCTGTCTATGCGCGCCGTGCGGAGTTCATCGGTTTTATTCATGACTTGTCTCAGAAAATTTTTGCTTCATCGGCAGACTACCGGGAAGTGATGGGCATCACATTAAACCAATCCCTGCTGATTTCAAGTTCGGGGCGACACCGCCCCGCTGTTGAAAAGGATGATACATGAATCTGAGCTAATGTACTAGCTTATTAGTACATGCGGCGGTTAAGCCCCATGATGTCGAGAATTTTGGTGGCGATCTCTTCTACCGAATAGTTCGTGCTGTTCAGCCACGGGATCTGGTTTTTGCGGTACAGCGCTTCCACTTCGGAAACCTCCATGCGGCACTGACGCATCGAGGCGTAGCGGCTGTTCTCGCGGCGCTCTTCGCGGATCGCCGCGAGACGTTCCGGGTTAATCGTCAGGCCGAACAGCTTGTGCTGCAGCGGCTTGAGCGCAGCGGGCAGCACAAGGTTATCCATATCGTCGGCAATAAAGGGGTAGTTTGCGGCGCGGATGCCGAACTGCATCGCCAGATAGAGGCTGGTCGGCGTTTTGCCGCAGCGCGACACGCCGAGCAAAATCACCTGCGCCTGGTCGAGGTTGCGCAGCGAGATCCCATCGTCGTGCGCCAGGGTGTAGTCGATGGCGGCAATACGCGCGTCATATTTGGTCAGGTTGCCGGGGTTCAGCCCGTGGGTGCGGTGCGCGATAGGCGTCGGGTCAAGCTTAAGCTCGCTCTGGAGCGGGGCCACCAGCGCCTGCACGATATCCTGGCAAAAGCCTTCACTTTGCAAAATGATGTGGCGAATCTCAGGAATAACGATGGAGTAGAACACCAGCGGGCGCACGCCGGTCTGCTGGAAGATGGCGTCAATCTGGTCCTTCACCGCTTTGGCACGGCTCTCATTTTCCACAAACGGCAGCGTGATGCTGTTAATCGAAACGGGGAATTGCGACATCACCGCGTGGCCCAGCACCTCGGCGGTGATCGCCGTACCATCAGAAATATAAAAAACGTGACGATCGACAGCATTATCCATTTTACCCACCCTGAATATCATACCTAATTGTCTGAAAGCATAAATTAAAAAAGTTAATTGCACAGCAAAGAAGTTATCTGAATTTAAAATGAAATGATGTTTTTGATTTTCCTGAAAAGCGGATTTCATTTTTCAAATAGCGACTTTATTTTTGTGGTTTCTGGCTGAATATAGAGGAATCATCAGCTTATTGGCTGGTGGGAAACTATCCGAAAAGTTGAAAATTTAAATTGCTTACACGATTCACCGTTTTTTTAGCGCAAATAATTATGCCAGTATAAATACGTAGTCAGGTGTTACTTACTCCGATCAAATATCACAAAAGGATTGTTTCGATGTCCAACAATGGCTCGTCACCGCTGGTGCTTTGGTATAACCAACTCGGCATGAATGATGTAGACAGAGTTGGGGGCAAAAATGCCTCCCTGGGTGAAATGATTACAAATCTGTCCGGTATGGGTGTCTCCGTACCAAACGGGTTTGCCACGACCGCCGACGCGTTTAACCTGTTTTTAGACCAGAGCGGTGTAAACCAGCGCATTTACGACCTGCTGGATAAAACGGATATTGATGACGTCACCGAGCTTGCCAAAGCCGGGGCGCAGATCCGCCAGTGGATCATCGACACACCTTTCCAGCCGGAACTGGAAAAAGCTATCCATGACGCGTACAACCAGCTCTCCGCTGACGACGCGCAGGCCTCCTTTGCCGTACGTTCTTCCGCGACCGCAGAAGACATGCCGGACGCGTCGTTTGCCGGACAGCAGGAAACCTTCCTGAACGTTCAGGGCTACGATGCGGTGCTGGTGGCGGTGAAGCACGTATTTGCTTCCCTGTTCAACGACCGCGCCATCTCCTATCGCGTGCACCAGGGCTATGACCATCGCGGCGTGGCGCTCTCCGCGGGCGTGCAGCGCATGGTGCGCTCGGACGTGGGTTCCTCCGGCGTGATGTTCTCCATTGATACCGAATCCGGCTTCGACCAGGTGGTGTTCATCACCTCCGCGTGGGGCCTGGGTGAGATGGTCGTGCAGGGCGCGGTGAACCCTGACGAATTCTACGTACACAAGCCTACGCTTGCCGCGGGCCGTCCGGCGGTGGTGCGCCGCACCATGGGCTCGAAAAAAATCCGCATGATTTATGCCCCAACCCAGGAGCATGGCAAGCAGGTTAAGATTGAAGATGTGCCGCAGGAGCAGCGCGACCGCTTCTCCCTGACCGACGCCGAAGTGCAGGAGCTGGCGAAGCAGGCGGTGCAGATTGAGAAACACTATGGCCGTCCGATGGATATCGAATGGGCGAAAGACGGGAACACCGGCAAGCTGTTTATCGTTCAGGCGCGCCCGGAAACCGTTCGCTCTCGCGGCCAGGTGATGGAGCGTTATACGCTGCACGCGCAGGGTAAAATCGTGGCGGAAGGCCGCGCCATCGGTCACCGCATCGGTGCCGGTCCGGTCAAAGTGATCCACGACATCAGCGAGATGAACCGTATTGAGCCAGGCGACGTGCTGGTGACCGACATGACCGACCCGGACTGGGAACCGATCATGAAGAAAGCGTCTGCCATCGTCACCAACCGCGGCGGCCGTACCTGCCACGCGGCGATCATTGCCCGCGAGCTGGGGATCCCGGCGGTTGTCGGCTGCGGTGACGCCACCGAGCGCATGAAGGACGGGCAGAACGTGACCGTCTCCTGTGCCGAAGGCGACACCGGCTACGTCTACGCCGATATCCTTGACTTCAGCGTGAAGAGCTCCAGCGTGGATACCATGCCGGATCTGCCGCTGAAGATCATGATGAACGTCGGTAACCCGGACCGCGCGTTTGACTTCGCCTGCCTGCCGAACGAAGGCGTTGGCCTGGCGCGTCTGGAATTCATCATTAACCGCATGATCGGCGTTCACCCGCGCGCGCTGCTGGAGTTTGACGACCAGGACGCGAAGCTGCAGAACGAAATCCGCGAGATGATGAAAGGCTACGACTCGCCGAAAGAGTTCTACGTCGGCCGTCTGACCGAAGGGATCGCCACGCTGGGCGCAGCGTTTTACCCGAAACGCGTGATCGTGCGTCTGTCTGACTTTAAGTCTAACGAATACGCTAACCTTGTGGGCGGCGAGCGCTACGAGCCGGAAGAAGAGAACCCGATGCTGGGCTTCCGCGGGGCCGGACGCTACGTGTCCGACAGCTTCCGCGACTGCTTCGCGCTGGAGTGCGAGGCGGTGAAACGCGTGCGCAACGACATGGGGCTGACCAACGTCGAAATCATGATCCCGTTCGTGCGTACCGTGGATCAGGCGAAAGCGGTGGTGGACGAGCTGGCGCGTCAGGGCCTGAAGCGCGGCGAAAACGGGCTGAAGATCATCATGATGTGTGAGATCCCGTCCAACGCCCTGCTGGCCGAGCAGTTCCTGGAGCACTTCGACGGCTTCTCAATCGGCTCGAACGACATGACTCAGCTGACGCTGGGCCTGGACCGCGACTCCGGCGTGGTTTCCGAGTTGTTCGACGAGCGTAACGAGGCGGTGAAAGCGCTGCTTTCCATGTCCATCCGCGCGGCGAAGAAGCAGGGTAAATACGTCGGGATTTGCGGTCAGGGTCCATCCGACCATGAAGACTTTGCCGCCTGGCTGATGGAAGAGGGGATTGACAGCCTCTCCCTGAACCCGGACACGGTAGTGCAAACCTGGCTGAGCCTGGCGGAACTGAACAAGTAACGGCAACACGATCGCAAAAAGGCGAGGATTTTATTCCTCGCCTTTTTTATTTCACCTCTAATTTGCTCCCCATCACAAATAATCTAAAAAACCAAATATCATAATTTGTCTGTTAATTAAGACAATTGTTAGTGCGCAACGCGTTGCTAATACTTGAGCCTTACTGCGCATTTCCCTTCAGATGATGCGCAACTGGTTGAAATACGTTTTAACCTGATAAAAAGGCAAATAACAATGACACTCTCCTCTGTATTGCGTACCAAAGATAAAATAGGTTATGGCTTAGGTGATATGGCCAGCGCGCTGGTCTGGCAAACGGCCACATTATTTCTTGCTTATTTCTATACCGACGTTTTTGGTTTGCCTGCCGCGATCATGGGCACGATGTTTTTAGTGGTGCGCGTGGTTGATGCGTTTGTCGACCCGTGTATTGGCGCGCTGGTTGACCGCACGCAGACGCGTCACGGCCGTTTCCGGCCCTGGCTGCTGTGGTTTGCTATTCCCTTTGGCGTAAGCTGCCTTATTACCTTCTACGTACCGGACGTCGGGCCGACGGCAAAAATAGTTTATGCCTGCGCGACCTACGCGATTTTAAGTCTGATTTACTCCGCCATTAACGTGCCTTACTGCGCCATGCCGGGCGCGCTGACGCTGGATCCGCGCGAGCGTCACTCCCTGCAGTCGTGGCGTTTTGGCCTGTCATTTATTGGCGGGTTGATCGTAACGGTTATCGCTCTGCCGCTGGTCTCATTGTTGGGCCAGGGCAACCTGCAGAAAGGCTATTTCTATGCCATGAGCCTGATGGGGCTGCTGGGAATTGTGCTGTTCTTTTTCTGTTTCCTGATGACCCGCGAGCGTTATTCCCCGCGCAATGATACCTCCGGCTCCATGCTCACCGATTTAAAACTGCTGGCCGGTAACAGCCAGTGGCGCATTGTGTTTGTGTTTAATATTTTGCTGTTAACGGCGGTGGTGACGCGCGGCTCTGCCACCATGTATTACGTCAACTATGTACTGTTGCGCCCGGAGCTGGTCTTTGCCTTTATTGTTTCTGGCATGGTGGCCTCGCTAAGCGGCGCGTTATTATCTGAACGCCTGCTGGGGAAATTTGACCGCGTACGCGCCTATCAGTGGACGATAATGTCCTTCGTCATTTTCGGCGCGCTGATTTTCTTCCTGCCGCCTTCGCAGGTGTGGCTAATCTTTGGCCTTAACATCGTCTTTAGCTTTATTCAAAACCTCACCACGCCGCTCCAGTGGACCATGTTCTCTGATGTGGTCGACTACGAAGAGCATCGCAGCGGCCGCCGTCTGGACGGGCTGGTCTTCTCTACCGCACTGTTCGCCATCAAGTTTGGCCTTGCGCTGGGCGGGGCGGTGGTCGGCTGGGTGCTCGGCATGGTGGATTACGCCCCGGGCCAGGCAGCCCAGGCGCCGCACGTGCTCTCCACCATCAACGCCCTGTTCACCCTTATTCCGTGCGCGCTGTTCCTCTGCATGGTGGCGCTGCTTTCCATCTACAAGCTCAACAGCCGGCTGGTGGATTCCATCGCCCGGGAGCTGGCCAGCAAGCGTGAGGTAAGACCCGACGCGGGGCAGCTTAGCCCGGCAACCCCTTCCGCACTACAGGAGTAAAATATGACTGCTATCTATAAGGACGCGGGACGTCCCGTGCACGAGCGCGTCGCTGATTTACTGGCGCGCATGACCCCGGAAGAGAAGTTCGCCCAGATGCACGCCTACTGGCTGATCCTTGATGAAAACGGCAACCACCGGGAGCGCAGCGATTTGAGCGACGAATTTGCCGGCGTCAGCGAGCAGGCGGCGCTGAGCGAACGGCTAAAACTGGGCGTCGGGCAGATCACCCGTCCGCTCGGCACCCACATCGTTGACGCGAAAACCGGGGTGCGCGCGGCTAACCGTCTGCAGCGCATGATGATGGAAGAGACGCGGCTTGGCATTCCGGCGTTGTTCCACGAGGAGTGCCTGGTGGGGCTGCTGTGCAAAGACGCCACGCTGTTCCCGTCCTCGCTCAACTACGGCTCGACCTGGGACCCGGAGCTGGTGCAGCGCGCGGCAGAGCAGATCGGGAAAGAGGCGCGTTCCGTCGGTTGCCAGCAGGGGCTGGCCCCGGTGCTGGACGTTTCCCGCGACGTCCGCTGGGGGCGAACCGAAGAGACCTTCGGGGAAGATCCCTGGCTGGTGGGCGTGATGGCAACCGCCTGGGTGAAAGGGTTACAGGGCGACAAGCGCGATCTGCTGGCGACGCTCAAGCATTACGTGGGCCACTCGTTCAGCGAAGGGGCGCGCAACCACGCCCCGGTGCATCTTGGCTTTAGCGAGCTGAACGACACCTTCCTGCTGCCGTTTGAAATGGCGGTGAAGCTGGCAAACGCCGGTTCGGTCATGCCCGCCTACCACGACATCGATAACCAGCCGGGGCACAGCGACAGCTTCCTGTTGACCACCGTCCTGCGCGAACAGTGGGGCTTCGACGGCATTATTGTGGCGGACTACGGCGGCGTCAGCCTGCTGCACCAGCACCACGGGATTTCTCACGATGCAGCGGAGTCCGCCGCGCTGGCGTTTAACGCCGGGCTGGACGTTGAGCTGCCGAAAGATGACTGCGCACGCCATCTGGCAGAAGCGGTAGAGCGCGGGCTGATCTCTATGGCGAAAGTCGATGAGATCGTGGCGCGTACGCTGACCGAAAAATTCCGTCTCGGCCTGTTTGAGAACCCGTATGCCGATGAAAACGGCATCGATCTGCAAAATGAGATGACCCGCCAGGTGGCGCGGGAGGTGGCGACAAAATCGGTCACGCTGCTGGAAAACAACGGCATTCTGCCGCTGAACGGTAAACCCCGCGTGGCGGTGGTGGGGCCGACGGCAGACGATCCGCTGGCGTTACTCAGCGGGTATAGCTTCCCGGTCCATCTGATCATCAGCGATATGGTTGAGGAGACCTCGCAGGTGACGACGCCGCGCGCGGCGCTGGAGCAGTACCTGGCTGCATCGAACGTGCGCTACGCGAAAGGGTGCCACATTATCGAAAAACGGATGGCGGGTGCGCCGGTCTTCCCGGGCGACAGCGGCGGCAAGCCAATGCAGCAGTCTCCGGTGTCGCAAAGTACCGCACTTATCCCCGAGGCGGTCAGCGCCGCACAGGAGAGTGACGTGGTGGTGGCCTGCGTGGGCGATCTCGCCGGGCTGTTCCAGAGCGGCACGGTAGGGGAAGGCTCCGATACTGACTCCCTGAATCTGCCGGGCGTGCAGCAACAGCTGCTGGAGGCGCTGGTGGCGACGGGCAAACCGGTGATCGTCGTAATGACCGGCGGGCGTCCGTACAACCTTCAGGGGCTGGAGGAGAAGATTGCCGCGCTGATGATGGCCTGGGCGCCGGGACAGGAAGGGGGCTGGGCGATTGCCGATGTGTTAACCGGTCGCGCGGAGCCGCAGGGCCGGCTGGTGGTCAGCGTGCCGAAAAGCGCCGGGGCGATGCCATTCTACTATAACCACAAGCTGAAAAGCGGCGGCACGCCGTTCGCGTTCCATTTCGGTGCGCGTTACCCGTTTGGTTTCGGCCTCGGCTGGACGCAGTTTAGCTGGGGCACTGCCCGCGCCGCTGAAAGCAGCCTGCCGGTCGACGGTGAGGTGACGCTGAGCGTGGATATCACCAATACCGGCGAGCGCAGCGGCAGCGAGGTGGTGCAGGTCTACGTGCGGGACAAGGTCGCCACCCAGGTGCGCCCGCTACAGGAGCTTAAGGCCTTCCAGCGCGTCACGCTCTCGCCGGGCGAAACCGCCACGCTCACCTTCACGCTGCCGGTTGAGATGTTCAACTTCACCCGCCGTGACGGCAAGCGCGTCGTTGAGCCGGGCGAGTTTGAACTGCAGATTGGCGCATCGTCGGCGGATATCCACCAGGCGGTGACGGTCAATGTGACGGGGGAAACGCGGGTGCTGCCTGCTGAGTGGCGGATGCTCAGTACCTGTGAGGTTACGCGCGCGTAGTCAGGATAAAAAAAAGCCCATCGTGGGAGATGGGCAAAGACTACACACAGCAATTCGTTGTTTCACTCAGGGGATTTCCATGCTTATAAATCAAGGTGTTGATTTATAACCTTGAGCTAATAGTAGGCATGTCATCTTTCAGCGTCGATCGGATTCGTCTCAATAGTTAAAGAGACGTAAAGATTTCTTGAGAATAATAGCGGACTTAATGCTGAAATGGCGGGTCTGACCAGTGTGCAACGAATAAATACTTTAGCAGTGTTAAAGTATTGTGCGGGATAATGTAGGCCGGGTAAGCGCAAGCGCCACCCGGCAACAAGGCTTAATGGGTATTCTTTTCTTCCAGCTCTTCCAGCTCGCTCAGAATCACGTCCGGGTCGGTTCCAGGCGGCGGCACTTCATGAACCCAGGCGGAGAACAGACGCCAGGTAACGGCAAGCAGCACCGGGCCAATGAACAGACCGATCATCCCGAAAGCAATTAACCCGCCGATAACCCCGGAGAGGATCAGGATCAGCGGCAGGTCTGCGCCCATGCGGATGAGGATGGGGCGAATCACGTTATCCATGGTGCCAACCACGCAGCTCCAGACCAGTAGCACCGTTCCCCACGTGGTATCACCCGTCCAGTAAAGCCAGATAATGCTCGGAACCAGCACCAGCAGCGGCCCCAGTTGCGCAAGGCAGGTCATCAGCATGACTACGGTAAAGACGGTGGCGTACGGTACGCCGGAAATCGCCAGGCCGATACCGCCCAGCACCGCCTGCACCAGCGCCGTCACCACGACGCCCAGGGCGACCGCGCGCACGGCCTGCGCGGCCAGCAGCACCGCGGCGTCACCGCGTTTTCCCGCCAGGCGGGTGGCAAAGTGACGAACACCTAAAGCCACCTGCTCACCGCGCCAGTAAAGCAGGGCGCTGAAGACCAGCATCAGGGTACAGTGCATCATAAAGCGGCCGATATGTGCGGCCTGACCGACAAACCAGGTGGTGGTGGTGCCAATATACGGACGTACTTTCGCCATCAGCGCGCTGCCGCCCATCTCCAGCAGGCTATGCCAGCCGCTGTAAAGCTTAGCGCCCACGACCGGAATGCTGTTCAGCCAGCCGAGGTCCGGCAGAGTCAGGTCGCCGCTTGTCACGGCGCGGATCACCGGGCCGCTGGAGTCGACAAGGCTGTTTACCAGCAGCGCAACTGGAATAATAAACAGCAGGAACAGCAGCAGCGTCATCACCAGCACGGCCAGCCCGCGGCGGCCAAACAGCAGTTTCTGCAAGCGCAGCAGCAAAGGCCACGTGGCGACGACAACGGTCGCAGCCCAGGCAAAGCCGAGAATAAAGGGTTGAACAATCCACAGACACGCAATAATCATGAGGGCCAGGAACAGCACCGACAGCAGAATTTGCGCAACATCCCTGGGCTGGCGAAGATTGACCATAAATGAAACTTTCCTTAAAAGAACGCCAGTACCACTGGCGGGAATGGAAAACCGCGTCTCTCTTATCATTAGCGATCGCAGCGGTTTTTGACAGGCGAATTCTGCCTGTAATTCAGCAGAGATTATAAGAAAAAAATGTGATAAAACTTTTAAGATACACGCAAACGATTCCCACAACTCTAATTAGGGTCGACAGTAATGATCCCACAGATTTCTCAGGCACCTGGCGTCGTTCAACTGGTGCTTAATTTTTTGCAGGCACTGGAGCAACAGGGTTTTACAGGTGATACCGCCACGAACTATGCCGACAGGCTGACGATGGCAACCGATAACAGTATCTACCAGCTTCTTCCCGATGCGGTCGTTTTCCCTCGTTCTACGGCCGACGTGGCGCTTATCGCCCGGCTGGCAACGCAGGAGCGGTTTGCCTCTCTGGTCTTCACGCCGCGCGGCGGTGGCACCGGAACCAACGGTCAGGCGCTGAACCAGGGCATCATTATTGATATGTCGCGCTATATGAACCGCATCATTGAGATCAACCCCGAAGAGGGATGGGTGCGGGTTGAGGCGGGCGTTATCAAAGATCAGCTTAATCAGTACCTCAAGCCTTACGGCTACTTTTTTGCCCCTGAACTCTCCACCAGCAACCGAGCAACCATCGGGGGGATGATCAACACCGATGCCTCCGGGCAGGGGTCGCTGGTCTACGGTAAAACCTCCGATCACGTGCTGGGCGTGCGGGCAGTATTGTTAGGCGGCGATATCCTTGATACCCAGCCGATGCCGGTCGAACTGGCGGAAACGCTGGGTAAAGATAACACCGCCAGCGGGCGCATCTACCGCACCGTGCTGGAGCGCTGCCGCGACAACCGCCAGCTTATTCTCGACAAATTCCCCAAACTGAACCGCTTCTTAACGGGCTACGACCTGCGCCACGTGTTTAACGACGACCTGACGCAGTTTGATTTAACCCGCGTGCTGACCGGCTCCGAAGGAACGCTGGCGTTTATTACCGAGGCGCGGCTGGATATCACCCGCCTGCCGAAGGTGCGTCGCCTGGTGAACGTCAAATATGACTCCTTCGACTCCGCGCTGCGCAATGCGCCGTTTATGGTGGAAGCGCAGGCGCTGTCGGTGGAAACCGTCGACTCTAAGGTGCTGAATCTGGCGCGGGAAGATATCGTCTGGCACTCCGTGCGCGAGCTGATTACCGACGTGCCGGACAAAGAGATGCTTGGCCTCAACATCGTGGAATTTGCCGGTGATGACGCGGAGCTGATTGAAAGCCAGGTGACGACGCTCTGCCAGCGCCTGGATGAGCTGATTGCTCATGGCGAAGGCGGCGTGATTGGCTGGCAGCTTTGTCACGATCTGGCCGGTATCGAGCGTATTTACGCCATGCGTAAAAAAGCCGTGGGCCTGCTTGGCAATGCGAAAGGGGCGGCGAAGCCGATTCCGTTTGCCGAAGACACCTGCGTGCCGCCCGAGCATCTGGCGGATTATATCGTCGAGTTTCGCGCCCTGCTGGACAGCCACGGCCTGAGCTACGGCATGTTCGGCCACGTGGATGCCGGGGTGCTTCACGTGCGTCCGGCGCTGGACATGTGCGACCCGCAGCAGGAGATCCTGATGAAGCAGATCTCCGACGACGTCGTGGCCTTGACCGCCAAATACGGCGGTCTGCTGTGGGGGGAGCACGGGAAAGGGTTCCGCGCGGAATACAGCCCTGCATTCTTCGGGGAGCAGCTTTACGCGGAGCTGCGCAAGGTCAAAGCGGCGTTCGACCCGGATAACCGCCTCAATCCGGGGAAAATCTGCCCGCCTGAAGGGGTGGACGCGCCGATGCTCCGGGTGGATGCCGTTAAGCGCGGTACGTATGACAGACAGATCCCGATTGCGGTGCGCTCGTCCTGGCGCGGCGCGATGGAGTGTAACGGCAACGGCCTGTGCTTTAACTTTGACGTGAAAAGCCCGATGTGCCCGTCAATGAAAATCACCAGCAACCGCATTCACTCGCCGAAAGGGCGTGCGACGCTGGTGCGCGAGTGGCTGCGTCTGCTGGCGGACCGTGGCGTCGATCCCCTGAAGCTGGAGCAGGAGCTGCCGGAAAAACGGGCCAGCCTGCGCTCGCTGATTGAGCGCACCCGCAACAGCTGGCATGCCAATAAGGGTGAGTATGATTTCTCCCATGAGGTGAAAGAGGCGATGTCCGGCTGTCTGGCCTGTAAAGCCTGCTCTACCCAGTGCCCGATTAAAATCGACGTGCCGGAATTCCGCTCGCGCTTCCTGCAGCTCTACCACACCCGCTATCTGCGTCCGGTGCGCGATCATCTGGTGGCGACGGTGGAAAGCTACGCGCCGCTGATGGCGCGCGCGCCGAAGACCTTTAACTTCTTTATCAATCAGCCGCTGGTGCGCAAGCTTTCCGAAAAGCATATCGGCATGGTCGATCTGCCGTTGTTGTCGGTGCCGTCGCTGCAGCGCCAGCTCGTCGGCCACCGCTCGGCGAACATGACCCTGGAGCAGCTCGAAGCGCTTACTCCTGAGCAAAAAGCGAAGGTGGTGCTGGTGGTCCAGGATCCGTTCACCAGCTACTACGACGCGCAGGTGGTCGCTGACTTCATCCGCCTGGTTGAAAAACTGGGCTATCAGCCGGTAGTGCTGCCGTTCTCGCCAAACGGCAAGGCGCAGCACATTAAAGGCTTCCTGAACCGCTTTGCGAAAACGGCGCAAAAAACCGCTGATTTTCTCAACCGGATCGCCGAACTTGGGATGCCGATGGTCGGCGTCGATCCGGCGCTGGTGCTTTGCTATCGCGATGAATACAAGCAGACGCTGGGTGATAAGCGCGGCGATTTCCACGTCATGCTGGTGCACGAGTGGCTGCCGGCAGCCCTGGAAGAGAAGGCCATTCAGGAGGCGGGCGGTGAACCGTGGTATCTGTTCGGACACTGTACGGAAGTGACGGCGCTGCCCGGCGCCCCGGCGCAATGGGCGTCTATTTTTGCGCGTTTCGGCGCGAAGCTGGAGAGCGTTAGCGTGGGCTGCTGCGGCATGGCGGGCACCTACGGCCACGAGGTGAAAAACCACGCCAACTCGCTCGGCATCTATGAGCTGTCGTGGCATCAGGCGATGCAGCGATTGCCAAGAAACCGCTGCCTGGCGACGGGCTACTCCTGCCGCAGCCAGGTGAAACGGGTTGAGGGTAACGGCGTACGCCACCCATTACAGGCTTTACTGGAGATAATTGGATGATCTGGAAACGTGCCGTCACGCTGCAGGCGCTAAACGCCATGGGCGAGGGGAATATGGTGGGGCTGCTGGATATCCAGTTCACCCGCATTGGGGAAGACGATCTGGAGGCGACGATGCCTGTCGATAGTCGCACCCATCAGCCGTTTGGCCTGTTGCACGGCGGGGCTTCCGTCGTGCTGGCGGAAACCCTGGGCTCCGTCGCGGGATATCTCTGCACCGAAGGCGAACAGAAGGTGGTCGGGCTTGAGGTGAATGCCAACCACATTCGCTCGGTGCGCAGCGGGCGCGTGCGCGGTATCTGCCGCGCGCTGCACGCTGGCAGCCGCCACCAGGTGTGGCAGATTGATATTCTCGACGAGCAGGATCGCCTGTGCTGCTCGTCGCGTCTGACGACGGCGGTCGTGTAAAGTTTTCAGATGAATTGCCTTTGGTCAAAAACTAGCCAGCGTGTTGTGATATACTGGTCAGGATTTGTACATAAGCGAGGACATCATGGATACTGAAATAACCCCAACACAGCTGGCAATTGAATATTTACGTCGCGATAAGAGCAACCTGTCTCCGGCGCAGTACCTGAAAAAGCTGAAACAGCTTGAGCTGGAGTTCACGGATCTGCTGGCGCTCTCTTCGAATGAACTGAAAGAAGAGATCTACTTTGCCTGGCGGTTGGGCGTTCACGTCCATTGAGTGAGTGTTGTTGAACAGGCCGCGAGTGCGGCCTTTTTTGTGTCTGACATTCAGTATTTAGCGGGGAGCTTGTTGATTTTAATAAGCCTGCCTTCTTCCATTTCGATAAATCCGCCGGTTTTTAAATCCGCCAGAATGCGCATTACGCCGCTGCGGGAGAGCTGGGTTTTCTCCCGAATATACCTTTCCGCCGTTACGCTGCTGCGATAACTTTCATCTTCCTCCATCAGCTTTATGAGCTGCTGGCGAATCATCTCATACGCCGTCGGTGCGCCCTGCGGCATCACGTTGTTATAAAGCCGGCTATAGACAAACATCAGTTGTCTGGAGAGCAGGCCCCATAGCCCTTTTTCTTTGATAATGTCAGCCACCTGTTCAGTAGGGATACTGCCTATCAGGCAAGGGCTCACCGTGACGAGGTAATCATTGAAATAGATGTCCGTCAGGTTAGCAAGACCAAACAGGGCAGGGCTGCGGGCGGTAGAAAGCATCATGTTATCGCTGGTGCGATAGAGGGCAATCGTCCCCTCGAGGATTAAATAACAGATCCCCTGAACCGTTAACCTCGAGGTTGAGTCGTTCACCGCGGCCCGTTCGACGCACGGTGCAATAAGGCTCCAGATGCGCGATCAGTTCCTGGGCGTAAGGGGAGCCGCGAGACGATTTATCTGTAGAGGACATAGCCGTAAACCTGGAAGATAATCTTATGCTTATAGTTTCGCTCTTCTCTCGCGCTATCTCCAGATATTATTGTGCTTTCAGTACTTCCGGGGTAAATGGTTAACTTCTATCAGCACGCCACGGTCCATGGTGATGTATTTCCCCGTACGCAGTTCTGCCAGAATCCGCATAATTCCGCTGCGGGAAAGGTAGGTACGGCTCTTAATGTAGGCCGCTGCGGTGATGTTTTGTCGAATTGCCTCAGGCTCCTGCATTAATTCAACCAGCTGAAAGCGGATGATATCGTAGGCGGACATCTGTGATATTTGCGCGCAGTGCTCGTACACCCGCGATGCCGTGTAGATCAGCAATTTAGAAAAGTGTTCCCAGAGATCGTGCTGTGCAACCACGTTGTTAAACGTTTCCAGCGGTACGGATGCTAATTCGGATGTCTCCAGGGCCCTAACGTAAAGATGTTCCGATGAAAACTGACTGCTGACACCCAGTATAAAAGGCGCTGATTCTGAATTTAACACAATGCCGTCGCCGCGGCGGTGCAGCGCCACGCTGCCGTGTAACAGCATAAAACATTGGCGTTCGTCATTTCGGTAATATTGTACGACTTCACTTTTCGAAAGAATGATTTTCTCTGCACCAGGAAGGACATTATCAATTATACGCTCTATGTGCCTTAAGGGTTTTAATCCCAGCACTGACGATTTCTCATTGTCTAAAACGGCTGCAATTCGCGTGTTCATAATATACCTCACTTCAACAGATGCGATCGTTTTTCAATCAGCGTGGAGAATTATCTTAAAAAGCAGCGAAGCAGGGAATAATACTCGGAAGTCTAATAATAGACCGGAAGGGTTGAGTATCTTAACGTTATGAATTTTATCGTTAAAGGGCGAAAGTCTAAAAGTAGACTGGCGATAAAGTGAACGATCCAAATGTTTATTTTTTGTTAAACTCCAGTCTACAGCTAGACCTGAAAATAGATTGTCTCGCACAAAAGAGTTGTATAAATTTTGACTCGTCGACAGAAACACCCATCTGAAACGCTCGACACGATGAGAGTGATATTTTGTTTCTGATGGCCTCTAAAAAAGAATGGCAGAATGAGGAACGTCTGTTTTGCCTGAATATCAGTAATAAATAAAGTAATACAGGAAATGGCTTTATGAAAAAGAAAATTATTGTTGCCATATTTGCGGCAGGCTCTGCATTGACAATGACTCAGGCTTTCGCGGCGGCAGGTACGGTTAATTTTAACGGTAATATTTTGGATAATGCCTGCGATGTGGATGTGGCATCCCAGAATCAGGTTGTGGTCCTCGGCGATTATTACAAAACGGAATTCCCGACAACGGGTTCCCGAACCGCAGCGACGCAGTTCAATATCGTACTGAAAAACTGCCCGGTGACCGTTACCTCCGCGAAGGTGCGTTTTGACGGCACGCCAGATTTAACCAACGCAAGCCTGCTGGCGATTGATTCCTCCGTTGTGGGAGCAGCAACGGGCGTGGCCATCAACCTGATGACGGGGGATAAGGCCGATCTGCCGCTGCATGGTAGCAACAGCTATACCTATGCGCTGAGCAGCACCGCTGATAATACGCTCAACTTCTATGCCCAGTATATTTCGACTGCGGCATCAGTGACCGCGGGCCCGGCTAACTCGGTTGCTAACTTCTCTGTGATTTATAACTAAGTCTTTTGCAGTAATCAGTATGGGGCCACCCGGCCCCTTTGTTTTATGAGGTATTCAATGCGTTTTATCACAACAATCGGTCTGGCCGCAGCAGCGTTACCGCTGACATTTTCAATCGCCAATGCCGGGGTCATCATTGGCGGCACCCGCGTTATTTTCGACGGTGCAAAAAAAGAAGCAACCATTAGCGTGGACAATGCCGATAGCGCGCCCTTTTTAATTCAGTCGTGGATTGATGCGCCGGAGGGAAAAACAGATAAAGCGCCTTTTATCATTACGCCTCCGCTTTATCGACTGGATGGTGGCCAGAAAAATATCGAACGCATTGTTATGACAGGTTCACTCCCTCAGGAACAAGAAAGTTTATTCTGGCTCAATATAAAAGCCATTCCTTCTGCAACGAAACAGGCTAACGCACTGCAAATTGCGGTGAAAACGCGTATCAAGTTGATTTATCGCCCGGCTAATCTTCACGCGTCAACGCCTGAAGATCAGGCTGGAAAATTAACGTGGCAACGCAACGGGAATGAAATTCAGGTTACGAATCCGACACCTTATGTCATCAATTTTAATGAAATATCTGTGGGCGGAAAAAAGCTGGATGATGTTTCGTATGTATTACCTGGCGCGTCGGCCCGGTTCCCGTTATCGCATGGAACCAGCGGAAATACGCTGACGTTTAAAGTCATCAACGATTATGGAAGCCCCGGCGCGTTGCATCAAGCCAGTTTGTGATTTTGACAAACGGTAATACCCGCATTACTCAGGTTATCAGCAATGAAAATACAGCAATATAAAGTACGTCCTCGACGCCTGGCGACACTCATCGCCCTGGCAATGACGGGGTCTTCTCCCACGCTTTATGCCAGCGAAACGTTTAATACCGAACTGGTCGAGCTGGACAACCCAGGGATGGGGAAAGCCGATTTATCCGCATTTGAATCAGGCTCTCAGGCACCGGGGACGTACCATGTTGATATTATTCTTGACGATCAGCTCATGGAGACCCGGGATATTACCTTTGCCGCAGCAAAAACGCCTGATGGAAATGACGTATTACAGCCATGCCTGAGCATTGAACAATTAAAACAGTGGGGCGTTAAGACAGCGCTCTTTCCACAGCTGGTCTCAGCGAAAAGCGACTGTGCCGATCTTAAGGCCATTCCACTGGCCTCGACGGATTTCCAGTTCAACGCGCAGCGTCTGGTTATCAGTATTCCGCAGGCGGCTATTGATATACCGGCGCGTGGCTATGTGCCACCAGAAATGTGGGACGAGGGCATCAATGCCGCCATGCTCAATTACAGCCTGAGCGGGGCCAACTCCTGGGCGAAGACCGGAGGGGCTAACAGAACGGACAGCCAGTATGCCAACCTGCGTCCGGGGATCAACATTGGGCCGTGGCGCCTGCGCAACTACACCACCTGGTCCCGGGATGCGTCGGGTCAGGATAAATGGGACACCGTTTACACCTATGCGCAGCGGGCCGTTATTCCCCTGAAAGCGCAGCTGACGCTCGGCGACAGCTCTTCCCCGGCTGACGTGTTTGACAGTATCCCTTTTCGCGGCGGCCAGCTGGCGTCCGACGATGACATGCTGCCGGATTCCCTGAAAGGCTACGCGCCCGTGGTTCGCGGTATTGCGCGCACTAATGCGCACGTGGTGGTGCGCCAGAATGGCTATCAGATCTACCAGAGCTACGTCGCCCCGGGGGCGTTTGAGATAACCGACATGTACCCGACGGGCGGTGCCGGGGATCTGGATGTGACAATCAAAGAAGCGGATGGAAGCGAACAGCATTTCACCCTGCCTTACGCCTCTCTGCCGGTACTGCAGCGCGAAGGGCGTCTGAAGTATGCCATCACGGGTGGCCAGTATCGCGCCTATAACAGCAGCGTGGAAAAGACGCCTTTCGGGCAACTGACCGGTATTTATGGTCTCCCGCAGGGCCTGACGCTGTACGGCGGCGTGCAGGGATCGGGCAAGTACCGGTCGCTCGCCGTTGGGGTGGGTAAAAACATGGGGGATTTTGGTGCGATCTCCACCGACGTAACCCAGGCCTGGTCTACGCCGGATAACACGGCCAAAACCAGCGGCCAGTCCTGGCGCGCGCGGTACAGCAAGAACTTTATTGATACCGGAACAAACTTTTCGATTGCGGGGTATCGCTATTCGACCAGCGGCTACTACGGAATGCAGGAAGTGCTGGACTCCTGGGGAGACAGTACCGCGCTGCAGGACAGGCGGCGTAACCGCGCCGAATTGACCATGAGCCAGACGCTGGGCGGGGATTTGGGGTCCCTGACCCTCAGCGCCGCGCGGGAAGACTACTGGAATTCGGGCAAATCAATGGCGTCCTGGAGCGTCGGGTATAACAACTACTGGCATAACATCAGCTATGGCGTGACCTGGACATACAGCAAAAACGCCAGCGCAGCCTCGTATGGCACCGGAAGCAGTAAAACGTACGACCACGACCAGCTTCTGGCATTTAACGTCAGCGTGCCGCTGGAGAAATTCCTCCCGCAGACGTGGGCGAACTATGGCATGAACGCCAGCAAGAATAACGGCACTACGCACAGCCGGGGCATGAACGGCGTGGCCCTGGAAAACAACGCCCTTAACTGGAACGTGCAGCAGGGCTACGGCACGGACGGCGTGGGATATACCGGCAACATGAACGGGGATTACAAAGGGACCTACGGCGAAGTGACGGCGGGCTATGGCTACGACAGGAACAGCGAGCGTCTGAACTACGGCCTGCAGGGGGGCATCCTGGCCCACGCGGACGGCATCACCTTTTCCCAGCCGCTGGGGGAAACCAATGCCCTGATTAAGGCACCCGGCGCCCACGGGGTGGATATTCGAAACCAGTCCGGTATGCGAACGGACTACCGGGGCTATACGGTGGTGAGCAACCTCTCCGTGTACCGCAAAAACGACCTCACGCTCGATCCGGAAAATATGCCTGACGACGTGGAACTGGAGATCAATACGCGCACGGTCACGCCAACGCGAGGCGCGGTGGTCAGGGCAGATTATCTCTCTAAAGTGGGGCGCAAGGTGCTGATGACCCTGATGGACGACGGTCGATTCGTTCCATTTGGGGCGATGGTGACGCTCGCCGGAGACGGTCACAGTAGTTTTATCGTCGGCGATCGCGGACAAGTCTATTTAACCGGCATGAGCGAGCAGGGGACGCTGATCGTGGCGTGGGGAAATCAGTCCGGCCAGCAGTGTCGCGCGGATTTCACGCTGCCGAAACAGGCCACCTATGGTGGCGTCACCCTCGTTAACGCCCTTTGTCGTCGGGAACATTAAGATGAAAACGATGAAATTTTTGCTGTTGCTCTGTTTATTGGCGGGCTGGAATGGTGCCTGGGCCGGGACGTGCACGACGATCGTGCCGCAAACGTCTTCGCTGTCGGTGGGCACCCTCAACGTGCAGCGCGATGCGCCTGTGGGAACGGTGATATTCTCCGGTGCGGCGTCAAATACGGGGTCCTATCTGACCGGCTGCAGCAATCCATTAATGCTGGGTTTTAGCATGCGGTATAACGGCGCCACGCTCAGCACCTATGGGAATCATGTTTACAATACCAACGTCAGCGGGATTGGGATTCGATTTTCATCGAACAACTATTTTGATAACCCGAGCAATACCTTCTCATACAACGCGCAAACCTCCTACGTCGACTGGTATGGCGGAAAAATTGAACTGGTGGTGACCGGGCCGGTTTCATCCGGGGCGCTCACGCCCGGCGTCATCGGCGTGGTAACCCTTCAGGGCAGCGACGCTATTTATCGCGATGGCCTGACAACGCAGTTGACCAGCGGCACGATCAATGCCCTGGCGTGTACGATTAATACGCCACAATTAACCTTCGCCATTGGAAATATACCCGCCTCTTCCTTTACTGGCGGTGTGGGGACGTCGCCGGTAGGCGCGCAAAATACGCAGAACCTCGGATTAAACTGCAGCGCCGGGACCAATATAAACGTCACGTTGAGCGGCATTCAAAATCCGGATAGCGGCAATACCAGCGTGATGGCCCTGACGGGGCAGGGTAATTCAGGAACAGCAAAAGGGGTGGGCGTTCAGCTCATCTATAACGGTACGCCGCTGGCCATGAACAGTCGCCTGCTATTAAAACAGTCCGCGGGTGGAGTCGAAACGCTCCCGTTAACGGCCCGTTATTATCAAACGCTGGGGACCGTTCAGTCGGGAACGGCCAACGCCTCGGCCACGCTTAATATAACCTACCAGTAGCAGGTGAGAAGATGAAAATAGCGCACAAAAAAACGCTCCTGCTTGCCCTGTTGAGCTGGAGGGCGTTTTCCGCCGATACGGTCAATATCGGCGTAACGGGGAATATCGTGGCATCGCCCTGCATATTTAATGGCGGGAATACGAATCTGGATATTAACCTCGGCAATATTCAGGCTTCCAATATGGCGACGCCAGGATCCACGTCCGATCCGGTTGCGTTCAATCTGCTTTTTACAAGCTGTCCGCTGGGAACCCGCAGCGTCACGGTGACGTTCGCAGGTAACCCGGATCCCGCAGCAGGCGCGGACTACTACATGAACAGCGGAACGGCCACTGGCGTTGCCGTCGCCATGAGTGACGCCGCGACCGGCTCGCTTAAAGGGACGGGCTCCAGTATCACAAAGGCTATTGCGGCAGACAGCACTGCCACGATGCCCATGCAGGCCTGGGTCAAATCCGCTTCAGGCGGTGTTACGCCCGGAAGCATCAGTGCCGTTGTTGTGATGACCATGCAGTACAACTAAATGACAGTGATACGTATCTATTAAAGACGTTGGTAGGAACTATGTTAAATATCCTGATTCAGGAAACGGATCTGTTTTTTCAGGCTGGGCTACAGAACTTTTTAGAGAATTTTTTTAAGCAAAACTTTAATCGCGCCATCACCTTTAATCTTGACCTGACCCATGAAAACGTCAGTCAGGCCGATATTATTGTTCTGTCATTGTGTCAGGGTGAAACACTGACCTGTTTTCCCGAGTTACTGGCCCGGAAAAAAGGGATTGTGATAGGTTTCGTCGACGATGAGCTGCGATTTTCAGCGTCGCCCTCCTGCTTTCAGGACATCATTTTTCTCTCTCGCCGTGCATCGCTTGATCGTATCAGTGGTGAACTGTTTATCGCGTGGTTCAGGACACAACTACCGGGTTACAAGTGGACTAAAAGGAGCTGTTTCGACTGCCAGCATAAAGGTTTATCCCGGCAACAAATTCGCATTATGGTGAATTTTTACAGAGGGCTGTCGGTTGTGCAGATCGCGCACGCGCTGGAGATGAGCGAGAAAACGGTCTTTACCCATAAATATATGATGATGCAAAAATTTAATCTGCGCAGCGATTACGAGCTGATCGTATTGCTGAGAAGGTTGATGGAGAAAAAGAGCCAACCCAACCAGCTTCGCGACTTCCTGGAAAACGATTATGTATAACCTGGCAATGCTCAATCAAAATTTTTCAGGCAACTTATTAATATTAAGTAACACACCTCTTTGCATGTCGATATAGCCCCCTTCTTTTAATGCCGAGAGTATACGCATCACGCCACTCCGGGACAGGTGGGTTTTATCTCTGATATAGCTTTCAGCAGTGACACTGAGCCTGAACGAGGGTTCTTCGTTTGAGAGCGCATAAAGTTGGGCGATGACAATATCATAAGCGGAAGGGCCCGTTAAATCTTCATAACTGTGAAAGAGCTTACCTGCCAGGCTCATCAGATGATATGCCAGGGGCTCCCAAAGGTTATGACGCTTAACCGTCTCATTAACAAAATCCATTTTAAGGATGACGATGTCACAGTTATTGAATGTCTTGATATAGCCGCGCATCTGGGTCTGATGCAAATTGCTGAGGCCGATCACCGCGGGCCCTTGAACCGTAGCCATCGCTAAATCGTGGTTGCTACGGTGTATCATGACACGTCCTTTGAGCAATACATAACAGAGACGCTCATTGCCAACCACAAAATTTAATCGACGGCGTGGCAGCACTTTTTTTAAATCTGAACCGTGTTGAAGATAATCGATCAGCAAATTTGTCGCTGATGAAGGATCACATACCCATTTTGTGGAGAACTCATCGAGCATACGCGCGCCTGTCCGTCAAACCTTCCAGTAGTCATGGGGTTCAGTATAGCGTGGATCCTGCCGAGTCTCCCTAAGCGCGCGTTTTGTTCAGTATTTCAAAGGTAAGTGATTGATAGAAATCAAGATACCGCGTTTAAGTTCAACGCATCCCGCATCCCGAAGTTCTGCAAGGATCCGCATTATGCCGCTCCGAGACAGGTAGGTTCTGCTTTGGATGTAATTCGCTGCGGTAATATTGCTGCGGATACGCTCCGATTCGTTCATCAGTTCAAGCAGCTGGAACCGGATTATCTCATATGAGGACATCTGTGAGATCAATGTGCAGTGCTCGTAAACGCGAGAAGCGGTGTAAATCACTAACTTGCACAAACTCTCCCACAGTCCAAAACTCTCGATCAGCAGATTGAAACGTTCCAGAGAAAGGCGGCTCATCACAGCATTTTCATTCACTCTGACGTACAGGTTTTCGGTCTGTGAGAACTGATTACTGATACCCATAATGAAAGTCGCTTGTTCAGAGTTAAGCACCATACCATCCCCTCGACGGTTCAGCGTGACACCACCTTGATGAAGTATGTAACAGGTTCTTTTTTTACCGGAATGATAGCGCAGGACTTCGCCTTTATTCGCATTAAAACGCGTGGCAAAGGGAGCGATTTGTTCAATAATTTTATTGATATCATCAACGGGCTTAAATGCATGCGCAGGAGTAACCTCAGTGATTTCTCCCGTTGACATTTTAGTATTCATATTAATCCCTCCAGACGCTCTTTATGTTTGTCAAAAGATGCGTCAGAGATTATCTATCCGAGGGGAGTATAAATAAATAATAGGTTGATTTCATAATGGACTCGACCATTAACAAATATTTAATAATTTGAAATAGCCCAATTA
>NZ_JADBQZ010000021.1:0-104415 GCF_014896175.1 Enterobacter cloacae complex sp. I3
TACTTACATAGTAACATAAAAGTTATGCACATGTCAAGTACTTATGTGCTATTAGTGAATATTTATTCACTCTGAATCATGCCATAAACCTTGGCAATGTCGAGGCTAAGCTCTCCCAGTTCAGCGGTGATGTATTGCAGAGAGCAAGCCAGCTCCTCAAAGTCATTAGCTACACGCCAAACTTCTTCTGGTGTGATCGTACTACAATCACGCTGCACCAAACGAGCTACAGACGTTTGCAAATGTTCAAGGGAAGTGATTGCCTGTTCAGTGTGTTGCACCGCTTCCAAGAGCGCGGAGGGCGTTCCTGATACATGCGCCTGATTCACTAAAGACAATGTTGGCAGATGCCAATCATCTTCAAAATTCAGAATCATAGTTTCAATGGTGCTGTATGTATTAGTCATGTGTGATTTCCTTATCGTCAAAGAGAATGTCAAAGTCTTGTGTGTGGTGGGATAGCCCGTTAGTGCGGATATATTCCCGCCAGTCAATATAGTTTTCTGCGTATAACTGCCACTTCTTAAGGTTCGATGAATCAACACGGTATTCACGGCGGCGGCGTGGTTTATAGAAGACGTTATCCGAAGAGGCTAAAACATCCTGCAATAGTTCAAACTCTGATCCGGTTGGCACCGTTGCAGGGTATTCTATTATTTCGGTGATCCACTCCCCAGGGATGGATTCAGTTGCATGTTCTTTCAACTGACGGCTGTATTTACGTTTGCTGGCTCGTGCTGCTTTCTCAATACGCACTAAGTTGTTTCTTTGTCTTGTACTCATTTATCCTCGTAGAGGGAAACTTCCGTGTTTTCTCGTTAATGTCCATACTGCGTAAAATGCAAACAGCCAATAGATAGCGATGATCATAAAAGTTTCCCGTATTGTTTCTTAGTTGGTTGTCGTAATGAAGCTCACCGCTTCGTTTACGGTAATGTCGTAATACTTGCCGTGGCGCTCCATTGTAATAACCGCTGCATCTTTCATTATTAATAACCAATACCGCGCCCCGCTCTCACTTATACCGATCCCATCAGCGATATGTTTCACGGTGGCTTTTATTGCTCCGCTTTCACGTTTAAGAGATGCAAGGTGATAATAAAGACGTTGGCAGACAGTGTTACATTCTATTTGATGATGTGTGGCTTCGTTCAATAGGTATAGTTTATTCAATGTTACTCCTAAGTTTGTTGTGATCGTTCGTATGCTCCGCGTTTGGTTTTAAGATACTGGATTGAATGTTGATTTATTAACTTCCCCTGACTCTCAAACATTGCCAGATAAGGCAAATCAAAGTCATTAAATCCAGTAAACTGATCTGCATCGTTGTAGCGTTCCAAATACCACCAATCCCGGTTTTCATCTCGTGGCGTTTTAAACTCAAACGGGGAGACGGTTTGCTGTTTGGAGGGTGCTTTCCTTGCCGCTGGTTTCTTCGTGGGCTTTGGCTTAGGTGTTGGCTCCACTTTTTCCGGTGCTGGTGCTTCCTCTTCCGGTGTTTCGTCAAGCTCGCACATCGGATCTGCTTTGGCCTCTTCGCGCTGCCTCTCTGGCGCTACGTCTTCTCTAACTTTGCCAAACACTGGATGTTTTAGGCAATCTACCCATTCCGGCGTGGAATCTCGTTCCATCGCATTACGATCACGTTCAAAGGTGAAGTTTTCCGGCGTGAGTGGCGTTATGGTCCATTGGTTTGAGCGCTTTGGCTTATTACTGGCGATCAGTCCGATTTTCTTCAACTTTGCAACAATGCGTGTTGCTGTTGCCGAACTAACACCAATACTTGCACCAAGCTGATCAATGTCATCGTAATAAGTACCGCCCAACTCTATCGTAAAGCGATAATAACGATGGCGCATTCTGACGTAAAACTGCTTATCAGCAGGAGAAAGGTACTCTGTAACGCCTGTTTTAAGATTGGTGATCCTGGTGCATTCGTTAAATGCGTCTTCGGTGTTGGTGAAACTAAAAGCCTTACTGTTTATAATGTCAGTCATATTATGGTGTATCCTTATTAAGTAGAACGTTCTCCGTTCTTAATCGATGTGGAAAGTGTGGTTGCAGCGTCAATTAACATCTCCTGCACTGTTACGCCTCTCGCTCGCGCCTCTTTGAACAAAGTGCTAAACACTTCATCCGGCAGTTTTACGAATGTTCCGGCTGGTTTCTTCTTCTGGATTTCGCTCATTTGTTTTCTCCTTCTGGTTTATTCGTTGGCGGTGGTTTCAGCCTGTTCAGCTTTCCATTGATCGTAAAGTTCGATTCCTTTACGCAATCTTTCAGCGTGTTCGAAATATCCTTGCCGTTGTGCGGCTGCTCGCTGGCTGTTTATTGCATTTCGCGTCTGGCTTCCGGCCTTTAAAGCCTCGAAGACAAGTTCTGGATTAAAATACTTAATTTTGGTTCTCCTTGCGTTAGAAACACAGAAACACAGAAACACCATCCAGGGAGAACGTTAATCACGTTGCCTGATAGTGCGGTGTAAGTTGGATTGTTTGCGTTAGGCTGGATGCCTGAGATGATGACGGGACGAATGCTTTCATCACCCTACATCATTTACTTTATCATGAAATGATTTAAATGTCAATACTTATTTCTATCCATCTCAGATCATAGCGCACTTACACGTTGTGATCAACTCATTCATATCATCATAAAACACGTTCTATCGCTTCCTAACAGGTTTGAAAGCCTGAGAGGTGCAATGCCCTCCCTATCCTTTCGAAAACGCTCTCAGCGCGCCTGGGGCGTTCCGTTTGCGTTACCGCCGCCCTCTGGCACTTACTCCCGAAACCAATAGCACAAACTACTGAGGGATAACGGTAGTTATCAGGATAGTAGGTGGTGGTGTTGGATTGAGGCTGGATGAACTGGAGCCATCAGCGACCAGTAAATCCTTAGCCGTGGGCTAACTTTGCATGGATGAATGCGGAGCATGGAAGACAGGCAGAAGTTATGCCGAAAGACATTGCGCACACGGCGCATAGCTTCTGTGCCTCGTTTCACGAGGGCGAAGCCCTGGCACAATCACAGACAGATGCGCTGATCGCTGCGTCGTGAGCGGCTGACCGAGTAGCCCCAAAGGCGAATCAGGTCACTTGCCAGGCGAAACGCGCCAGCAAAGCGAATCTTTCACAAGATCTTCTAAAAGCTCTCTTTTAGAGATCGCTTTTAGAATCTCTTTGTATAGAACATCAATTTGATGTGTAGTTTGCCGATCCATACATCAATTTGATGCGTATCCCATGCATCCGTACATCATTTTGATGTATATCCGCTTATCCTCAGTTTCGACATACATCATTTTGATGTATATCTTCGCCCTGCTCACTACGAATCAATCGCACATGCAACAATCCTAAGAATAGCCAGAGGTAAATGTTAGGTAATACCTATCAAAACATGGCATTAATAACATCAAAACCTATCTTAAATGACAGGTAAAGAATCGGTGTAGCTGTAAGCCAAAGTAAATTGTTCACTTTCATTGTCAGAATGATCATTTTAGCTAAACCGTTGTGTAGTGCGTGATCAGCGCTGTTTGTCGTAGCAAACTACTTTCATGATAGGTGCAATGTGCTGAACGAGTTTTCTCATTTTATTGTTATAAAGTAACAATTCGATTTTTACATGCAAACCCCTCCAATTTATTAGCATTCTAATCATTTCATGATGCAATCAGACATAAATGAGAACCACTCTCATTTACCGTGCAATTACGCCCTACTTCGATACACATTAGAAAAGTGTATTCTGCAACTCATTGATTTTATTTAATCAGAACACTTTTCCATCACTTCACCGTGCAAACAGGGGTAACTCCCCGTCATCGAAAATAAATCTCTTGACAGAATCACCGTTTCACGAACCATGAGGATAAATGCATTTTCATTTATTTTTCAATCAGTTACGGATATTTCGGGATTTCTACGCCTGGAGTTGGGGAAGTGCCTCGGGCGGTGTTCGATCGGTAAAGCAACCGCGCACACATTTTGATCATTTCGTGCTCTTCAAAAACAAACGTATCTTGCAACCTGTTGAAAATGATCAATTTATGATCAATGATGATTTCAACGAAACGAACATGAGGAGGGATAAAGATGAAAGGCATTAGCCAGGCGCTAAAGAGTGCAGACGAAGTTAAAGCAGTGGCGGCAGAGCTACAACGCAACGCCAGAAGCAACCTGTTCTATTGCTTGTGGGTGTTTATGTATGAATCGGGCTTACGTATCTCTGACGTGCTCAAACTCCGGTACGAAGATGTAGAAGGGCAATCTCACCTCAAGGTAAAGCAGGAGAAAACGGGAAACGTAGTAAGGCCAAAGGTTACAGCCGCGATGCTGTCAGCCGTAGCGCAACGTAAGGCAGAGCAAGCCGATATGCCAGTGAAGACGGATTTCATTTTTAGCAAGGGCGATATACGTAGCAAAGGCAACGCCGTAACCCGTAACACGGTATTCAAGGAATTTGGGAAGATGGGACGTAGAGCAGGATTCTCTAACGTGGGATGCCATACACCACGTAAAAGCCGTGGGCGCGTGATGTTCGATGCTGGAGTGGCTATTGAAACAATCGCCCATTTCCTGGGACAGACAGATCCGCGCTCAACGATGTATTACATCGGGTATGGTCAGGACGTGCAGGACGATTTAACAGAGGAGTTTTCTTTAGAGTGGTGACGGATTGTACTTATTCTAAAATTGACCAAAGGTTGAAAGTAACATATCAACTGGATCTGATCTTCAAAAATAATTTCCATTTACTGCGCAGTTTATTCTCGTCTAACTTCACAGTATGTGCCCCTATTATTTTACCCTCAAACATATGGGCATATATACATTCAACATTAAAATGTATGGTTAGGGTATCTGGATTTATACCAAGTTGGCCGTTATCGAACATTCGATGACAATCCGAGGTAAGTAGGATGCCGTTACTGGTATCCATATTGTGCGAAGAACAATAATCCTCTAAATGACAGGCTTGAAGCAAAGATTGAATTGATTGTCCAGTTACTGCACACCTACCTTTGAAGTTGGTCTCAACTCTCCTTCGGAAACTTTGTTGGTCACTAATTCTTCTTAACTGCAATGTACGCTGAACATTACTCGAAATTAATTTAAGATCCACTGATTCAGGATAGGAACTAATTTTCTCTTGTTTCTTTCTTACCGCGCCAGAATCTTTTTTACTTAGAGAAATCTTATAACCTACTGTGATAAGGTCATACAAAACCCTTTCAGACTGCCCTTGTTTCTTGGCTATTTCACGCGCATCTGTTTCATTCTTACTTCTTAACGAAATTAAGTAAGCGAGCGAGTTAAAATATGAAAACTTACCTGGTTCAACTTTACTGTCATAATATTTTGAAGATAGTTCACGACTTTTTGCGATCTTGTACGCTTGCGTGACAGGGATAGTCCTTATCAACTGGCTATACAGTTCGCTATTAAAATAAAATTCAGGCACTTCAATTTTGGTTGTTGAATTGGTATCTAATTTTGTGATCACCTTTGCAGGTGATGTCTTCTTCGTATCAGTTCTTTCTTCTTGAATAATTTTAGTATGCGTAACGCGAGAAATTAAAGCCATTCTCTCCAGCTCAGCCTGAGCTTCTTTGGCTATTAACTCTTTACGCAATCTTTCACGCTCCAAAGTCTTCTCATTCAATGGCAGGAAACTACGATTTTCATGGCTAATGGTAAACTGATTCGGCGGGATAGTTTTCTTGAAAGATCTAACCTGAATAGATTTTCTATAATTTTCGCGTGCAACTCTCCTCTCCTGCTTAAATATTGAGCGAGGTTCCTTTAGACTTTGTGCAGGCGTATCCTTAGTTCTATTCCTGATCTCATAATTTAATGATTTAATGATTTCTGAAATTTCTTTCTTCTTCTCGTTAGATGTTACCGGATCGTTTATTTTTTCAGAGTATTCATTTTTTACCCTGATCAATTCAGGTAGAGACATTTCTTGAGCATGAAGTTTTCTTTTGGTTTGTTTTTGCTGTTCTCCAGCACTTGATGCAACAAGTTTGGTGATAGCGCTTTCAGGCTCGCTATTTTTCGCAGCATTCAACAAAGCATCAGCAAGAATACTATTCTTCATCAGCAGTTCCCCTTCCTTGAAATCTAACATACAAATCTCTACCAGAGCTTCGCCCATCACGCATCTACACCACCCCTATCGGATTAATCTTAGATTAACCAAGGTGCATACAACGCGCAACTAACAGATTTTGGACAATAGAAGCCATAAAGCCCCGTTAGTGGTACAAGCAACAAGCGGAGCGTAGCGACTTCATCAGATTGTCAGAGGGATCACACCTTATCAGGGTGCTCGTGTACCGTCAGGAGCGTGAGCGAAGCGCTGGCAGAGCCTGCATATCGTGTGCAGGTACGTTTACCACTATACACCTGTTTACGCAGCCACAAGGCCGCACATCGGGCTTAAAATGCGTGTGATCGGTCTGGTGCAAGAGACAATGCCCGGATCAGGCTTTTCCTTCACGTTGTGCTATCGCGGTGTGAGGGCTACAACTGCCGCCGCCGAATAGTTATACTCTTACTTCCATAGTAACTATCCGTGACAACTAACAGTGTACCTTGTGTTGGTAAATCGTCGTTCAATGGTAGAACGAACACGACAACTTATGTTAAGTAAGTTGTTGAAAGCAAAACGAGTTTTATCGAAGTTTTGCCACAAGGGGAGAGATCTGGAGCGGGCGAAGGGAATCGAACCCTCGTATAGAGCTTGGGAAGCTCTCGTTCTACCATTGAACTACGCCCGCTTTGAGGTGCGTAAGGCATTATAGACCTTACGCACCTTCATACAAGCCTCTTCACAACTAACCGGCGATTAAATAATCACTTAGCACTTCGGTTTGCTGCCGGGCGCAGGAAGATAGCGTTGCGGATCGATGGCCGTCGCCTTATAGCGGATCTGGAAGTGCAGCTTCACCGAATCGGTACCGGTACTGCCCATGGTGGCAATCTTTTGCCCCGCCTTCACGTTCTGCCCGTTGTTGACCAGCATCGTGTCGTTATGCGCGTAGGCGGTGATGTAATCTTCGCCATGCTTAATCATGATGAGGTTACCGTAGCCGCGCAGCTGGTTCCCCACATAAACCACCTTCCCTGCCCCGGAGGCATAAACCGGCGTACCGCGCGCAGCGGCGATATCAATACCCTTGTTGCCACCTTCAGAGAGTGAGTAAGGAGCGACCACTTTACCGCTGGCAGGCCAAATCCAGCAGCGCTGTCCAACCGGCGGCCATGACGATTGCGGTACCTGATAGGACGGCGTCACTTTGGCGGTTTTGCCTTTCGATGAGGATTTTTTGCCCGAGGATGAACTGCCGTTCACCTTGAGCTTTTGCCCCACTTCGATGGTGTACGGCGGAGAGATGTTATTCAGGCGCGCCAGATCCTTCACGCTGGTCCCCGTTGCGCGCGAAATCCGGTACAGCGTATCCCCGCGCTTAACGATATAGACCGAACCGGAATAGCTACCCATATCCGACGATTTGCTTCCTGAACAGCCAGCCAGGAATAGCGTCAGCGTCAGGCAAAAGATGGCGATGATGGGGTTTCTCGTCAGGCTTCCTGCAAACAAAACAGATCCTCGGTCAGCGTGAATGGCGCACTATGATACCAGCCCGGAGAGATATGGGTCAGCCCTTTTCCGCTCCTGGAAACAAACCGTTCGTATAAGATTGCCGTATAATGCTCCCTGTTGATGGTGCAGAACCATCCGCATCGTTGGCACTGGAGCATGAATGAGTATTCAAGAACACGTTATTTTGGTTAATGACCAGGGAATGGTAATTGGCACTCAGGAAAAATACGCCGCGCATACTGCCCAAACCCCGCTGCATCTGGCGTTCTCATCCTGGCTGTTTAACGCCGAAGGCGAGTGTCTGGTAACCCGACGCGCACTAAGTAAAAAAGCCTGGCCGGGCGTCTGGACGAACTCCGTCTGCGGTCACCCTCAATCTGGTGAACGGACGGAAGAGGCAATTATCCGTCGCTGCCGCGATGAGATTGGCGCAGAAATTACCGCGATTACGCCTGTCGCCTCAGAATTCCGCTACCGCGAAACGGATCCTTCCGGGATCGTGGAAAACGAGATTTGCCCGGTCTTCGCTGCCCGCGTCACCAGCGAACTGCGAATTAACCATGATGAAGTGATGGCATTTGAATGGGTGACGCTGGAGTCGTTATTCCGCGCGCTGGACGCCGCCCCATGGAGCTTTAGCCCGTGGATGGTGCAGGAAGCAACGGTCGCGCGAGACGCGCTGAGAGCGTTCGCGGCGCAATAAAAAAGCCCCTTTCGGGGCTTTTTTAGCAACGTAACGCCTTATTTCACCGGGCGCATTGCCGGGAACAGGATCACGTCACGAATGGTGTGGCTGTTGGTGAACAGCATCACCATACGGTCGATACCAATACCCAGACCTGCAGTTGGCGGCAGGCCGTGCTCCAGCGCGGTCACATAGTCTTCATCGAAGAACATCGCTTCGTCGTCGCCAGCCGCTTTCGCGTCAACCTGATCCTGGAAACGCTGCGCCTGGTCTTCCGCATCGTTCAGCTCGCTAAAGCCGTTGCCGATTTCACGGCCGCCGATGAAGAATTCGAAACGGTCGGTGATTTCCGGGTTCTCGTCATTACGACGCGCCAGTGGAGAGACTTCCGCCGGGTATTCGGTAATGAAGGTCGGCTGAATCAGGTGTGCTTCCGCCACTTCTTCGAAGATCTCGGTCACGATACGGCCCAGACCCCAGCTCTTCTCAACCTTGATGCCGATGCTTTCAGCGATGGCCTTCGCAGAGTCGAAGTTATCCAGATCCGCCATGTTGGTTTCCGGACGGTATTTCTTGATCGCTTCGCGCATGGTCAGTTTTTCGAACGGCTTGCCGAAGTCGAAGACTTCTTCACCGTAAGGAACCTGCGTAGTGCCCAGAATGTCCTGCGCCAGGGTACGGAACAGGGATTCGGTCAGCTCGATCAGATCTTTGTAGTCCGCGTACGCCATATAGAGTTCCATCATGGTGAACTCTGGGTTATGGCGAACGGAGATACCTTCGTTACGGAAGTTACGGTTGATTTCGAACACGCGGTCGAAACCACCGACCACCAGACGCTTCAGGTACAGTTCCGGCGCGATACGCAGGTACATGTCCAGGTCCAGGGCGTTGTGATGGGTGATGAACGGACGCGCAGACGCGCCGCCAGGGATCACCTGCATCATCGGGGTTTCCACTTCCATAAAGTCGCGGTTGACCATGAACTGGCGAATACCGGCCATGATCTGGGAGCGAATTTTGAAGGTCTTGCGGGATTCATCGTTAGAGATGAGGTCCAGGTAGCGCTGACGATAGCGCGCTTCCTGATCCTGCAAACCGTGGAACTTGTCCGGCAGCGGGCGCAGGGCTTTGGTCAGCAGACGCAGCTCGGTGCAGTGGATAGACAGTTCACCGGTTTTGGTTTTAAACAGTTTACCTTTCGCGCCCAGGATATCGCCCAGGTCCCACTTCTTGAACTGCTCGTTGTAGATGCCTTCCGGCAGGTCGTCACGGGAAACGTACAGCTGAATACGGCCGCCGACGTCCTGCAAGGTCACGAAGGAGGCTTTACCCATGATACGGCGGGTCATCATACGGCCTGCAACGGCCACTTCGATGTTCAGCGCTTCCAGCTCTTCGTTCTCTTTACCGTCGAAGTCAGCGTGCAGTTGGTCTGAGGTGTGGTCACGACGAAAATCGTTCGGGAACGGCACGCCCTGCTCGCGCAGCGCTGCCAGCTTCTCGCGGCGGGTTTTCAGTTCGTTGTTAAGATCGACTACCGCGTCAGCGCCCTGTGCTTGTTGTTCAGACATGTTGGTTCCTCATAACCCTGCTTTCAAACTTGCTTCGATAAATTGGTCCAGGCTGCCGTCCAGCACCGCCTGCGTGTTGCGGGTTTCAACCCCGGTACGCAGGTCTTTGATGCGGGAGTCATCAAGGACGTAAGAACGGATCTGGCTGCCCCAACCGATGTCAGACTTGTTGTCTTCCATCGCCTGTTTCTCAGCATTTTTCTTCTGCATCTCCAGCTCATAAAGCTTCGCTTTCATCTGCTTCATGGCCTGGTCTTTGTTCTTATGCTGGGAACGGTCGTTCTGGCACTGTGTTACCAGCCCGGTTGGAATGTGGGTAATACGCACCGCAGATTCCGTACGGTTAACGTGCTGACCACCCGCGCCGGACGCGCGGTAAACGTCAATACGCAGGTCCGCCGGGTTAATTTCGATATCGATATCTTCGTCAACTTCCGGGTAAACAAACGCGGAGCTGAAGGAAGTATGACGACGGCCACCGGAGTCAAACGGGCTTTTACGCACCAGGCGGTGAACGCCGGTTTCGGTACGCAGCCAGCCGTAGGCGTAGTCGCCAATGATCTTGATAGTGACGGATTTAATACCGGCCACTTCACCTTCAGACTCTTCGATAATTTCGGTTTTGAAGCCGCGCGCTTCCGCCCAACGCAGATACATACGCATCAGCATGCTGGCCCAGTCCTGCGCTTCGGTACCGCCAGAACCTGCCTGAATATCGAGATAGCAGTCAGCGCTGTCGTATTCGCCGGAGAACATGCGACGGAATTCCAGCTGTGCCAGCTTCTCTTCCAGCCCGTCGAGTTCTGCCACGGCTTCGTTAAAGGTTTCTTCGTCGTCGGCTTCGACGGCCAGCTCCAGCAAACCGGAAACGTCTTCCAGCCCCTGGGCCATTTGATCCAACGTATCTACGATAGCTTCGAGAGAGGAACGCTCTTTACCCAGCGCCTGTGCGCGTTCAGGTTCGTTCCAGACGTCCGGCTGTTCCAGCTCGGCGTTTACTTCTTCAAGACGCTCTTTCTTGGCATCGTAGTCAAAGATACCCCCTAAGAACGTCAGAGCGCTCCGTGAGGTCCTGAATACGGTTTTTTACCGGATTAATTTCAAACATGGTCTGTTTTCTTTTATGGACTTGTCAAAATGCGGTGATAAGAGCGGGATTGTACCGAATCCACGCCCTTTTTTATAGAGATTACTGCCGCTAAATTGGCCAGATATTGTCGATGATGATCTGAAGGGTGCGGTTACCGCGAAACTCGTTGATATCCAGTTTGTACGCCAGCTCGACCTCGCGCACGCCGTTGTCCGGCCAGATGGAGGTGTCAACGTTGAAGGCGATGCCGTCCAGCAGCGGTCCGCCGCCCACCGGCTCAACCATCACTTTCAGGTGACGTTCGCCAACGATACGCTGCTGCAGCAGGCGGAATCGCCCGTCGAACAGCGGTTCCGGGAACATCTGTCCCCATGGACCGGCATCGCGCAGCATCTGCGCGACCTCCATCGTCATTTCGGAGACGGACAGCTCACCGTCAGAGACCACTTCGCCCTGCAGCAGCGCCGGGTCAATCCACTCGGTGACCAGCTCGCCAAACAGGCGCTGGAACTCGTCGAACTTTGCCTCTTCCAGCGACAAGCCTGCCGCCATCGCGTGGCCGCCGAACTTGATCATCAGACCGGGATAAAGCGTATCCAGACGCTCCAGCGCATCGCGCATGTGCAGCCCCTGAATCGAACGGCCAGAGCCTTTCAGCGTGCCGTCACCCGCAGGCGCAAACGCGATCACCGGGCGGTGGAAGCGCTCTTTAATGCGCGACGCCAGAATGCCGACCACGCCCTGATGCCACTCGGGGTGGTACATTGCCAGCCCGCCCGGCAGCGTATCGCCACTGCGCTCAAGTTTTTCGCACAGGGTCAGCGCTTCGGCCTGCATCCCCTGCTCAATCTCTTTACGGGTCTGGTTCAGGGCGTCCAGCTCGTTGGCCAGCACGCGCGCTTCGCCGATGTTGTCGCACAGCAGCAGCGCCACGCCGACGGACATATCGTCCAGCCTTCCGGCAGCGTTTAGACGCGGCCCGAGGGCAAAGCCCAGGTCGCTTGCCGCCAGCTTAAGCGGATCGCGGTTGGCAATCTCCAGCAGCGCCTTAATTCCGGGACGGCACTTGCCCGCGCGAATACGGCTTAAGCCCTGCCAGGTCAAAATGCGGTTATTGGCATCAAGAGGTACCACGTCCGCCACGGTGCCCAGCGCCACCAGGTCGAGGTATTCGGCCAGGTTTGGAACGGCAATGCCGCGGGATTCGAACCAGCCCTTATCGCGTAAGAGAGTACGCAACGCCAGCATCAGATAAAACGCCACGCCCACGCCGGCGAGGGATTTCGACGGGAAATCGCAGTCGCGCAGGTTGGGGTTAATAATCGCTTCTGCTGCGGGGAGCGTATCGCCGGGCAGGTGATGATCGGTGACCAGCACCGGGATCCCCAAAGCGTGAGCATGATCGACGCCCGCATGGGAGGAGATCCCGTTGTCGACGGTCATGATCATCTGCGCACCGCGGGCATGGGCCTGATCGACCACCTCCGGGCTGAGGCCATAGCCGTCTTCAAAGCGGTTCGGCACCAGATAGGTGACATTATCGCAGCCCAGCGCGCGCAGGCTGAGCACGCTCAGGGCAGTGCTGGTTGCGCCGTCGGCGTCGAAATCCCCTACAACCACAATGCGCGTTCCCTCACGCAGCGCGTTGTAGAGCATTTCGGTAGCTTTCTCGATACCGTTCAGCTGCTGCCAGGGCAGCATCCCTTTCACGCTGCGCTCAAGATCCTCTGCGCGACGCACGCCGCGGCTGGCGTAGAGGCGCTTTAGCAGCGGCGCGAGATCGTCCGGTAAATCAACGTGTTCAACCGCCTCGCGGCGGCGCAATTTGATGGGAGCTTTCACGCGAATTATTTACCACCAAACTGTTTCTGGTGCGCGTCGAGAAACTCTTTCATCTCTTTCGGTCCCTGATAGCCCGGAACAACATAGCCGTTACTCAGGACAATCGCTGGCGTACCGCTCACGCCAAACTGCACGCCCAGCGCGTAGTGGTTAGCAATGTCGATGTCGCAGGAGGCAGGCTTAACGTCTTTACCGTTCATCGCGTCATCAAACGCTTTGTTGCGGTCTTTGGCACACCAGATCGCTTTCATGTCCTGCTCTGGCTTGCTCTGTACGCCTGCGCGCGGGAAGGCCAGGTAACGCACGGTAATGCCCAGCGCGTTATAGTCTTTCATCTGTTCATGCAGCTTGTGGCAGTAGCCACAGGTGATGTCGGTGAAGACGGTAATCACATGTTTTTCCTGCGCCGCTTTATAGACGATCATCTCTTTTTCGAGCGCGTTCAGGTTTTTCATCAGCAGCTGGTTGGTGACGTTCACCGGCTGCGCGCCGCTCACGTCGTACAGCGGTCCCTGAATAAAGTGTTTGCCATCTTCGGTGACGTACAGCACGCCGCTGTTGGTCAGTACGGTTTTCATACCGGCAACCGGCGCAGGCTGGATGTCGCTGCTGGTGACGCCAAGCTTAGCCAGAGACTGTTTGATGGCGGCGTCATCCGCATGGGCGAAGCCGGTAAATGAGGCTGCCAGCAGGGTGAACAGCACAAAAGACTTTTTCATAATTGATCCTGTTACAATTTGTCGGCACTCACGCACGAGGGTGGTGCTGTTGGTGTAGCTGCCGCAGGCGTTCCGTCGCGACATGGGTGTAAATTTGCGTCGTTGAAAGATCGCTGTGTCCCAGCAGCATCTGCACCACGCGTAAATCTGCGCCGTGGTTTAACAGATGCGTCGCGAAGGCGTGACGCAATACGTGCGGCGAAAGCTTTTCACTGTCGATACCCGCCAGTGTGGCGTAATGCTTGATGCGATGCCAGAACGTTTGTCGCGTCATCTGCTGCGCGCGCTGGCTCGGAAACAGGACGTCGATAGACGCGCCATTGAGCAGCCAGGGGCGGCCATGCTCAAGATACGTCTCCAGCCAGTAAACCGCCTCTTCTCCCAGCGGAACCAGCCTTTCCTTGTTTCCTTTACCGATGACGCGCACCACGCCCTGACGCAGGCTAATGTCGCTCATCGTCAGGCCAACCAGTTCCGAAACGCGCAAGCCGGTAGCATACAATAGCTCAAGCATGGCTTTATCGCGTAACTCCAGCGGCAGGTCAACAGCCGGTGACTGTAATAATCTCTCAACTTGTGCTTCGCTGAGATCTTTCGGCAGCCGCTGCGGGAGTTTCGGGGACGCCAGCAGCGCGCTGGGATCGTCTTCGCGAATCTTCTCCCGGTAAAGATGCTGGAAAAGCCGACGCATTGCGCTGAGCAAGCGTGCAGAGCTGGTGGCTTTGTACCCTCCTTCTACGCGTTCAGCGAGCAGCGCCTGCAGGTCGTCGCTTTGCGCGCTCGCAAGCGATAGCTCCCGACGCGCCAGCCACTCGACCAGCATGGTGAGATCGCGCCGGTAGGCACTGAGGGTATTCTCGGCCAGATTTTTCTCCAGCCACAGCGCGTCGAGAAACTGTTCAACGAGTGCGAGATCCTTTTCCACATCAGCCCCTTTGATTTTGCAGTCAGGCCATTATGCCTGATTGCGACCGATTTCTGGTACACTACGCGCAAAGTCATAGCAAGAATTGAGATAGTTACGCGATGAATATTGGTCTGTTCTATGGTTCCAGCACCTGCTACACCGAAATGGCGGCGGAGAAAATTCGCGACATCATTGGCCCGGAACTGGTGACGTTGCATAACCTGAAAGATGACGCGGTCGCCTTGATGGAGCAGTACGATGTGCTGATTCTGGGCATCCCAACCTGGGATTTTGGTGAGATACAGGAAGACTGGGAAGCCATCTGGGATGAGCTCGATTCAGTCAATTTCGACGGTAAAATTATTGCGATGTACGGCATGGGTGACCAGTTAGGCTACGGCGAATGGTTCCTGGACGCACTCGGCATGCTGCACGATAAGCTGGCACCAAAAGGGGCGGCATTTATCGGCTACTGGCCAACCGAAGGGTATGAATTCACCAGTAAAAAGCCGATTATTGCCGACGGCGAGCTGTTTGTCGGGCTCGCGCTGGATGAAACCAATCAGTACGATCTCAGCGACGAGCGCCTGCAGGCCTGGTGCGAGCAGATCCTCGGCGAAATGGCAGAAAAATTCAGCTAACGCGCGTTACTCCTGCGTCGGCTGTTGCAGCAACATCCGGCGCAGATCCCGCCATTCTGATGCGTCCATACTGTCCGCCGCCAGCCACAGGTGCTGGCAACGTCCGCCCCCCACTTTGCGTAACCGTAACATCATCCCGGCGTTAAGCATCCAGGGTACACCGAGAATATCCCACTCTTTTCCCTGCCAGCGCAGGCGGGAATCCATCAGCAGCTTAATCTCGCCCTGACGCGCGTTAATGCGACGCTGGCTGCGTACGCTGTCAAAAACAACAAACGAAAGTAATAGCAGCCACAGCGGCGTATAGCTGAGCGGCCACGGCATGAGTAAAACGATGGCCGCAACCAGCCCGTGGAGCAATAAAGACATCCACTGCGAGCGCCACGAGACGCGAAGATCAGATTGCCACAGGACCACGTTCCCGATTCCGTGTTTGAATTAATTGCACCATCCGTTGCAACTCGGTGTCGGCGGGTTTGCCGTGGTTCATCAGCCAGTTGAATAAATCCGGATCGTCAGACTCAAGCAGGCGAACAAACAGACGCTTATCATCATCGCTTAAGCTGTCGTACTCATATTCGAAGAAAGGCATGATGGAAATATCAAGTTCACGCATTCCGCGTCGGCATGCCCAGTGAATACGGGCCTTGTTGTTAATATCCATGTTCAGTTTCCTGCATTACGTTTGGCACAGTCGGTACCCCGTTTTCTGTTCTTAATTTCTCTACGGGGACACCAGCTAGTGTAACGTGTTTTTGACCGTTTCATTACTGGAATATTGCGTTTGACGAGCAGGCTTCCAGAATTATCCCTACATAGACAGCGGATTACACTATTTTGCGTAGCGTTACGCATAACCCGTTTATGGCACAAATGGTCTGCTGAAAGCGCTTGCAATGCCTGCAGGCTCTTTTACCATTAGGCATTATCAAAGCGTTAAGCAATTCAGGATACCGTTATGGCCTTTACACCATTTTCTCCGCGCCAGCCCGCCGCCTCTGCGCGTCTGCCGCTGACGCTTATTTCTCTTGATGACTGGGCGCTGGCAACCCTCTCCGGCGCCGACGCCGAAAAATACTTGCAGGGTCAGGTGACTGCGGATGTTGCGCAGTTGACTGAACACCAGCATCTGCTGGCCGCGCACTGCGATCCTAAGGGCAAAATGTGGAGCAACCTGCGTCTCTTCCGCCGTCAGGACGGTTTTGCCTTTATTGAGCGCCGTAGCCTGCGCGATGCGCAGCTCAAAGAACTGAAAAAATACGCGGTCTTTTCCAAAGTCACCATCGCCCCGGACGATGAACATGTTCTGCTGGGCGTGGCGGGCTTCCAGGCGCGTGCGGCGCTGAAAAATCTGTTTGCTGAACTGCCGGATGCAGAAAAACAGGTGGTCAGCGAGGGCGCGACTTCCATCCTGTGGTTTGAACACCCGGCAGAGCGCTTCCTGTTAGTCACGGATGCCGCAACAGCCGAACGCGTGACCGAGGCGCTGCGCGGCGAAGCGCAGCTCAACAACAGCCAGCAGTGGCTGGCGCTGAACATCGAAGCGGGTCTGCCGGTAATTGACGCAGCCAATAGCGCGCAGTTTATTCCTCAGGCAACTAACCTGCAGGCGCTGGGGGGAATCAGCTTTAAAAAAGGCTGCTACACCGGTCAGGAAATGGTCGCGCGTGCAAAATTCCGTGGGGCAAACAAACGCGCGTTGTGGACACTGGCAGGCCATGCCAGCCGCGTACCGGAAGCAGGAGAAGACTTAGAACTGAAGATGGGCGACAACTGGCGCCGCACCGGTACCGTGTTAGCCGCAGTCCAGCTGGAAGATGGCCGTCTTTTGGTACAGGCTGTAATGAACAACGACATGGAAGCGGACAGCGTGTTCCGCGTGCGCGACGACGCGAATACGTTGAGTATTGAGCCGCTACCGTATTCACTGGAAGAGTGATGCTTTATCGCCCGGTGGCGCTGCGCTTACCGGGCCTACGGGTGCAAATCCAGGTCGGGTAAGGCGAAGCCGCCACCCGACAACAAACTAAACCTGCCCCACGTACAAATAAATCGCCAAAAAGTGGCACACGCTGCCGCCCAGCACAAAGCCGTGCCAGATGGCATGGTTGTATGGGATGCGCTTGCAGACGTAGAAAATAACGCCCAGCGAGTAGACCACACCGCCCACCGCCAGCAGCGTTACCCCGCCGACCGCCAGCTTAATCGCCAGCTGATACACCACAATCAGCGACAGCCAGCCCATCGTCAGATAGGTGACCAGCGACAACACTTTAAACCGGTGCGCAATGGTCAGCTTAAACAGGATCCCCAGCAGCGCCAGGCTCCAGATAACAATCATCAGGCCGCGCGACAGCGGTGAGTTTAGCCCCACCAGCAGGAAAGGCGTATAGGTACCCGCAATCAGCAGATAGATAGCGCAGTGGTCAAATTTCTTAAGCCATATTTTGGCCCGCTGATGCGGAATCGCGTGATAGAGCGTCGAGGCCAGGAACAGCAGGATCATACTTCCGCCATACAGGCTATAGCTGGTAATAGCCATCGCGCTGGCATTGGTATCCGCCGCCTGTACCAGCAATAACACTAAACCGACAATCCCAAACACCAGGCCAATGCCGTGGCTGATGCTGTTGGCTACTTCCTCAGCCAGCGAATATCCCTGTGCGATTAATGGTCTGCTCGCCATACTAAACTCCGGGAAAACTAAAGATGATTATTCATCGCATGACTATGCTAACTGAGAATGATTCCAGTGAACACCTGTTAGCTAAAATAATTTTAAAGTAAATTTTTATAATAAAAATCAAAAGCATAAACGAAAAATTCACCTGACATTTGTTCACATAAAAATTTAAGCGTTACTAATCAATGGCATAAAATTGGCTCCTGCCGTCTGGCTGCATGATATGATGGATAAATGAGGTCTGAATGAGAGTTTTGCCACTGTGAGTATGTTCACCCACTCCGCCATTGCCAGTCTCAATAACCTGGAAATGATGGTCTACAACTATGTCATCAAAAACCGGGACAAAGTGATGTACATGACCATCCGCGAGCTGGCGGATGCGGCCGGCGTCTCAACCACCACTATCCTGCGCTTTTGCCGCAAGCTCAACTGTGAAGGGTATTCTGAATTTCGCGTGCGCTTTAAGCTCTATCTTGAGCAGAACGAGCCCCAGCAGGCGAATTTCGGCGCCAGCGAAATTATCAGCTTCTTTAAAAGCGTGAATAATGAAGAGTTCGACGCGCTATTAAATGACGCGGTAAATATCATTTTGTCTTCCGAGCGAATTATATTTGTCGGGGCGGGCACGTCAGGCTCTTTGGCCAAATATGGCGCACGCTTCTTTTCAAATATTGGTAAATTCAGTAATCATATTGATGACCCTTATTTCCCGGTCACCAATGATATGGCGAAAAATGCGCTGGCGATTGTGCTCTCCGTCTCGGGCGAAACCGAGGAGATCCTGCGCTTCGCCAGCCAGTTCAGCCTGCATCACTGCAAGGTGCTCTCTATCACCAGCCACGAGCACTCGCGCCTGGCAAAACTGGCGGACTTTAATCTCTCCTGGCACGTTCCCCAGACGCGAATTGGCGGCGTCTACGATATCACCACGCAAATTCCCGTCATTTATATTCTGGAATCTCTCGGACGCAAGCTGGCGAAAAAACTGACGGAATAAAACATCCTGTTTTTTCGATGTGACAAATCACAATTTTCGCAAATTGTTATATCGTGACATTCAATTTCGCTTTGCTAGACTCAATGCCAATAAGCCATTTAATGAGAATAGCAGCGATGAAAAAAATAACCTTACCGAAAGATTTTTTATGGGGCGGCGCTGTTGCCGCTCATCAGGTTGAAGGCGGCTGGAACAAAGGCGGCAAAGGGCCAAGCATTTGCGACGTGCTGACCGGCGGCGCACACGGCGTGCCCCGCGAAATCACGCAGGAGGTGGTGCCGGGTAAATACTACCCAAACCACGAAGCCATCGACTTCCACGGCCACTATAAAGAAGACATCAAGCTATTTGCCGAGATGGGCTTCAAGTGTTTCCGTACCTCTATCGCCTGGACGCGCATCTTCCCGAAAGGTGACGAAACGCAGCCAAACGAAGAAGGGCTGAAGTTTTACGACGACATGTTCGATGAGCTGCTGAAGTACAACATCGAACCGGTGATCACCCTCTCCCACTTCGAAATGCCGCTGCACCTGGTGCAGGAGTATGGTAGCTGGACCAACCGCAAAGTGGTCGATTTCTTCGTGCGCTTCGCGGAAGTGGTGTTTGAGCGCTACAAGCACAAGGTCAAATACTGGATGACCTTCAACGAAATCAACAACCAGCGCAACTGGCGCGCCCCGCTGTTCGGCTACTGCTGCTCGGGCGTGGTCTACACCGAACATGACAACCCGGAAGAGACTATGTACCAGGTGCTGCACCACCAGTTTGTGGCCAGCGCCCTGGCGGTGAAAGCCGCGCGCCGCATCAACCCGGAGATGAAAGTCGGCTGCATGCTGGCGATGGTGGCGCTCTATCCGTTCTCCTGCAAGCCGGAAGACGTGATGTTCGCCCAGGAATCCATGCGCGAGCGCTATGTCTTTACCGACGTCCAGCTGCGTGGTTACTACCCGTCCTACGTGCTGAACGAGTGGGAGCGCCGCGGCTTTTCCATCAAAATGGAGGCGGGCGACGAGCAGATCCTGCGTGAAGGTACCTGCGACTACTTAGGCTTCAGCTACTACATGACCAACGCGGTGAAGGCGGAAGGCGGCACAGGTGACGCCATTTCCGGCTTTGAAGGCAGCGTGCCGAACCCGCACGTGAAGGCGTCCGACTGGGGCTGGCAGATTGACCCGGTGGGCCTGCGCTATTCCCTGTGCGAACTGTACGAGCGTTATCAGAAACCCCTGTTTATCGTTGAGAACGGGTTCGGTGCCTACGACAAGGTGGAAGAAGACGGCAGCATCAACGATGACTATCGCATCGACTACCTGCGTGCCCACGTGGAAGAGATGATCAAAGCCGTCACTCACGATGGCGTGGATCTGATGGGCTATACGCCGTGGGGCTGCATCGACTGCGTGTCGTTCACCACCGGTCAGTACAGCAAGCGCTACGGCTTTATCTACGTCAACAAGCACGACGACGGCACGGGCGACATGTCGCGCTCCCGTAAGAAAAGCTTCGAGTGGTATAAAGGCGTGATTGCCAGCAACGGCGAGAAACTTTAACGCCGGGCGCCTAACCCTCTCCCTTTGGGGAGAGGGTTAGGGTGAGGGGGTTACTTCCCGCCAGCCAGCTCGATAAAACTGCCCGTCACGTAAGACGCCTTCTCGCTCAGCAGCCAGACAATCGCCTGCGCCACCTCTTCCGGCTGGCCGCCGCGCTGCATCGGCAGTAACGATTTCACGCGATCCACTCGCCCAGGCTCTCCGCCGGAAGCATGGATATCGGTATAAATCAGCCCAGGCCGCACGCAGTTCACGCGGATACCCTGCGCCGCCACCTCCAGCGATAGCCCGGTTGTCAGCGAATCTACCGCGCCTTTGGAAGCAGCGTAATCGACATACTCACCCGGCGCGCCCAGACGAGACGCGGCGGAAGAGACATTCACAATCGCCCCGCCCTTGCCGCCATGCTTGGTGGACATGCGTTTCACCGCTTCACGACAGCAGAGAAAGTAACCCGTGACGTTGGTCGCCAGCACGCGGTTAATGCGCTCTGCGGACAGATTCTCAATGGTGGATTGTTCAAACAGAATGCCTGCATTATTGACCAGCGCGCGAAGCGGCTCACCTTCACGATCGATGCTGTCAAACATCGCCAGCACCTGAGCTTCATCGCTGATGTCCGCACGCACGGCAAACGCTTTACCGCCGGCCTCAACGATCTGATTGATAACGTCCGTCGCGGCTTTAATGTTGTGGTGATAGTTCACCGCCACGGTGTAGCCTTCACGTGCCAGCTGCAGCGCGGTGGCTTTCCCAATGCCCCGGCTCGCGCCGGTGACCAGTACAATTGCCATTCACAACCTCCAGATAAAAAAAAGCCGGGTGGCGCTTACGCTTACCCGGCCTACAGTATGGCAAATAATTACTGGTATTCGCTCATCGGCACGCAGGAGCAGAACAGATTACGGTCGCCGTAGACGTCATCGAGACGCTTCACGGTCGGCCAGTATTTGTTCGCCACGCCTGCCGGGAAGACCGCCAGCTCGCGGGAATAACCGTGGCTCCACTCAGCCACCATCTCGTGCTGGGTGTGCGGGGCGTTGACCAGCGGGTTATCTTCCAGCGTCCATTCGCCGTCCTGCACGCGGTCGATCTCCATGCGGATGGCCAGCATCGCGTCGATAAAGCGGTCCAGCTCGGCTTTGCTTTCAGATTCCGTTGGCTCCACCATCAGCGTACCCGCAACCGGGAACGACATGGTTGGCGCGTGGAAGCCGTAGTCGATCAGACGCTTGGCGATGTCCAGCTCGCTGATGCCGGTCTGCTCTTTCAACGGACGAATATCGAGAATGCATTCGTGCGCCACGCGACCGTCGCGGCCGGTGTAGAGCACCGGGAAGGCAGACTTCAGGCGCGTCGCAATGTAGTTGGCGTTCAGAATAGCCACCTGGCTCGCCTGCTTCAGCCCTTCCGCGCCCATCATGCGGATGTACATCCAGCTGATTGGCAGGATTGATGCGCTACCGAACGGTGCCGCAGAGACCGCGCCCTGACGGGTCAGCATGCCTTCAATCTGCACCACGCTGTGCCCCGGCACAAACGGCGCCAGGTGCGCTTTCACGCCGATTGGTCCCATGCCCGGGCCGCCACCGCCGTGCGGAATGCAGAAGGTTTTATGCAGGTTCAGGTGCGACACGTCCGCGCCGATAAAGCCCGGAGAGGTAATGCCCACCTGAGCGTTCATGTTCGCGCCGTCGAGGTATACCTGACCGCCAAACTGGTGCACCACTTCGCACACTTCACGGATGGTCTCTTCGTACACGCCGTGGGTGGACGGGTAGGTCACCATGATGCAGGAGAGCTTGTCGCCTGCCTGCTCGGCTTTCGCACGCAGGTCGGCCAAATCGATGTTGCCGTTCTTATCGCACGCTACCACCACCACTTCCATGCCCGCCATCTGGGCTGAGGCCGGGTTGGTGCCGTGGGCGGAGCTTGGGATCAGGCAGATATCACGGTGGCCTTCGTTACGGCTTTCGTGATAGTGACGGATCGCCAGCAGGCCCGCGTATTCACCCTGCGCGCCGGAGTTCGGCTGCATGCAGAGCGCGTCGTAGCCGGTCAGCTTCACCAGCCAGTCTGAAAGCTGGTTAATCATCATGTGATAGCCTTCCGCCTGTTCTGGCGGGCAGAACGGGTGCAGCTCGGAGAATTCAGGCCAGGTAATCGGGATCATCTCTGCCGCGGCGTTCAGCTTCATGGTGCAGGAGCCCAGCGGGATCATCGCCTGGTTCAGCGCCAGATCCTTGCGCTCCAGAGAGTGCATATAGCGCATCATCTCGGTTTCGCTGTGATAGCGATTGAACACCGGGTGAGTCAGGATCGCGTCATTGCGCAGCATGCTTTCCTGAAGGGAGCGGCTGTCGAGCGCGACCTCTTTGTCGAGCGTATCAACGTCCAGACCGTGTGCGTCGCCCAGCAACACGCTGAACAGGTTCAGGATATCGTCGCGAGTGGTGCTTTCATCCAGCGTAATGCCGACCGCGTTGTGGATGTCGCTGCGCAGGTTGATTTCTGCTGCATTCGCGCGCGCCAGCACGGCGGCTTTGTCTGCCACTTCCACGCACAGGGTGTCGAAGTAATGCGCGTGGCGCAGCTTGAGGCCCTTCTGCTGCAGGCCGCAGGCCAGAATATCGGCCAGGCGGTGAATGCGGCTGGCAATGCGCTTCAGGCCAGCCGGACCGTGGAATACCGCATACAGGCTGGCGATGTTTGCCAGCAGTACCTGGGAAGTACAGATGTTGGAGTTCGCTTTCTCGCGGCGGATATGCTGCTCGCGGGTCTGCATCGCCATGCGCAACGCGGTATTACCGGCAGCATCTTTTGACACGCCAATAATACGGCCTGGCATGGAGCGTTTAAATTCATCTTTCGCGCCGAAGAACGCCGCGTGCGGGCCGCCGTAGCCCATCGGCACGCCGAAGCGCTGCGCTGAGCCGAATACGATATCCGCGCCCTGTTTGCCCGGTGCCGTCAGCAGCACCAGCGCCATAAAATCGGCGGCAACGCTGACAACCACTTTGCGGGATTTCAGCTCGGCAATCAGCGCGCCGTAGTCGTGAACTTCGCCGGTGGTACCCACCTGCTGCAGCAGCACGCCGAAGACGTCCTGGTGATCCAGCACTTTGTCGGCGTCGTCGACGATCACCTCAAAGCCGAAGGTTTCCGCACGGGTGCGCACCACGTCCAGCGTCTGCGGATGTACGTCCGCCGCCACGAAGAAGCGGTTAGCGTTTTTCAGCTTGCTCACGCGCTTAGCCATCGCCATCGCTTCGGCGGCGGCGGTCGCCTCATCCAGCAGAGAAGCGGAGGCGATATCCATGCCGGTCAGGTCAAGCGTCACCTGCTGGAAGTTCAGCAGCGCTTCCAGACGCCCCTGGGAGACTTCTGGCTGATAAGGGGTGTAAGCGGTGTACCAGCCCGGGTTTTCCAGCATGTTGCGCAGGATCACCGGCGGCAACTGCACGTTGGTGTAGCCCATGCCAATATAAGACTTATAGCGCTTGTTCAGGCTGGCGATGGCCTTCAGCTCCGCCAGCGCGGCGAATTCCGTGGTGGCTTCGCCCACCTGAGGCGGCGTGGCAAGCTGGATGTCTTTTGGCACAATCTGGCCGATCAGTGCGTCTAATGAATCCGCGCCAACCGTCTTCAGCATCTCCTGCTGTTGCTGAGCATCCGGCCCAATGTGACGTTCAATGAAGGCGCCACGGTTTTCAAGCTGGCTTAAAGTCTGTGTCATGAGCGATGGTTCCTGAAACGTGCAGTGAATGTGTTTTCTCCCTCACCCTTAGGGAAAGGGCTGGGATGAGGGTGTCGTCTGTTCCCCTCACCCTACCCTCTCCCCAAAGGGGAGAGGGATAATGGCTTACTCGTCTTCTAACAGTGCTTCGTACGCGGTCGCATCCAGCAGCGCGGCAATCTGGGATTCGTCGCTGGCTTTGATCTTGAAGATCCAGCCGCCTTCATAAGGCTCGCTGTTGACCAGCTCTGGCGAATCGCTCAGCGCGTCGTTGACCGCAACAATCTCGCCGCTGACAGGTGCATAGATGTCAGACGCCGCTTTTACGGACTCCGCTACGGCGCAGTCGTCGCCCGCGCTAACGGTCGTGCCCACGTCAGGCAGGTCAACAAACACCATGTCGCCCAGCAGCTCCTGCGCGTGCTCGGTGATCCCGACGGTGTAAGTGCCGTCCGCCTCTTTGCGCAGCCACTCGTGTTCTTTGCTGTATTTCAGTTCTGCTGGCACATTGCTCATTGAAGTTCTCCTGATAAAAATAGTTAGGCGACCGGCTTACCGGCGCGAACAAAAATCGGTTTGGTCACGTGGACCGGCATTTCGCGGTTGCGGATTTGCACTACCGCCGTTTCGCCAATGCCTGCCGGCACGCGAGCCAGTGCAATACTGTAGCCCAGCGTCGGGGAGAAGGTTCCGCTGGTGATCACGCCTTCGCGATGATTGCCGTCAGCATCGGTAAAGCGCACCGGCAGTTCGCCGCGCAGCACGCCTTTTTCCTTCATCACCAGGCCAACCAGCTGTTCGGTACCCTTCTCGCGCTGCATCTCCAGCGCTTCACGGCCAATAAAATCACGGTCAGCCGGTTCCCACGCGATGGTCCAGCCCATGTTGGCCGCCAGCGGTGAGACGCCTTCATCCATTTCCTGACCGTAGAGGTTCATGCCCGCTTCCAGACGCAGCGTATCGCGCGCGCCCAGGCCCGCAGGCTTCACGCCCGCTTCTACAAGGGCACGCCAGAAATCGGCGGCCTTCTCGTTTGGCATGGCAATTTCGTAGCCCGCTTCACCGGTGTAGCCGGTGGTGGCGATAAACAGATCCCCCGCCTGCACGCCGAAGAACGGCTTCATGCCAGCGGTGGCGTTGCGCTGCTCGTCGTTAAAAAGAGACGCGGCTTTCGCCTGCGCGCTCGGTCCCTGCACGGCGATCAGCGACAGATCGTCACGCACGGTGATGTCGACGGCGTAGGGTTCGGCGTGTTGGGTGATCCAGGAGAGGTCTTTTTCGCGGGTGGCGGAGTTTACAACGAGGCGGAAGAAATCTTCGGTGAAGTAATAAACTATAAGGTCATCAATCACGCCGCCCGAGGCATTCAGCATGCCGGTATAGAGCGCTTTGCCCGGCGTCTTCAGTTTGGCGACGTCGTTTGCCAGCAGATAACGCAAAAACTCCCGGGTGCGGCTACCGCGCAGATCGACAATCGTCATATGGGACACGTCGAACATACCGGCATCGGTGCGCACCGCGTGGTGCTCATCAATCTGCGAGCCGTAGTGCAGCGGCATCATCCAGCCATGGAAGTCCACCATGCGGGCGCCGCATAACACGTGCTGTTCGTACAAAGGAGTCTGTTGAGCCATCTTGTCCTCGTTGAAAAATTCACCGTGAAACCCGGTGTCGGCCTCGTTCCCGAATGCCGACGCAAACGTTCTCTTTTACCTGAACTTACCACCGAAACCGGCGGTTAACCATAAGGTAAAACGGGTCATCACATTAGCTTATGACCAAAAATCGCTGAAAAGCCTACAGAGTTATTCACTGGAAAAATGCGATTAACCCCGCACAAAATTAACAATAATCTAACAGTATTTAGCACATGGTGATATTTCATGCGGAAAAATGGGCCGAATTTCCGTCACATAAAAATCACGACATGAGAATAACTAATGCGAAAAATGGCGTGGAATTAGAATATTTCAAACGAGGGGATTTCCCCGGCGCAGAGGCCGGGAAAATAAAGTGTGACGGGGATCGAGATTAGCGTAACCAGTCGGGAAGATCGTTAAGACCCATTGCCTGACGAAGAAGTTGAGGTTTGACGCCGGGAAGGGTGTCGGCCAGCTTGAGGCCGATATCGCGCAGCAGTTTTTTCGCCGGATTTGCCCCGGCAAACAGCTCGCGGAAGCCCTGCATTCCTGCCAGCATCATCGCCGCACTGTGCTTGCGGCTGCGCTCGTAGCGACGCAGATACAGATGCTGGCCGATATCTTTACCTTCACGGTGCAGGCGACGCAGTTCTTCCACCAGTTCCGCCGCGTCCATAAAGCCGAGGTTAACGCCCTGTCCGGCCAGCGGATGAATGGTATGGGCCGCATCCCCCACCAGCGCCAGGCGGTGCGCGGCAAACTGACGCGCGTAGCGGCCGGTTAACGGGAAAACCAGCCGCTCGCTTTCAAGCGTGCACAGGCCAAGGCGGTTATCAAACGCCACGCACAGCGCCTGGTTAAAGGCCTCCGGCGTCGCATCCTGCATCTGCTGCGCTTTCTCCGGCACCAGGGACCAGACAATTGAGCACAGGTGAGGATCGGCAAGCGGCAGGAACGCCAGTATGCCGTCGTTGTGGAAAATCTGCCGCGCAACGCCGCCGTGCGGCTCTTCGGTGCGGATCGTTGCCACCATCGCATGATGGCGGTAATCCCAGTACGTTAGCGGGATATCAGCCTTGTTGCGCAGCCAGGAGTTAGCGCCGTCGGCACCGACCACCAGACGCGCGGTCAGCATGTCGCCGCTTTGCAGGGTGATAAACGCCTCGTTTTCGCCCCATGCCACCTGCTGGATCTGCGCAGGCGCAATTAGCGTCACGTCGCTGCACTGCTCTGCTTTCTGCCACAGCGCGTGGTGGATCACCGCATTCTCTATGATATGCCCCAGATGGCTATAGCCCATGCTTTCATCATCAAAGGCAATATGGCCAAAGCTGTCTTTGTCCCACACTTCCATGCCGTGATAGCAGCTGGCGCGCTGGGCGACGATATCTGACCAGACGCCGAGACGCGTCAAAAGCTTTTCGCTGGCCGCGTTAATCGCCGACACGCGGAGTTCCGGCGGGGCATCTGATGCGACAGGCTGGGGCTGCTTTTGCTCCAGCACGGCCACGCGCAGGCCGCTGCCCTGTAATCCACAGGCCAGCGCCAGTCCAACCATTCCGCCGCCAACGATGGCAACATCAACATTTTGCACAGTGATAACTCCTTAACGCGCGACCCAACCCAGGGTCCGCTGCGCCAGCACGTCACGTGCCGGAATGAACAGTTCCATCGCCATCAGCCCGAGGTTGCGACCAACAACCAGCGGCGCCCAGCGATTAGCAAAGAGATGGACTAAGCCGTCGGTGACGCCAATTGTCGCCTCTTTATCGGCCTGACGTCGCGTCTGGTAATGGCTTAGCACCGGGTAAGCGCCACAGTCTTTTTGTTCGCTCCACGCCTGCGAAAGCGTTTCGGCCAGGCTCATCACATCCCGCAGGCCAAGGTTAAAGCCCTGCCCGGCGATGGGGTGGAGGGTTTGCGCCGCATTGCCGACCAGCGCCACGCGGTGAGAAACAGACTGTGATGCCGTGGTTAACGACAGCGGATAGACCGCACGTTTCCCGGCATGGGTAATACGCCCCAGCCGCCAGCCAAAGGCTTTCTGCAGCTCGGTACAAAAACGTTCGTCGGACCAGGATTTAACCTCTTCGGCCTTTTCCTGCGGGTGGCACCAGACCAGCGAGCAGCGCCCGCCCGTCATCGGCAGCATCGCCAGCGGGCCGTGCTGGGTGAAGCGCTCAAACGCCCGGCCGTTGTGTTCTGCTGCGGTCGAGACGTTCGCGATAACCGCGACCTGCCCGTAAGGCTGCTGCCGCCACTCTACGCCGCACTGGGTGCCGAGCGCCGAGCGCGACCCGTCAGCCGCCACCAGAAGCTGTCCGTCAAGCACGGTGCCATTGTCCAGCGTTACGCTGACCGCGTCTTCACTGCGGGTGAAGCTGGCAACGCGTGCCGGGCAGTGCAACGTGACGCCCGGCGCGTCCTGTAACAGGCGGAACAGGCGCAGGCCAATATCGTGCAGTTCAACGACCTGACCCAGCGCGTCAATACGGTAATCATGGGCATCCAGCGTCACAAACCCGGCATGACCGCGATCGCTTACGTGCACGGTATTAATGGCGGTAGCGCAGTCGGCGATGGCCTGCCAGATGCCAATGCGGGATAGCTGCTGGCAGGTGCCCTGCGCCAGGGCAATGGCGCGGGAATCAAACCCAGGGTGATTCTTCGCCTGCGGCGCGACGGCTTCAACCAGATGCACCGGAAGCTGCCCCTTCGTCAAATGCGAGATGGCTAACGCCAGCGTGGCGCCGGTCATGCCGCCGCCAACGATAATCACGCTCATACGCGCGCCGCTGCCATCAGCGCCTCGATATCGTCCGCTTTTTTCACCACGCTCGCGGTCAGGTTTTCGTTGCCGGTTTCGGTGATGACGATGTCGTCTTCAATACGAATGCCAATTCCGCGGTATTCCTCTGGCACGTCGGCATCCGGCGCGATGTACAGGCCCGGCTCGACGGTCAGCACCATGCCCGGTTCAAGCACGCGCGAACGTTCAGGGCCGTACGCGCCCACGTCGTGCACGTCCAGCCCCAGCCAGTGGCTCAGGCCGTGCATAAAGTACGGGCGGTGAGCATTCTCGGTAATCAGGGTATCGACATCCCCTTTGAGGATCCCAAGCTTAACCAGCCCGGTAATCATGATGCGCACCACCTCACCGGTCACCTCCTGAATGGAGGTGCCCGGGCGATACAGCGTCAGCGCCGTCTCGAGAGATTCGAGAACGATGTCATAAATCGCCCGCTGCGCTGGCGAAAACTTGCCGTTCACCGGGAAGGTACGCGTGATGTCGCCGGCGTAGCCCTGATATTCGCAACCGGCGTCAATCAGCACCAGATCGCCGTCGCGCAGCGCGCTTTCGTTTTCTGTGTAGTGCAGAATGCAGCCGTTTTCCCCGCCGCCAACGATGGTGTTGTAGGAGGGATAACGCGCGCCGTGGCGGTTAAATTCGTGGTGAATTTCGCCTTCCAGCTGGTATTCAAACATTCCGGGACGACATTTTTCCATCGCGCGGGTGTGCGCCAGGGCGCTGATTTCGCCCGCACGGCGCAGCACGTTCAGCTCTTCTTCAGATTTGAACAGACGCATCTCGTGCACCACCGGACGCCAGTCCGTGAGGGTGGCGGGCGCGGACAGGTTCTGCCGCGAGCCTTTACGCAGTTTTTCCAGCGCGTTGAAAACAATCTCATCGGCGTAGGCGTATTCGCCCTGCGCGTGATAGAGCACGTCGAGGCCATTAAGCAGCTGATAGAGCTGCTGGTTGATTTCGCTAAACGCCAGCGCGCGGTCAACGCCCAGCTTTTCCGGGGCGGCCTCTTGCCCTAAGCGGCGGCCAAACCAGATCTCAGCGGTTAAGTCTCGTACGCGGTTGAAAATCACGCTGTGGTTGTGGGTGTCATTGCTCTTAATCAGCACCAGCACCGCTTCCGGCTCGTTGAAGCCGGTGAAGTACCAGAAATCGCTGCTCTGGCGATAGGGGTATTCGCTGTCGGCGCTGCGCGTCACTTCCGGCGCGGCAAAAATCAGCGCCGCGCTTCCCGGCTGCATGTTTGCCAGCAGCGCCTGACGACGGCGCAAATACTCTTGTTGCGAGATAACCATGACACCCTCCTGTGCGTTATTTTTCTTAATGTAAGGTTGGCTTGCGAACTTCCGGCGCGGTCGGCTGCGAGCGCGTAAAGTTGTCGTGGCACAGCAGCGCCGCCACGCGCACGTACTCGATGATCTCTTCGAGAGACATTTCCAGCTCTTCCTGATCTTCCTCTTCATCGTAGCCAAGCTGGGCGATGTTGCGCAGATCGTCAATCGCTTCACCCGCTTCGCCGGTGACTTTATCAAGCTTAGGCTGGGTGACGCCCAGGCCAAGCAGATAGTGGTTTACCCACCCCGCGAGCGCATCGGCGCGATCGAAGACGCTGACATCGTCGCCTTCAGGCAGATAAAGCTGAAAAAGGAAGCCATCGTCTTCCAGCGAATCGCTGGTTGCCGCGTGCATTTTTCGCAGCGCTTCCGCCAGTTCGTGGCCAAACGCCAGCCCTTCGTTGGTGAGGTCGTGGATCAGCGGCTGCCATGAGCTGTCGCTGTTTCCGCCGCACAGTATGCCGCTGATCAGACCGTGCATTTCGGCAGGGGTAAGACCGACTCCCTGCTGGTTCAGTAACTGGTTTAAATCCTTGTAACCAGGCATTTCGTTCTGTATAGACATACGCATTCGTCATCAAAGGGAGGATATTCATGATATGCTACCACTTTGGACCCTGGTGATACCAGAAAAGGGCTTGTATCTTCACATCAGGGTAGCTATAGTGTCGCCCCTTCGCAGCCCCCGGGGCAGTAAGCGAAGGCAGCGCAGTCAATCAGCAGGAAGGTGGCATGTCTGCACAACCCGTCGATCTCCAGATTTTTGGCCGTTCACTGCGAGTGAATTGTCCGCCTGAACAAAGGGATGCTTTGAATCAGGCTGCGGACGATTTGAATCAGCGGTTGCAAGATCTAAAAGAACGCACTAGAGTCACAAATACTGAGCAGCTGGTTTTCATCGCCGCGTTGAACATCAGCTATGAACTGACTCAGGAAAAAGCGAAGACCCGCGATTACGCGGCTAGCATGGAGCAGCGCATTAAAATGCTCCAGCAGACCATTGAACAGGCGTTGCTTGATCAAGGTCGCAATCCCGAAAGACCGGGACCAAAGTTTGAATAACACTTCGCAGTTGACTATGGTAGAGTAACTGTGAAGACAAAATTTCTCTGAGATGTTTGCAAGCGGGCCAGTCCCCTGAGCCGATATTTCATACCACAAGAATGTGGCGCTCCATGGTTGGTGAGCATGCTCGGTTCGTCCGAGAAGCCTTAAAACTATGACGACACATTCACCTTGAACCAAGGGTTCAAGGGTTACAGCCTGCGGCGGCATCTCGGAGATTCCCTCTCTCTTCTTCTACCGACTACCATGACTCAATTCCCTGAAGTTTCTGCTTCACGCCAGGACATCCGTCAGCTCATTCGCCAGCGTCGTCGCGCCCTTACGTCCGAACAACAAGCACACTTTGCGCAGCAGGCCGCTGCCCGCATGATGGCCTATCCGCCCGTGGTGATGGCAAACACCGTCGCGCTGTTTCTCTCGTTTGACGGCGAACTGGACACCCAGCCGCTTATCGACCAACTCTGGCGCGCCGGGAAAAAAGTTTACCTGCCGGTACTGCATCCGTTCAGCCGGGGCAATCTGCTGTTTCTGCATTACCATCCGCACAGCGAACTGGTGGTGAATCGTCTGAAAATCACCGAACCGAAACTCGACGTGCGCGACGTACTCCCGCTGTCACAGCTGGACGTGCTGATTACGCCGCTGGTGGCGTTTGATGAGCAGGGACAGCGCTTAGGTATGGGCGGCGGTTTTTACGACCGAACGCTGCAAAACTGGCGGCAGTATGGGTTGCAGCCGGTGGGCTATGCGCATGATTGCCAGGCTGTAGAAGCCTTGCCGGTGGAGAAATGGGATATTCCGCTGCCTGCGGTGGTAACGCCAGGTAAAACGTGGCTTTGGTAGCATAAAGCCGGGTGGCGCTTACGCTTACCCGGCCTACAAAAGCTCAACGTAGGTCGGGTAAGGCGTAGCCGCCACCCGACACCACAGACCGCACCATCAGTACAGCAGGCGCGCGCGAATCGTTCCCGGAATGGCCTTCATGCTCTGCAACGCTTTTTCAGCCACGTCTTCATCCGCTTCGATATCAATGACCACATAGCCCATCTGCGAGTTGGTCTGCAGATACTGGGCGGCAATGTTGACGCTCTGCTCGGCAAAAATCTGGTTAATTGCGGTCAGCACGCCAGGACGGTTTTCATGGATGTGCAGCAGACGACGACCGCCGTGCAGCGGCAGAGACACTTCCGGGAAGTTCACCGCAGAAAGCGTTGAACCGTTGTCGGAATATTTGCTCAGCTTACCCGCCACTTCCAGACCAATATTCTCCTGCGCTTCCTGAGTAGAACCGCCGATGTGCGGCGTCAGGATCACGTTGTCGAATTCGCACAGCGGAGAGTTAAACGGATCGCTGTTGGTGGCAGGTTCCGTAGGGAACACGTCGATGGCCGCCCCCGCCAGATGCTTACGCTTCAGCGCATCGCACAGCGCAGGGATATCGACCACCGTACCACGCGCGGCGTTGATCAGCAGAGATCCCGGCTTCATCAGCGCCAGCTCTTCCGCGCCCATCATGTTTTTGGTGGAGGCGTTTTCCGGCACGTGCAGGCTGACCACGTCGCTCATGTTCAGCAGGTCAGACAGATGCTGTACCTGCGTCGCGTTACCCAGCGGCAGCTTGCTTTCGATATCGTAGAAGTAGACGTGCATCCCCAGCGATTCCGCCAGGATCCCCAGTTGGGTACCGATGTGGCCGTAGCCGATGATACCCAGCTTTTTACCACGGGCTTCGTATGAGCCCGCGGCCAGTTTGTTCCACACGCCGCGGTGCGCTTTGGCGTTAGCTTCCGGGATACCGCGCAGCAGCAGCAGCAGCTCGCCAATTACCAGCTCCGCCACGGAACGGGTGTTAGAGAACGGGGCGTTAAAGACCGGGATACCGCGTTTTGCGGCAGCGTTCAGGTCGACCTGGTTGGTGCCGATGCAGAAACAGCCAATAGCAACCAGCTTTTCTGCCGCGGCAATCACGTCTTCAGTCAGATGGGTACGGGATCGCAGGCCAATGAAGTGGGCATCACGGATGGCGGCTTTCAGCTCTTCCGTGTCCAGCGCGCCTTTGTGAAATTCGATGTTGGTGTAACCCGCCGCACGAAGGCTATCAAGCGCTTTCTGATGCACGCCCTCGACCAGCAGGAATTTAATCTTGTCTTTCTCCAGTGATACCTTTGCCATTTCCCCGACCCTGTTTTTATCTGAACTGATGTTGTGCTGGATTGAAATCCGCTGTAGCCAACATATCAAAAAAAACTATTGCAGCAATATGAACGTTTGCGTCGGCACTCTGAAGAAAAGTCATACAGGGCAAAATGACAGAGTAAAATGCTGAGGAAATTTACAAACGTGGCAGGATCGGCAAAAGAGGCGGAAAAGCGTGACACAAGTCACCAAATTTAGCTTTTCAAAAATTTTTTAGCGGGGGGAGCACTCCCCCCATCAGATCATTTTACGATGGTTTTCACACCGTCAGCCGTACCGATCAGCGCCACATCCGCGCCGCGGTTGGCAAATAACCCTACGGTGACGACGCCTGGAATGCCGTTGATGGCGTTTTCCAGCGCAATCGCGTCGAGAATCTCCAGACCGTGAACATCGAGGATGACGTTACCGTTGTCGGTGACCACGCCCTGACGGTATTCCGGACGGCCGCCCAGCTTCACCAGCTGACGGGCAACCGCACTGCGCGCCATCGGGATCACTTCAACCGGCAGCGGGAAATTACCCAGAATGTCGACCTGCTTGGAGGCATCCGCGATGCAGATGAACTTGTCCGCCACGGAGGCGATGATCTTTTCACGGGTCAGCGCCGCGCCGCCGCCTTTGATCATCTGCATATGGCCGTTGATTTCATCCGCGCCATCAACGTAAATGCCCAGACGATCCACTTCGTTGAGATCGAAAACGGTAATGCCGAGGCTTTTCAGCTTTTCCGTGGACGCATCGGAGCTGGAAACCGCGCCCTCGATCTGCCCCTTCATCGTGCCCAGTGCATCGATAAAGTGCGCCGCCGTTGACCCCGTACCAACACCGACAATGGTCCCTGGCTGTACGTACTGGAGAGCGGCCCATCCTACTGCTTTTTTCAGTTCATCCTGCGTCATGATCGTTTTGCCTGTGGTGTGAAAACTCAGGGCGCATTATAGAACACGTCGAATGGATTTCGTCTGTCAGGAAGGGAAAATTGTGTCATAGTGCAGATTAAGCAAAATTTAGGAGCCAGCCAGAGCAATGAAACGTCCGGACTACAGAACACTACAGGCACTTGATGCAGTTATTCGTGAACGCGGCTTTGAGCGCGCAGCGCAAAAGCTGTGCATCACCCAGTCCGCCGTATCACAACGTATCAAACAGCTTGAAAACATGTTCGGGCAGCCGCTGCTGGTGCGTACCGTACCGCCGCGCCCAACGGAGCAAGGTCAAAAGCTTCTCGCCCTGCTGCGTCAGGTTGAACTGCTGGAAGACGAGTGGCTGGGTGACGAACAAACGGGTTCCACGCCGCTGCTGCTCTCGCTGGCGGTGAACGCCGACAGTCTGGCGACCTGGCTGCTGCCGGCCCTTGCGCCGGTGCTGGCCGACTCCCCTATCCGCCTGAATCTTCAGGTCGAAGATGAAACCCGCACCCAGGAACGCCTGCGTCGCGGCGAAGTGGTTGGGGCGGTCAGTATCCAGCCTCAGGCCTTGCCAAGCTGTCTTGTCGATCAGCTGGGCGCGCTCGACTACCTGTTTGTCGGTTCAAAAGCCTTTGCGGAGCGCTACTTCCCGAATGGCGTCACCCGCGCCGCGCTGCTGAAGGCGCCTGCCGTGGCGTTCGACCATCTGGACGATATGCACCAGGCGTTTTTGCAGCAAAACTTCGATCTGCCGCCGGGCAGCGTGCCGTGTCATATCGTTAACTCGTCCGAAGCTTTCGTGCAGCTGGCGCGTCAGGGCACCACCTGCTGCATGATCCCGCATTTACAGATTGAGAAAGAGTTGAAAAGCGGTGAGCTGATTGACCTGACGCCGGGGCTGTATCAGCGCCGGATGCTCTACTGGCACCGTTTTGCGCCGGAAAGCCGCATGATGCGCAACGTGACTGATGCGCTGCTGGCGTTTGGACATAAGGTGTTGAGACAGGATTAAAATGAAAAGCCGGGTGGCGGCTACGCCTTACCCGGCCTATTGATTATTGTGCAGGTTTCGGCTGTGCTGCGACGGGTTCCAGCTGGAACACCACATCAACCTGATCGTCGAACTGAATCGTTGGCTGCTCGTAGGTTTCCTGAGCAGAAACCGGCGCGGCGTCCGCCTTCATCATCCGAACCATCGGGCTTGGCTGGTAGTTAGAGACGTGGTAACGCACGCTGTATACCGGGCCAAGCTTGCTCTTGAAGCCAGACGCCAGCTGTTCCGCCTGATGAATGGCATCATCAATTGCCGCTTTACGCGCTTCGTCTTTGTATTTCTCCGGTTGCGCAACGCCCAGCGACACGGAACGGATTTCGTTCAGGCCGGCCTTCAGCGCGCCGTCCAGCAGAGAGTTCAGCTTGTCCAGCTGACGCACGGTCACTTCCACAGTGCGCACGGCGCGATAGCCTTTCAGGATACTTTTGCCGTTCTGGTAGTCGTAATCGGGCTGGGTACGCAGGTTCGCAGAGCTGATGTCTTTTTTAGCAACACCGTTCTGTTCCAGGAAAGAGAGATATTGCGCAACACGATCGTCTGCCTGTTTTTTGGCGGAAGCGGCATCTTTTGCAGCCACATTCACTTCAATTGCCAGGGTTGCAACATCCGGTACCGCGTCCACGCTTGCGGTGCCTGACGTGACGATGTGCGGGCCATCCGGCAGTTCACTTGTCTGCGCCGACACCGCACCTAAACTTACTAATGCCGCGAGGGCCATCACTTTAAACTTCACTGTCATTCCTCCATGTTGCGAAGAGTGCCCCAACAACAGGGCTCATGCCAGCAAGCTTAGCGGGTCTTGCTCAGTTGTCCATAAGACAAGGATTAGTTGAACAATTCCTGGACGTGGTGAATGCCCTCTTTTGCCAGCTGAAAAGCAATAAACCACATCACCAGCCCCACCAGGGTATTAATAATGCGCTGGGCTTTGGCAGTCCGCAGACGAGGCGCCAGCCATGCCGCCAGAATGGCGAGACCGAAGAACCAGAGGAAAGAGGCGCTGACCGTGCCGAGCGCAAACCAGCGTTTCGGCTCAACGTCCAGCTGTCCGCCCAGGCTGCCCAGCACTACGAAGGTGTCGAGGTAGACGTGCGGATTTAGCCAGGTGACCGCCAGCATGGTGACGATAATCTTCCAGCGGCCCTGCTTCATCACTTCGGCGCTTGCCAGCTCAATGTTGCTGCTCATCGCCGTTTTCAACGCACCGAATCCGTACCACAGCAGAAACGCCACGCCGCCCCAGGTCACCAGCGCTAGCAGCCAGGGGGACTGCATCAGCAGCGCGCTGCCGCCAAAAATGCCGGCGCAAATCAGCAGCAGATCGCTCACCGCGCACAGCAGGGCAATCATCAGATGATACTGGCGACGAATGCCCTGATTCATCACGAAGGCGTTTTGCGGGCCGAGGGGTAAAATCATGGCCGCACCTAAGGCAAGCCCTTGAAAATAATAAGATAGCATGACGATTTTCTCGCAGTGTTGTTCTGGAGGCTGACTATACTGCGCGAATCACATTAGAGGAAATGGATAATATTAATTGGGTATTAGCGGAGCTTATGAAAGTAAAGCCCGGTGGCGCAAGCGCTTACCGGGCTACGGGTGACGTTATTCTGCTTCTTTGACTTTTTTGACGTTTACGTCCATCTGCGGGTAAGGGAAGCTGATGCCGTTGGCGTCGAAATCGCGCTTGATGCGCTCCAGCACATCCCAGTAAACGTTTTGCAGATCGCTGCTTTTGCTCCAGATACGCACCACGAAGTTAATAGAGGAAGCACCCAGTTCATTCAGGCGAACCGTCTGCTCGCGGTCCTTCAGAATGCGGTCGTCAGAGGCGATGATATTTGCGATCAGCGACTTCACCTGATCGATATCGGAATCATACGCCACGCTGATGATGAGCTCGTTACGACGCACCGGCTCGCGGGAGAAGTTAATGATATTGCCCGCAATGATTTTCCCGTTCGGTACCACCACAATACGACCATCGACGGTACGCAGGGTGGTAGAGAAAATCTGTACCTGCAACACGGTACCGGCGATGCCGCCAAGGTCAACATATTCACCGGAGCGGAACGGACGGAAAGTCACAAGCAGTACGCCCGCCGCCAGGTTTGAAAGCGAGCCCTGCAGTGCCAGACCAATGGCCAGACCGGCGGCACCGAGAACGGCAATCACGGAGGCGGTTTGCACCCCAACACGGCCCAGCGCGGCAATCAGCGTGAAGGCGATAATGCCGTAGCGCACCAGTGCGGAGAGGAAGTCAGCCACCGTGGCGTCAATGTGTCGCGCGACCATCACACGGTTGACGGCGTTCGACACGATACGCGCCACGATCATCCCGACGATGATGATGGCAATCGCCGCGACAATGTTCACGGCATAGCTCAGCAGCAGGGCCTGGTTGCGCACCAGCCAGTTGCCGGCGTTATTGATGCTGTCTACAACATCGAGTTGTTCCATTTATTCTTCCTTTTGTTAAACCAAAACACAAAATCCATCCCCCATGGAGACAGGCAGGTCAGTAAAGGGTAAACAAAAAGCACCGGCTTTGCCAAACAGATCACAAAAACAGGTATTGCAGGATATTGAAAAAGCATAAAAAAAGGCCCGCATTTGCGGGCCTTCTGATGCTGTTAGCAGCTCAAATTACAGAACGTCGATTGCGTTCAGTTCTTTGAAAGCCTGCTCCAGACGGGTCACCATGGACGTCTGAGCAGCGCGCAGCCATACGCGTGGATCGTAGTATTTCTTGTTCGGCTGGTCTTCGCCTTTCGGGTTGCCCAGCTGGCCCTGCAGGTAAGCTTCGTTCGCTTTGTAGTACTGCAGGATACCGTCCCAGGTTGCCCACTGGGTGTCGGTATCGATGTTCATTTTCACTACGCCGTAGCTTACGGAGTCTTTGATTTCCTGAGCAGAAGAACCGGAACCGCCGTGGAAGACGAAGTTCAGGCTGTTGTGCGGCAGGTTGTGTTTCTTGGAAACGTATTCCTGAGAATCGCGCAGGATGGTCGGGGTCAGAACCACGTTACCTGGCTTATAAACGCCGTGCACGTTACCGAAGGACGCTGCAATGGTGAAGCGCGGGCTGATTTTGCTCAGCTCGGTGTAAGCGTAATCAACGTCTTCTGGCTGGGTGTACAGGGCAGAAGCGTCCATGTGGCTGTTGTCCACGCCGTCTTCTTCACCACCGGTGCAACCCAGTTCGATTTCCAGGGTCATGTCCATTTTGGCCATGCGCGCCAGGTACTTAGAGCAGATCTCGATGTTTTCGTGCAGTGACTCTTCAGACAGGTCGATCATGTGAGAAGAGAACAGTGGCTTACCGGTTGCCGCGAAGTGTTTTTCACCCGCGTCCAGCAGACCGTCGATCCACGGCAGCAGTTTCTTCGCGCAGTGGTCAGTGTGCAGGATAACTGGAACACCGTAGTGTTCAGCCATCTGGTGAACGTGGTGCGCACCAGAGATAGCACCCAGGATAGCAGCACCCTGAGGAATGTCAGTTTTCACGCCTTTACCTGCGATGAACGCAGCGCCGCCGTTAGAGAACTGAACGATAACCGGTGCTTTAACTTTTGCAGCGGTTTCCAGTACGGCGTTGATGGAGTCGGTACCTACGCAGTTAACTGCTGGCAGAGCGAAGTTGTTTTCTTTAGCTACCTGGAACACTTTCTGTACGTCATCACCAGTGATAACGCCAGGTTTTACGAAATCAAAAATTTTAGACATGTTGCTTAGTCCTGTATCTTCGGCCGTTAGAAAAGGTGCGAGCTCTTAAAAGCGCGCTGAAAATTGGGCAGGTTTCCCTGCCCTTGAATGGCTTACTTCTTAGCGCGCTCTTCGAGCATTGCTACTGCTGGCAGTACTTTGCCTTCCACGAATTCGAGGAATGCGCCGCCACCAGTGGAGATGTAGGAGATCTTGTCAGCGATACCGAACAGGTCGATTGCTGCCAGGGTGTCACCACCGCCTGCGATAGAGAACGCTTCGCTGTCTGCGATTGCGTTAGCCACGATTTCAGTCCCTTTGCGGAAGTTCGGGAATTCGAACACGCCAACAGGACCGTTCCACAGGATAGTTTTTGCGTTTTTCAGGATTTCAGCCAGTTTCTGTGCAGAAACGTCGCCCAGGTCCAGAATCTGCTCTTCGTCTTTGATGTCGTTTACAGATTTCAGGGTCGCGGTTGCGGTTTCGGAGAACTCGGTCGCCACGCGAACGTCAGTTGGAACCGGGATATCACAGGTACCCAGCAGGCGTTTGGCTTCGTCAACCAGGTCTGCTTCGTACAGGGATTTACCGACATTGTGGCCCTGAGCGGCAACGAAGGTGTTCGCGATACCACCGCCAACGATCAGCTGGTCAGCGATTTTAGACAGGGAATCCAGAACGGTCAGTTTGGTAGACACTTTAGAACCACCAACGATAGCAACCATTGGGCGAGCAGGTTCTTTCAGTGCTTTACCCAGTGCTTCCAGTTCGTCAGCCAGCAGAGGACCCGCACACGCGACGTCTGCGAATTTACCGATACCGTGGGTAGATGCCTGCGCACGGTGCGCAGTACCGAATGCATCCATCACGAATACGTCGCACAGTGCAGCGTATTTTTTGGACAGGGTTTCGTCGTCTTTCTTTTCGCCTTTGTTGAAGCGAACGTTTTCCAGAACAACCAGCTCACCTTCGGCAACGTCTACGCCGTCCAGGTAATCTTTCACCAGGCGAACCGGGTTGGACAGTTTGTCTTTCAGGTAATTAACAACCGGCAGCAGAGAGAACTCTTCGTTGTACTCGCCTTCAGTTGGACGGCCCAGGTGGGAGGTGACCATCACTTTAGCGCCCTGCTTCAGAGCCAGTTCAATGGTTGGCAGAGATGCACGGATACGCGCGTCGCTGGTCACTTTGCCATCTTTAACCGGTACGTTCAGATCGGCACGGATGAAAACGCGTTTACCTGCCAGATCCAGATCGGTCATCTTAATTACAGACATGGTGAATCCTCTCGTTGATTCTTAAAGTTTTGCAAGCGCAAGGTGCGCTCTACCTGAAACCTTTTGCGGCCATGGCTAACGTGGTGTCGAGCATTCGGTTAGCAAAGCCCCATTCGTTATCACACCAGACCAGCGTCTTGATAAGGTGCGCACCACTGACTCGCGTCTGCGTGCCATCCACGATGGCGCTGTGCGGGTCGTGGTTAAAATCTACTGAGACCAACGGTAATTCCGTATAGTCAACTATACCATGAAATGCTCCCTGTGCCGCTTTTTGCAGCAACAGGTTGACTTCACAGGCTTTTACCGGTTTTTTCACCGTCACGCTAAGATCGATTGCGGTGACGTTTATCGTCGGAACACGCACGGCAATCGCTTCGAAACGGTCATTAAACTGCGGGAAAATTCGGGTGATCCCTGCAGCCAATTTCGTGTCCACCGGGATGATTGACTGGCTCGCCGCGCGAGTGCGTCGTAAATCCGGGTGATAGGCGTCGATAACCTGCTGATCGTGCATGGCGGAGTGAATCGTGGTTACGGTGCCGGATTCAATGCCATACGCATCGTCTAACAGTTTGATGACCGGAATAATGCAGTTGGTGGTGCAGGAGGCGTTGGAAACAATGCGGTGCTCGGCTTGCAGCTCATGCTGGTTGACGCCAAACACGACGGTCGCGTCGAGGTCGTTACTTCCGGGATGAGAAAACAGGACTTTTTTCGCGCCTGCTGCCAGATGCGCTTCGCCGTGTTCGCGGTTGCCATACACACCGGTACAGTCAAGCACGACATCCACACCCAGTTCACGCCAGGGTAGCCCGGAAATGCTGTTCTCATGCAGCACACGAATAGCGTCATCACCCACAAAAAGCTGATCTCTTTCCTGGCGCACATCCCAGGCGAAGCGTCCGTGGCTGGTGTCATACTTCAATAAATGCGCCATGCCAGCAGCATCCGCCAGTTCATTGATTGCCACCACGGTGATTTCCGCCCGACGTCCGGATTCATACAAAGCACGAACCACATTACGCCCGATGCGACCGAAGCCATTAATCGCTACGCGTACGGTCATAGATCTCCTGCAAAGCAATCCCTGAGTTTGAGGTGGCTGAAAGAGTAATCCAGCGACGCCCGAAGGGGAATCTTTGCTATCACAAACTGCGATTGATTGGTCAATTGTCGAACATTTAATCGACTGAAACGCTTCAGCAAGAATAAGCGAATCGGGGAATAAAAGGAATGTCTGTCCAGATGAATAAGCGAGCTATATGACTTGCGTCACATTTTCGTTGGAATAATGACGCAAAAAAAGCCGGGTAAGCGCTAGCGCTTACCCGGCCTACTTTTGAGCCATTTGTAGGCCCGGTCAGCGTAAGCGCCACCGGGCAAAACGGCGATTACAGCAGTTCTTTCGCCTTAGCGACCACGTTCTCAACGGTGAAGCCGAACTCTTCGAACAGCTGTTCTGCCGGAGCAGACTCACCGAAGGTGGTCATACCGACGATAGCGCCGTTCAGACCCACGTATTTGAACCAGTAGTCAGCAATACCCGCTTCCACCGCCACGCGAGCGGAAACCGCTTTAGGCAGTACGGATTCACGGTAAGCAGCATCCTGCTTGTCGAACGCATCGGTAGACGGCATGGAGACCACGCGCGCCTTCACGCCTTCGGCAGTCAGTTTTTCCCATGCAGCTACAGCCAGTTCAACTTCAGAACCGGTCGCGATGAAGATCAGCTCAGGCTGGCCCGCGCAATCTTTCAGCACGTAGCCACCGCGGGCGATGTTTGCCAGCTGCTCAGGGGTACGCTCCTGCTGCGCCAGGTTCTGACGGGAGAGGATCAGCGCGGTCGGGCCGTCCTGACGCTCAACGCCGTATTTCCACGCCACCGCAGATTCAACCTGGTCACATGGACGCCATGTGCTCATGTTCGGGGTTACGCGCAGGGAAGCTACCTGCTCTACCGGCTGGTGAGTTGGACCATCTTCGCCCAGACCGATGGAGTCATGGGTGTAGACCATCACCTGACGCTGTTTCATCAGCGCAGCCATACGCACGGCGTTACGTGCATATTCCACGAACATCAGGAAGGTAGAGGTGTATGGCAGGAAACCACCGTGCAGAGCGATACCGTTCGCGATAGCGGTCATACCGAATTCACGTACACCGTAATGGATGTAGTTACCGGCAGTGTCTTCATTGATTGGCTTAGAACCAGACCACAGGGTCAGGTTAGAAGGCGCCAGGTCAGCGGAGCCGCCCAGGAATTCTGGAAGCAGCGGACCGAACGCTTCAATCGCATTCTGAGATGCTTTACGGCTGGCGATTTTAGACGGGTTCGCCTGCAGCTTCGCGATGAATTCGTTGGCTTTCGCGTCGAAGTCAGACGGCATATCGCCTTTCATACGACGGGTGAATTCAGCCGCTTCCTGTGGGAACGCCTTCGCATAGGCAGCGAATTTCTCGTTCCAGGCCGCTTCTTTCGCCTGGCCCACTTCTTTAGCATCCCACTGAGCATAGATCTCAGACGGGATTTCGAAGGCAGGGTGTTTCCAGCCCAGTGCTTCACGGGTCAGTGCGATTTCCGCGTCGCCCAGCGGTGCGCCGTGGGAGTCATGGGTGCCCGCTTTGTTCGGAGAACCGAAGCCGATGATGGTTTTGCACATCAGCAGGGACGGTTTGTCGGTGACTGCGCGAGCTTCTTCTACTGCACGTTTAATCGAGTCAGCATCGTGGCCGTCAACACCACGCACAACGTGCCAGCCGTAGGCTTCGAAACGTGCGGCGGTGTCGTCAGTGAACCAGCCTTCAACGTGACCGTCGATGGAGATACCGTTGTCGTCGTAGAACGCCACCAGTTTGCCCAGCTTCAAGGTACCAGCCAGGGAGCACACTTCGTGAGAAATGCCTTCCATCATGCAGCCGTCGCCCAGGAAAGCGTAGGTGAAGTGGTCAACGATGTCATGGCCAGGACGGTTGAACTGCGCCGCCAGGGTCTTCTCGGCAATCGCCATACCCACAGCGTTAGCAATGCCCTGACCCAGCGGGCCGGTGGTGGTTTCTACGCCAGCGGTGTAGCCCACTTCCGGGTGACCTGGAGTTTTGGAGTGCAGCTGACGGAAGTTTTTCAGCTCTTCGATTGGCAGATCGTAGCCGGTGAGGTGCAGCAGGCTGTAGATCAGCATAGAGCCGTGGCCGTTAGACAGCACGAAACGGTCGCGGTCAGCCCATGCCGGGTTCTGCGGGTTGTGGTTAAGGAAATCACGCCACAGGACTTCGGCGATATCAGCCATACCCATAGGGGCACCCGGGTGGCCGGATTTGGCTTTCTGTACTGCGTCCATGCTCAGCGCACGAATAGCATTAGCAAGCTCTTTACGTGAGGACATTTTAACTCCAGATCGGACTGTTAAAGGCCATGCCCTTGACGACAGCGCGTTTTGGGCTACGCCGGAAAAAAGTGCCAACAATGTAACCCAAGCCGCAGGGCATGTACATGGACCATTCTTTTGCAGCTTAAGAAATCTCTGGATCATGCTCGCATGTTGCGCAATCTGCTCGCCCGCGCCTGTAGATATTCCTTATACTTATCCCGCCCCGGCTTCGTTGCGGGGGCACTTTTCGGATTTTATTCAGTTTAACGAGTACGGAAGCAACCTCATGAAAATGCATGCAATAGTGCTGGCCCTGGGTACAACGCTCGTGCTGAGCGGCTGTCAGAATATGGACTCTAACGGCCTGATGACCTCAGGTGCAGAAGCCTTTCAGGCCTACTCCCTGAGCGACGCGCAGGTTAAAGCGCTGAGCGATCAGGCCTGTAAAGATATGGACGGAAAAGCCACGCTTGCGCCGGCTGACAGTACCTACACACAGCGTCTGAATAAGATTGCTTCCGCGCTCGGCGATAACATCAACGGCCAGCCGGTGAACTACAAGGTTTACATGGCGAAAGACGTCAACGCCTTCGCGATGGCCAACGGCTGTATCCGCGTCTACAGCGGGCTGATGGATATGATGACCGACAACGAAGTGGAAGCGGTTATCGGCCATGAAATGGGTCACGTTGCGCTCGGCCACGTGAAGAAAGGGATGCAGGTTGCCTTAGGCACCAACGCCATTCGCGTGGCGGCGGCCTCTGCGGGCGGCATCGTTGGCAGCCTGTCCCAGTCGCAGCTTGGTGACGTAGGTGAAAAACTGGTTAACTCCCAGTTCTCGCAGCGTCAGGAGTCCGAAGCGGACGACTACTCCTACGATCTGTTGCGCAAACGCGGTATTAATCCATCCGGTTTAGCCACCAGCTTCGAAAAGCTGGCAAAACTGGAAGCGGGTCGCCAGAGCTCCATGTTTGACGATCACCCGGCCTCAGAAGCGCGCGCGCAGCATATTCGCGACCGAATGGCCGCTGACGGAATTAAATAATTTTGGAAGGAGGCAATTTTGCCTCCTTTTTATTTCGCATGAATTGCTAACTAAATCGCACGTATCGGTAACACCTCTGAAAGCCCCGTCAAATCTACCCTTTCCGGCTGAAACGTCTGGTCATATATTCATTGCAATCGTTAATCTTTCCGGTAATTATCAAACGCGCAGTAATTCAATTTAATATATTAAGACAGAGACGTTCCCTCCGTGAAAAAAGAATTATCGTTAATTGCTTTAAGTTTATTCGCCGCATTACCCGCCGCTGCAAGCCAGCAATCTGACAGCAAGGGTTTTATCGACGACAGCCATTTAGACCTGTTATTACGCAATGCGTATATCAGCCGTGACTACCATCAGGGCCAGCAGGATAAAGCCGAATGGGGTCAGGGCATCATCGCCACCTTTGAATCCGGCTATACCGAAGGGCTGGTGGGCTTTGGCGTGGACGGCATCGCGCAGTACGGCGTGCGCCTGGACGGCGGTCGCGGCAAGAGCGGTGCGGGAGGTATCGACTTCTTTAAACAGGAAGATGATGGCCGGGCCAAATCCGATTTAGCGAAATTTGGCGCTACCGCCAAAATGCGGATCTCGAATACCGTGCTGAGCTACGGTAACCAGCGTCCTGAACTGCCTATCGTTAACGCCGACAGCTCCCGCCTGCTGTTTGAAAGCTACACCGGTGCCATGCTGACCTCGAAAGAGCTCGACGGCCTGGAAGTGAACGCCGGTTATTTCACCGACGAGCAGCGTAAAAGCGACGACCGCCACGACAGCGGCCTGAAAAGCCTGACTTTCGGTGGCGCAAGCTACCAGTTCAACGACCAGTTCAGCGGCGCGCTATACGCCTCTCATAACGAAGAGGTGATGAACAAACAGTACCTGGGGCTGAATTACAAACAGCCGTTCAGCACCGGGCAGCAGCTGGTGCTCGACTTTAACGGCTATAACTCGCGTCTGGATCAGGGCTACGCTGACAGCCTCGACACGGGCCGCAGCAACACCATCTGGAGCCTGGCGGCGAGCTACATCTGGGATGTTCACACGTTCAAAGTGGCGTACCAGCAGAGCAGCGGCAGCACCGGCTATAACTACGGCGGCTATCGCGACAAGGGTGGCGTGGGCGACGGCGGTAACACCATCTGGCTCGCGAACTCCTACTGGTCTGACTTTAACGGCGAAGATGAACGTTCCTGGCAGGCATCCTACGGTCTGGACTTCGCGGGTCTCGGCCTGCCGGGCCTGAGCTGGACCACCGCCTACGTACGCGGCGACAACATTAAGACGTCTGAAACCAGCAACGGCAAAGAGCACGAGTGGTTTAACCAGATCCAGTACCAGGTGCAGAATGGCCCGGCAAAAGATCTGAAGCTGAAACTGCGCTACTCCGTGCTGCGCGTCTCCAGCAACGCCAGCGACTATAACGTGGGCGGGGACGAGATCCGCGCCTACGTGGAATACCCGTTTAACGTGTTCTGATAAAACAAGCCGGGTGGCGGCTTCGCCTTACCCGGACTACTGTTTTCTCCCTCTCCCCGTGGGAGAGGGGAAACAGCTAGTAAAGCGTTTTCTGCGGCGGCCCTGCAAACTTCAGCGCGCCAATCTGACCCATCCGCACTTCCACTACCGACGGTCCCGGCATCGCCAGCGCTTCCGTCATCACGGCTTCAAAATCCTCTGCCCGCTCAACGCTCCACGCCTGCAGGCCAATTGCCTGTGCCAGCAGGGTAAAGTCCGGCGTATGCAGTTCGTTATAATACTGACGCCCGCCGAAGTACTTATCCTGAATGCCGCGCATCACGCCGTAGCCCCCGTCGTTCATGATCAGCAGCGTCACGTTAGCTTTCTCCTGCGCCAGCGTCGCCAGCTCGCCTAAATTCAGGCTCAGGCCACCGTCGCCCACCAGCCCCACCACCTTACGCTGTGGGTTGGCAATCGCGGTACCAATCGCCATTGGCAGCCCCATGCCAATCGCCCCGGCAAGAGAGTGAATGTTCATCAGCGGACCGTTAGCGCGGAACAGACGACTGCCCCACAGGCTGCCGGAAACGGTGATATCGCGCACCAGCAGGCCGTCCTGCGGCAGGGCTTTTTCAATGGCGTCGTTGAGCTTCGCATAGGCGCCGCACTGCTCGCGCAGGCCCTGTTCAGCCTGCGAGACCACCTGCTGCACCTGCGCGTCCCACTGGGCGTTGCCCCACTCGCGGCCCTGCGCTTTATCAGCCAGCGCGCCAAGCAGCGCTGAACAGTCGGCTATCAGCGTGTTATCCATCAGGTAGTTACGGCTCGCCGCCGCCGGGTCGATATCAATCTGCACCCGTGGAGACGGCAACTCCAGCGTCCAGGAGCGGGTTTCGTTGCTGCGCAGGCGAGAACCGGCGACCAGCGTAAAATCACACTGCGCAATCAGCGCCTCAACCGACGGCGAGTTGTGGAACGCCCGCAGGCTGGCACGATGGCCGTCCGGCAGCACGCCGCGCGCGTGGGTGCTGGAGATCACCGTCATGCCCGCATCCGCCAGTTTTTTCACCGCGTCAGCGCTTCCCAGCGCCCCGCCGCCCAGCCACAGCAGCGGCTGTTTAGCCTGCCTGAGCTGCGCCCATAAAGCATCCACCATCGCGGGATCCACGGCTGCAACCGAAGCCGGTTTCACCGGTGCGGTCACCAGAGACAGCGGAATTTTAGCCCCCTGAATATCAATCGGGATCTCCACGGAGACCGGCCCGCACGGTGGGGTCTGCGCGTCCTGAATGGCTTTATGCAGGATAGCTATCGCCTGGCTGGCATTGCTGATGCGGTACGCCCGTTTTGAACTGGCCTTCAGGAAGGTCAGCTGGTCGCGGGTCTCGTGGATAAACCCGGTGTCGGCGTCCAGCCAGGCCTTCTCAACCTGTCCGGTTAAATGCAGCAGCGGCGTGCAGGCGTTCATCGCCTCCACCAGCGCGCCTACCGCGTTCCCCGCCCCCGCGCCGGTGCTGGTCAGCGCCACGCCGAGGCCGGAAAACCGCCCGTGGGCGTCGGCCATGGTGACGGAACCCGCCTCGCCGCGCGCGGGCACGAAGCGGATTTTGCCCCGCTGCCCTATCGCGTCCGCGATCGGCAGGTTGTGAATGGAGATGACGCCGTAGATGGCCTCAACCTGATACTGCTCCAGCGTTCTGGCGATGGCGTCGCCGACGGTTATCATTTCGCTCATTGCTCACCCTTTCTCAGTCGCACCAGTGGTTGACGCTGTTACCCGTCGCCAGATAAATGCTCTTTTGCTGCATCCAGGCTTTCAGCCCCTGAATGCCCTTTTCGCGGCCCAGACCGCTCTCTTTAAAGCCCCCGAACGGGGTCGAAATCGCAAAAACTTTGTAGGTGTTGATCCACACCGTACCGGCCTCCAGCTGCTCGCTCAGGCGCAGCGCCCGCCCGGTGTCGCGGGTCCAGATCCCTGCCGCCAGGCCGTAAACCGAGTCGTTCGCCTCGCGGATCAACGCCGCTTCATCGCGAAACGGCATCGCCACCAGCACCGGGCCGAAGATCTCCTCCTGGCAGGCGCGGGCGCCGTTCGTCAGCCCTTCGATAATGGTCGGCTGGAAGAAGCTGCCGTTTGCGAGGTCAGGATCCGCCGGGATCTCCCCGCCGCACAGCACCCGGCCCCCCTCGCGCTTCGCCAGCTCGACGTATTCCTGCACGCTCTGGCGATGTTTCTCATTGATCAGCGGCCCAACGTGAACGCCGTCGGTGAAGGGGTGCCCTACGCGCAGCCCGCGAGTTAATTCCAGCAGCCGCGCCATCAGCGGCGCGTACAGGCTTTCGTGGATAAACAGCCGGGACCCGGCGATGCACGCCTGCCCTGCTGAGCTGAAAATGCCGTAGCAGATCCCGCGCGCGGCCTGCTCAACGTCGGCATCCTCCAGCACGATGGTCGGGGATTTACCGCCCAACTCCAGCGACGCCGGGATCAGCTTTTCCGCGGCCACGTGCGCCAGATGGCGGCCCGTATTGGTGCCGCCGGTAAAGGAAATTTTTCGCACGCGGGGATGGCGCGCCAGCGCGTCGCCAATCACCGAGCCTTTGCCCGGCAGCACGCTCAGCAGCCCGGCGGGCAGCCCGGCCTGTTCAAAAATGCGCGCCAGCTCAAGCGCCATCAGCGGCGTGGCTTCGGCAGGCTTGAGGATCACCGCGTTCCCGGCGGCGATGGCCGGGGCGACCTTCTGCATCTCGCTGGCAATGGGAGAGTTCCACGGCGTGATGGCCGCCACCACGCCGAGCGGCTCATAGCGGCTTAGCGTCAGCAGATCCGGCTGGCGCGGCGTGGGCAGTTCCCCTTCCAGCAGCTCGCAGGCGGCGGCGAAGTAGCGGGCCGTTCCCGCCGCGCTCATCACCAGCCCGCGCGCCTCCGCCAGCGGCTTGCCGTTATCCCGGCTCTGCATCTGCGCCAGCTCGTCAACGCGGGACTCAATCAGATCCGCCACCTTGTGCAGGATCTTCGCCCGCACGTGCGGCAGGCTGTTGCGCCAGACGGGATCGCGCCACGCGCGCTCGCCGGCCTCGATCGCGTCGTGCAGATCGTCAAGGTTTGCCGCGTTCAGCGTCGCATTGAGCGACCCGTCAGCCGGGAAGTGGCTCTGCATCGGGTTGCCACCGCCGCGTCGCCACTGGCCGCCGATAAAAATCTTCAGATCGTCCATCGTCACTCCTCAGCTCAGGGCCAGCTCGCGGCAGGCGCGCACCGCGCTGAGTGCCGCCAGGGTGGAGGTTTTAGGGTTAGACGCCAGCGGCAGCCCGCTCAGCTCCAGATGGAATTCGCCAAACAGCCCTTCTACGTGCAGCGTGTGGGTGTTACGTTTCGTTGCCGGGTCAACCATCAGCTGCACGCGGGTTTCATCCATCCCGACGCCGCCGAGCGCCACGGTCGCCGCCACGTTGGCGTTCGCCGGGAACAGGCGCGCCGCCTCGCGGGCGCTCCCTTCAAAAAAGACCTGCGCCTCTGAGACCGCGTTAAGATCGATAAGCTGCTCGGCATAGCTGCCGCGCCAGCTGGCCGGACTTTTACGCGACTGATAGGTGACGCGCTCAAGCCCGCCCTCCTTCGCCGCCGCCAGCCCGTCGATGCCGGCCACCGCCCCGGAAAGCAGGGTCAGTTTCCCGCCCGCCGCGAGCAGGCGCTGCTCCAGCGCGCTGTCCGCCAGCGCGCCGGTGGAAATGACCGCCAGATGCCAGCCGCGGCGCAGAATCGCTTCGCCGTACTGCGCAACCGCCTGCTGGCTGGCGCACTCCAGCACCAGATCGGGCGTTTGTGCGCACGCCATCGGCGAGGTCAGCGCCTCGACCGCATCGCCAAACTGGTCGCGAATGGCGGCATGGTGAGACGCGCGCGCCACGATCCAGCCGATAGCCACGCCGGCGGGCAGACGCTCAATCACCGCCTGCGCCATGGCGCCATAACCAATTAACATTACCTTTTTCATGATGCGTCCTTACAGATGGCGGCAAAAGCCGCCGGAAACGTCCAGCGCCGCGCCGGTGGTAAACGAGGCCAGCGGTGAGGCGAGGAACAGCAGCGCCTGCGCGGGCTCCTGCGGCTTACCGAGGCGCGCCATCGGAATGCCGCGCTTACGCGCGATTTCCGCCGTCCACTCCGGCCAGCTCTGGCTTTTATCCGCCCGGCTTTCAAAGCGGCGCTGCCACTGGCCGGACTCGACCATACCGAGCAGTATGGAATTGACGCGAATGCCTTTGCCTACCAGCTCTTTCGAGAGCGTCAGCGTCATGTTCAACAGCGCGGCGCGGGCTGCCGACGTGGCGATCATGTGCTCTTCCGGCTGAAGCGCCAGCAGGGAGTTCACGCAGGTGATGGAGGCGATGTCGGACCGTTCCAGCAGCGGCTGAAACGCCTGTACCGGATTAATGACGCCAAACAGTTTAAGTTCGGCTTCGTGCAGCCACGCCTCGCGCGGGGTGTCGCTGAAGTGCGCCACGTAGCCCTGACCGGCGTTGTTGATCAGCATATCCGCCGCGCCAAAGCGCGCCTGCACCGCATCCGCGAAGGCCTGCACCTCGTCGGCATTCAGCACGTCGCAGCGGTAAGAGAAAATCTCCCCGTCGGGATAGTCGTTTTGCAGCGTCGCATGGGCGCTGGCGAGCCGGTCCGGGTCGCGACCGCAGAAGGCGACTTTCGCCCCTTCGCCCAGCAGCAGGCGCAGCGTTTCAAAGCCAATGCCGGACGAACCGCCGGTAACGACCGCTACGCGGCCGTCAATGTGTGCATTCATCGCGCACCTCTTCGTTAATGCGTAAAAGCTGTTGATTAAAAAACGCGTCGTTATCGAGATAGCTCGCGTGTCCGGCCTGCGGAATCGCGGTAAACGGCATGCCGTAGCGCAGCGCCAGCCCCTGTACCAGCTCGGGCTGCGTGATCGCGTCCTGCTCGCCGCACCAGACTTCAAATTGACCAGCGTAACGCTTAAGCCAGCCGTGAATGTCGTCATGCGCCAGCATCCACGCGGCAGCGAGGTAGCCTTCCGGGCGCAGCCTGCGCATGCCCGCCGCGACGGTGGCGATATCTTCTGCGCGCGCGCCGGGGCGCAGCAGCTTCGCGGCGCGGGTCTGCGCGAGAATGTCGCCACCGAGCGCCATCTGCTGCTCGCGATTACGCCAGACCTGCTCTCGCTGCTCCGGCGCGGCATTACCGTAGCCCTGCGCGGCGTCCGCCAGCACCAGATGAATGACGCGTTCAGGGAACTTCGCCGCAAACGCGCTGGCCACCAGCGCCCCCAGGGAATGGCCCACCAGTACCGCCTGCCAGACGCCTGCGCGTTCAAGCATCGCCGCCAGCGCGTCGGCGTAATCTCCCGCGTTCGCCCGCTCAACCGCCAGCATCGGGCTTTCGCCGTAACCGGGCATGTCCCACGCCAGCACGCGAAAGCCCTCCAGCGCCATCTGCTTATGCCAGGACGCAGCGCCAGAGCTGATCCCGTGCAGCAGCATCAGCGGGATGCCGCTTCCCTGTTCACGAAAAGCCGTCATGTCGCCCCCTTAGTTCCGCTTCACTTTTGAGAGCGGATGATCGGAGGGATAGGTCGGGATTTCCGGCTTGTTGGTTCCCAGCATGACGCACATCAGCGCCTCTTCTTCCCCGTGGTTAAACAGGCCGCGATAGATGCCCGGCGGGACGGAGATCAGGTCACGCTCGCGCAGCACGGTTTCGGTGTAGTTGTCGCCGTCCTGGATCATCAGCGTGATCTGCCCTTTGAGCATGAAGAACACCTCCTCCACGTCGTCGTGCAGGTGCAGCGGCCCTTCGCACTTCGACGGCAGCACCATGGTAGAGAAGGTAAAATGGTCCGCCTGCACGGTATTGGTGTCGTTCGCCACGCCGGTTGCCCCGGTGCCGATGTAGCGCATCTGCGCCCGGCGGTATTTCGGGTCAAAATCGGCCTGGAACTTCAGCGCGTTCCAGTCGTATTTACGGCCTTCGAAGCGCGCGATGCGCGACTCGACCCACTCTTCCATTGTCAGGTGGTCGGGTTTGATGCCTGTTTTGTTGGTTACGGTTGAATCAGTCATGACACTCTCCTCAGTAACGTCTCAGCAGCGGCAGTAACAGGACGCAGCCCACCGCCGCCATCACCGCCAGAAAAATCAGCCCGGAATCCATGCTGTGGGTGAAAGCGATCAGCGCGCCCATCACCGCCGGCGACAGCGCGCCCGCAAAGTTTCCCAGCCCGTTGAAGATGCCGCCCGCCGTGGCGCTCACCCGGGGATGGGTGGCTTTCGCCAGCAGGGCGAAAATGTTGGGGGCGCCGGTGCCCCACATAAAGGTGCTGAAGCTCATCGCCGCGATGATGGCAAGCGGGGTGTCGAGGTGCATCACCGCCGCCAGGCCTACCGCCGCCCCCGCCATCGAGATAAAGCAGGCCGCCGCGCGCTTATCGACCCGGTCAGAGAGCCACGCGCCAATCACCTCGCCCGCCAGCATGGCGATGAACGGCATCGACGACAGCCAGCCCGCGTGCTCCAGATGAATGCCTTTGCCCTTAATGAGATAGCCCGGCAGCCAGCCGTTGATGCCCCACAGGTAGGTCAGAAAGGCGATGTTAAAGATGCAGATGATCCAGAAGTGCGGGCTAACAAACAGCTCGCGCCGCGCCGCGCGCCGCTCGTCCTGAGACGCCTGCGAGGTGCCGGGTTTTGCTTCCAGACGGATCCCGCGCAGGCCGATGCGCACAAAGATAAGCACCGGCACGGTCAGCATTGCCATCACAAAGAAGGTGCTCTGCCAGCCGAAGGTGTTCAGGAGCCAGAGGGAGAGCGGGAAGCCAATCGCCGCCCCGACCGGCGTGCCCAGCAGCCACAGCATGGTGGCGCGCGCCTGTAAATGCTGCGGGAAGTTGTGGCGCACGATGGCGAAAGCCAGCGGGAACAGCGGTCCTTCCGCCACGCCCAGCAGGATGCGCAGGACGATCATCAGCGTGTAGTTATGGGTAAAGCCCATCGCCACCATCAGCGCGCACCACACCACCATCATCCCGGTGAGCAGGCGCAGCGGCGCGATTTTGTCGCCTAAACCGCTCAAAAATACCGACGAAAAGCCGTAGCTCAGCAGGAAGGCGCTCATCAGAATGCCGAGGCGCGTGGTGTCAAAATCGATGCCCATCGCCTGCTGGAAATGGGTGTCGGAAAAGAGCGCCGCGATGCTGATTTTGTCGAAAAAGGCCAGCAGCACGCAGGCCAGCAGCGACAGCGGGATGGCCCAGCGCACCGCTTTTTCAGGCGTGCGGGTTCCCTCACCGCTCGCCTCGACGGGCGCGGTGTTGGTCTCTAATGTAGTCATGTCTCCCCCTACGGGTGCGGGTTAGCTATCGCAATGACATCAGTGAAAAAGTCGGGTCGGCGAGCGGTACGTCCGACAGGTCCCGCCCCGCCGCCATCCAGCGTTTCGCCAGCTTGACGGTGCGCGCATCGTTGAACGCCACCAGCTGCGTTAGCCGACCGTTGTCGTCCAGCGAGAAGTACAGCGCCTCTTCACGCACTATCGTTCGGCTGCCCGGCTGCGGAATGCCGAGGATCTGGATGTTGTGCTGATATTGATCCGACCACAGCCACGGCGCGTCGTCGTAGCCTGGCGCATCGGGGTTAAGCATGGCTTTCGCCGTCGCCACCGCCTGATTCTGGGCGAAGGCCCAGGACTGAATGCACAGGCCGTAGTGATGGTGTTGCGCCACGTCGCCGGCGGCAAAGATGAACGGATCGGACGTGCGCCCCTGGGCGTCCACCACGATCCCCCGCTCGGTGCGAAGTCCCGCATCGCGCGCCAGCTCAAGATTGAGATCGACGCCGATCCCCACCACCACCGCGTCAAAGGTTTCACGCTGGCCATCGCAGTGGATGACCGGCAGGCCGTTATCGTCCTCCAGCTCCAGCGCGCCGCAGCCGGTACGGATATCCACCCCCTGCTCGCGATGGATAGCCTCTAAGCGCTGCGACACCTCGCCGCTCACCGAGCGCATGCACAGCGCGGGCTGCTGCTCGAACAGCGTGACCATCACGCCGCTTTTGCGCGCGGAAGCGGCAATCTCAAGGCCGATCCAGCCGCCGCCGACAATCGCCAGTTTTTTACTTTCCGCCAGACGCGCCTTCAGGCGCTGCGCGTCCTGCCAGTGGCGCAGAGTGTAGACCTGCGGATGCGCCGCCCACGCCTGCGAAGGCAGGCGCGCCCGCCCGCCGGTGGCCATTAAAAGAATGTTGTAACTAAGATGTTCGCCGTTGCTCAAACGCAGGGTTTTCGCTTCGCGATCGACTGATTCAGCACGCAGCGGGCGGTACCAGGTCAGGTTCAGCGCCTGCTGTGCTTCTTCGCTAAACAGCCGCGGGAGCGCCGCGTCCGGCTCCAGCAGAGACGCTTTCGACAGCGGCGGACGTTCGTAGAAATCCCACTCCTCTTCCGCCACTACGCAGATCTCGCCGTCGAAGCCCTCGTCGCGCAGGGTTTTCGCCGCCCAGCCGCCCGCCTGACCGCCGCCGATAATGACAATGCGCGACGTCATACCGCCTCCGGCTTTTTCTGCTGGCGGCGCGTGTCGTGGTCAATCCCGCCTTCTACCGCCCATTCGGTAAAGGAGACCAGGGAGTGCTCCAGCTCGCGCGGCTGCCAGTTTTCCGTCAGATAGTCGTCGTTGGTGTAATACTCAAACGCGCCGCCGGTCGGGCTATTGACGTACCAGAAGTACGCCGACGACACCGGATGGCGGCCCGGCCCGATAAAGGTGCTCCATTCATTTTTATTCATCGCGATACCGCCGCCGATCACCTCGTGGATGTCGCGCACGGTGAAGGCCACGTGGTTGAGGCCGCGCTTGCGGTTCGGCAGTTGCAGCAGGAACAGGTTGTGATGTCCGCCGCGCGCCCCGCAGCGCAGGAACACGGCGTGGTTGATGTAGCGGTCCGAAACCTGGAAGCCGAGCACCTCGCGGTAGAATTTTTCCACCGCCGCCAGCTCTTCTACAAAGAACACCACGTGCCCGACGTTGATCGGCTGCGCGCGATCGTAAACCGGGCTGGGTGTGTCGATACGGCGGGCGTCGCCCCACTGGTTGATCGGCTCAACGTTCAGCTCAACGTCGGTCTGCTGGCTGACCTGCACACGCAGGGTCATGCCGTTCGGATCGAGACATTCCAGCGCGTCGCCCACTTCGCGAAAGCCGGGCTGCTGCGCCAGCTTGGGGCGCAGCGCGTCGAGATCGGACTGTGCGGCAACCGCCCAGGTCATGCGGCGCAGGGTGTTGCCCGCTTCAAACGCCGGCGGCAGGTCGGGGCTGTCGATGGGGTTCAGCTCCACGCGCGCGCCGCTCAGGGTGGTAAAACGCTGGCCGCTGGCATCGCCCGTCAGGCCAAAATCACGCATAAATTTGGCGCAGTGCGTCAGGTCTTCCACGCCAAATTCCAGCTTTTCAATTCCGGTTACACTCATCTTTCGTTGCCTCATCTGGCCCAAATTGGGCGTAAAACATGCCCGACGCAGTCAAGCGCCTGACGTTAACTCACTGATTTAGCTAGCCTGTGACAAATACCCTAAGAAGCCAGAAATTTTATCCGCCGCGAGGCGAACCTCGTTTTGCAGCCGCTCGCGGTCGGTCTGCGGGATCTCCTCCGACGGCACCAGAATGCTGACCACCGCTGCCACGCGTCCGCTTCGGTCATACACCGGGTAGACGATGGAGGAGATGCCGTGGCGGAAGAAGGATTCGCCGATGACAAACCCGCGGGCTTTGTCCTGTTGCACCATCTGCCACAGGGCCTCGCGGTCGTGAAGCTGCCCCGGCGTGTTGCCCGGCAGGCGCTCGTGCGGGAACAACTGTTCGAAATCGGCGCGGGAAATATCGGTCAGCAACATGCGGCCCAGCGAGGTGCAGTGCACCGGCAGGCGGGTGCCAATGCTGACCTGATTGATGCGCGACCCGGCGGCGCTGACGCGGGCGATGTAGATAATGTCGCGCCCGTCGCGGATCGCCAGATGGCTGCTGCACTGGCTGACGTCGCGCAGCTGCTCAATCACCGGCTGGCCGACCTGCGCCACGTCCAGCGAGGCGATGTACTCAAAGCCGAGACGCAGCACGTTCATGCCCAGCGAAAAGGTATTGGTACGCGCGTTGCGCTCCAGAAAGCCCATGTACTCCAGCGTCTGCACCACGCGATAGGCGGTCGCCTTCGGCATATCCACCAGCCGGTGCAGCTCGGCAAAGGTCAGATCGCGATGCTGCTCGCCAAAGGCCAACAGCAGCTGTAAACCGCGCTCCAGCCCCGGCACCAGATACTTCACTTCCTGATCGTTTGCCATAATCGCTACACCTTAGTTAAAGACAAAACCGCCGTTGACCGGGATCAGCTGCCCGGTGATAAACCGCGACAGATCGCTTAACAGCCAGACCACGCTGCCGGTGACGTCTTCCGGCTGCTGCGCGCCGGTTAACGCGCGGCCATTCTCGTAGAGCTGATGGCGCTCGGCCGGAACATATTCGGTCGCCTCGACGCGGGTTAACCCCGGCGCGATGGCATTAATGCGTATACGCTTTTCACCCAGTTCGCGTGCCATTGAGCGGGTCATGGCAATCACGGCGCCCTTACTGGCGACGTAGGCCATCAGGCGCGGCGCGCCCCACAGCGCGGTGTCGGACGCGACGTTCACGATGCCCGCCCCCTCGCACAGCAGCGGCACCGCGGCGCGCGTCACCAGCCAGGTGCCTTTGACGTTGACGCTCATCACCCGATCCCAGAGATCCGGATCGTAATCGAGCATATTTTTGCCGCCGACGCCCGTCGCCATCGCCGCGTTGTTCACCAGGCCATCGATCTGACCCTGCTCGCCAATCGCGCTGAACACCTGCTCAATGGACTGCGGATCGGCCAGATCGATAACGTGCGATTCGATCGCATAGCCCCGCTCGCTCAGGGCGTGGGCGCTTTCGGCCAGCTCGCCCTTGAGGATGTCGCACATCACCACCGCCGCGCCCTGCTCCGCGCAGGCTTTGGCAAAGTGAAGGCCCAGCCCGCGCGCGGCGCCGGTTATGACGATGCGTTTGCCGCTCAGCAGCCCGTTCATCAGGCGGCTCCCTGCTGTTCTTCGCGCATCGCCAGTTGCTCTTTGGCGGCCTTTTGCATCATGCGGCGCAGGCGCGAGAGGCCGACGTCGTGCTGATACAGGTATTCATGGTCGCGGGCGTTTGGCGCCAGGCTTTCCAGCACCACGCGGTCCTGCTCCAGCACTTCCCAGTGCAGTTTTTCCAGACGGTTGCGGTACATGAAGCGCCACATGTCGCGCTGCCAGCCCTGCACCCGGCGAATGCGCCAGAAGAAGACGCGGCAGTTGTCGTTATCTTCCGGCACCACCATGCCGACGATAAAGAAGTGGCCGCCCGGCCCGAAACGCTTCTTGTACGGAATGGAGAGGCGCATCCAGCAGGTGCCGCTGTTGCCCAGCTCCACCCAGTCGAAATTGACGCCGCTCTGCCCCTTTTTCTCAAAGATGAAGCCGGTTTTGGTCGGCTGGAGCACCATGTCGGCCTTGCGATCCCCTTCCGCCATCGAGTGCGACGAGGAGTGCAGATAGGTGCCGTGCATCGGGTCCATCACGTTTTCCAGCGCGTACTGGTAATTGCATTTCCACGCGGCGGTGCAGAGGAAGTTGCTGAAGCTGTCCGTATCGGCGAGCTCGTCCGGGAAGGTCAGCTCGTCCGGCTGCTGGTCTGCGGTGACGCCAAACCACAGAAAGATTGCGCCGTGCGCCTCCTGCACGTTGTAGCTGCGCACGCACTGCTGGCCGACCAGCGGGCATTTGTCCACGGCGGGCACGTCTTTCACCTCGCCGTTGCCCGCGACCTCCACGCCGTGATACCAGCAGGCAATGCGGTCGCCAAGGTTCCAGCCCATCGACAGGCGTGCGCCGCGGTGCGGACAGCGGTCCTCCAGCGCCTGCACCTGGCCGTCTTTGTTGCGCCAGACCACAATCTGTTCGCCCAGGCGGGTAATGCCCACCGGTGCAGACTGCACCTCCCAGCTCGCCAGCACCGGATACCAGAGGCCGCGCAGACCTTTATCGAGATAGTGTTGTACGGTAGTCGTCATCGCGTTGCCCTCAGTAGCCGTTAACCTGTAAGAATGCCTGGAAGCTGGCCTCGCTCCACGGCTCGCCCTGCTGATCGTGCATGCGCACCGCGTTCAGCCCGTTCACCAGCTCCGGTAAAGTTTCAACTCCCTGCTCGAAGAGATCTTCCAGCGTGGCGATAAGGTTCACTTCCCAGCTTTCCGGCTCGCGGCTGCGGGTCTGCCAGATCAGGTTCTGGTAATCACCCGGCTTATGGATCGCACCGTTACCGCCCTCAGCCGGTGGGGCAAACTGACGGCTTTCCGGCAGCGCCGGGTTGTAGTTCAGGGTGTCGCTCATGCCACGGTCTCCTCGACGAAGGTAATCTGAATCTGGTTTTCAAAAACCCGAACCGGGTAGCGGTTGAGGTTGCGCCCGCCGGGACCGTGCAGGCACTGACCGGTTTTGACGTCGAATACCGCCTCGTGCAGCGGGCATTCCACCTTGCCGTCTTCCACGAAGCCCTGGCTCAGCAGGGCATAGGCGTGGGGGCATACGTCTTCCAGCGCGTAATATTCACCGTCAATCAAATACACGCCGATCTCTTTACCGTCGACGTTGCCGCTAAAAGGGAAATCTTCCTGTACTTGTTCTGCGTCACATACGCCTATCCAGCTCATCACGATCCTCCAGGCTTTTGTTTCATATATGAAACTCTGTTTCTTATTTAATACGGTCAATATAAAAGCGATGAATGTTTCGTCAAGCCGCAATGTGACGAATTTGTTAATCAAACAGCAATTAATTAACTAAGTGTGCAAAGGATCACGAAAAAATGCAGCGATATGAAATTTTCATTATTTCGGTGTGAAAGAATACGATTTATCGATGGCCTTAAATTTTAATAAACAGTGATTGACTTCTTTTCTTTTTGTTCCTTAAAAATAAAAGAAGGGAAAATTATGGTGTTTCACCTGTGAAACTTAATTTTATTTCTTCTTTAATAAACAATGAGTTTCACAGGTGAACCATTTTACCTACGTGACAATCACGCGCATAAAAATAGAAATAAGCGAAAACATAAGGCAGGCGTTATGACGGCAAGATGGCAGGGCACAGTGGCACTGTTATTACTGATTATTATTTCCTACGTTGACCGGGTGAATATTTCTGTCATGATTTTAGACCCGGAATTTGCTCAGCATTTTCAGCTAAATGAAAACAGAATGTTACAGGGAATGCTTATGACCTGTTTTCTGCTGGGTTATGGATTTTCAGCTTTATTATTAACTCCGGTTATTGAAAGCAAACTCCATTATCGACAGGGATTATTGAGCAGCATAGCGATGTGGGCAGCGGTATGCGCCATTTCACCGCTGCTCGGATCGCTGATGGGCATGCTCGTCGCGCGCACGATCCTGGGGATCGCTGAGGGGCCGCTCTTTTCGCTGAAAACGCGCTTCATCAGCGATCACTTTAGCGCGCAGGAGATCGGCAAACCCAACGCCGTGACCGCGCTGGGCGTCTCGCTCGGGCTGGCCGTGGGCTTTCCGCTGGTAACGTGGCTGATGGCGCATCTCGGCTGGGCCGGGTCGTTTTATGCCCTGGCGGCACTGAATCTGGTGCTGGGCGGCGGCCTTGTCTTGCGCTTCCTGCCCGCGCCGCGGGGTGCGGAGAAAATCAAAAAACCGGACTTCGCAGAGACGTTTTCGCTGGCCTGGCAGACGCCGCTGCTCGGGTGGATCCTGCTGGTGGAGATTGCCACTCTGAGCTATCTCTGGGGTAGCAGCGCCTGGCTGCCCGCGTGGCTGCGCGACGAGCATCATTTCTCGCTGCACGCCACGGGCATGCTTGCGGCCATTCCCTTCCTGCTGAGTCTGGGCTCGAAGTTCCTCGGCGGGGTGCTGCTCGACAAAATGCGCCCGGAACAGGCGCCAATGCTGTTTGTGGTGGGCGGCGCGCTGACGGCGCTGTCCGTGGTCGCGCTGATGCTCAGCCATCAGCCTGCCTTGCTGGCGCTGTTTATGCTCTCGGCGAATATCTTCTGGGGGCTACAGGGGGCGGCTATTCCGGCGGTGATCCAGCATCACGCCGCGCGGGAAGCGGTGGGCAGCGCTTACGGCATTATCAACGGGATCGGCAATATCTGCGCGGCGTTTATTCCGCTGCTGATGGGGATGGTGATGAGGTCGGTAGGGTCAGTCAGCTCAGGCTTTTCGGTGCTGGTCGTCTCGCAGGTAATCACCCTGCTTGCCGGGGGAATGTTGCTGCTGCGCATGCGTCGCGCAGCAGCAATCAGCGCGTAAGGCTTATTCGCCTTTTTTCGCGGCCTGGATGTAGAGCATTTCCAGCGCCAGGGTCGCCGCGGCAAGCGCGGTGATCTCGGACTGGTCATAGGCTGGCGCCACTTCCACCACGTCCATCCCAACGATGTTCAGATCCTTCAGGCCACGCACCAGCTTGATGGCGCGGTCTGACGTCAGGCCGCCAATAACCGGCGTACCGGTACCCGGTGCAAACGCCGGATCCAGGCAGTCGATATCGAAGGTCAGGTATACAGGCATATCGCCGACGATCTGCTTAACCTGAGCCAGAATATCGTCCACGCCGCGATCGTTCACCTGGCCAGCGTCCAGCACGGTGAAACCGTTGTCTTTGTCGAACTCGGTACGGATGCCGATCTGCACAGAGTGGTTCGGATCGATCAGGCCTTCTTTCGGCGCGGTGTAGAACATGGTGCCGTGGTCGAACTCGCAGCCGTTCGCGTAAGTGTCGGTATGCGCATCGAAGTGCACCAGCGCCATTTTACCGAAGTGCTTCGCGTGGGCGCGCAGCAGCGGCAGAGTGACAAAGTGGTCACCGCCGAAGGAAAGCATGCGCTTACCGGCCGCCAGCAGTTTCTCTGCGTGCGCCTGCAATTTTTCGCTCATTTCGCGCGCGTCGCCGAAGGCGTACACCAGGTCACCGCAGTCCACCACGTTCAGGCGCTCGCGCATGTCGAAGTTCCACGGGAAGCGGTTGTGCTCCCAGGCCAGGTTGGTGGAAACCTGACGGATTGCCGCCGGGCCGTGACGACCACCCGCACGACCGGAGGTTGCCATGTCGAACGGTACGCCGGTGATCACCCAGTCAGCGTCGCTGTCGTACGGCTGGAAGTTCATTGGAAGGCGTAAAAAACCAAACGCGTTAGATACCAGAGAGTTATCGTACTGATGACCTAAAGTGCTCATGTCCTGACCTCTTTTGACGTCGATACATTAAAAACAGATGAAAAAAAATCCCCTCCGCGTCGTTAAACCCGACGAGGAAGGGATTGATTCGTAAATCGCATATTGGGGCGAATTATCGCCGGTAATTCATACGGGTTCAAGTGAGTATAGGGCATTGTGCGGTCTGATGCCCTCACCCCAACCCTCTCCCACCGGGAGAGGGAGGTTTTACTACTCGTCTTCCAGGTAGGTGTACCCGTACAGACCCGCTTCAAACTCTTCCAGGAACTGCTGCTGCAGCGCGTCGTCCAGACCGGTGTTTTTCACCTGGTCGCGGAACTGGGTGAGCAGTTTTTTCGGATCCAGCTGCACGTATTCCAGCATATCCGCCACGGTGTCCCCTTCATCGGACAGTTCAACCTCGACGCTGCCGTCAGGGAAGACAAACACGTCAACCGCTTCGGTATCGCCGAACAGGTTGTGCATGTTGCCGAGGATCTCCTGATACGCCCCGACCATAAAGAAGCCCAGCATTGGCGGGTTCTCCGGGTCGTATTCCGGCATTGGCATCGTCGTTGCGATACCGTCACCGTCAACGTAGTGATCAATCGCGCCGTCAGAGTCACAGGTGATGTCCAGCAGCACCGCGCGACGTTCCGGAGCGTGGTTCAGCCCTTCCAGCGGCAGAACCGGGAACAGCTGGTCGATCCCCCAGGCATCCGGCATCGACTGGAACAGGGAGAAGTTGACGTACATTTTGTCCGCCATACGCTCCTGCAACTCGTCGATAATCGGACGATGCGCGCGGTTGCTCGGGTCGAGCTGCTTCTGCACTTCATGGCACATGTTCAGATAGAGCTGCTCCGCCCACGCGCGCTCCTGCAGGCTGAAGGTGCCCGAAGAGTAGCCGACGTGAATATCGTGCAGATCCATCTGGCTGTCGTGCAGCCATTCGCGCAGGGAACGGCGCGTGCCCGGCTCGTGCATCTCCTGCCAGGTTTCCCACATGCTTTGCAGGGAACGTGGGGCATCGTCTGCCGGAGGCGTAGCTTCGGTGATTTCGCTGCGCTCGACGCCGATGATGTTAGACACCAGCACCGTATGGTGCGCGGTAACCGCGCGGCCAGATTCGGTGATCACTGTCGGGTGCGGCAGGCCGTGCTCTTCGCAGGCATCGCCAATCGCCCAGATGATGTTGTTGGCGTATTCGTTCAGGCCGTAGTTCACCGAGCAGTCGGACTGCGAGCGGGTTCCTTCGTAGTCCACGCCCAGGCCACCGCCCACGTCGAAGCACTGAATATTCACGCCAAGCTTGTGCAGCTCAACGTAGAAACGCGCGGACTCACGCACGCCGGTGGCGATGTCGCGAATATTGGCCATCTGCGAGCCAAGGTGGAAGTGCAGCAGCTGAATGCTGTCCAGACGACCGCGCTCGCGCAGGATCTCCACCAGCTGCAGTACCTGGTTCGCCGCGAGGCCGAACTTGGATTTTTCACCGCCGGAAGACTGCCATTTACCGGACCCCTGCGACGCCAGTCGCGCACGTACGCCAAGGCGTGGAATAACGTTCAGACGCTCGGCCTCTTCCAGCACGATGGCAATTTCGGTCATCTTCTCGATAACCAGATAGACCTTGTGGCCCATCTTCTCGCCAATCAGCGCCAGACGAATGTATTCGCGGTCTTTATAGCCGTTACAGACGATCACCGACCGGGTCATGCCCGCGTGCGCCAGAACCGCCATCAGCTCCGCTTTGGAGCCTGCTTCCAGTCCCAGCGGTTCGCCGGAGTGGATCAGGGATTCGATTACGCGGCGGTGCTGGTTCACCTTGATCGGGTAAACCAGGAAGTAGTCGCCGTTATAGCCGTAGGATTCACGCGCGCGCTTGAACGCGGCGTTAATGGAACGCAGGCGATGTTGCAGGATCTGCGGGAAGCAGAACAGTGCAGGCAAACGCTGGCCCTGCGCTTCACGGGCTTTCACCAGCTTAGCGAGATCCACGCGCGCTTCAGGGACGTCCGGGTCCGGGCAGACGCTGATGTGGCCCAGCTCGTTGACGTCGTAGTAGTTATTGCCCCACCAGGCAATATTGTAAGTGCGCAGCATCTTGCTGGCTTCCTGGGAGCTCATCGCAACCTCCTGCATAGAACGTAGTACACCCTGTTCGCCCGCTGACGAAGGCGAAAAAGAAGACATGTCGTCAGACATAGCGAACCTCAACTCTTTGTATTAAGTGTAAAACAGTTGACTACTATCGCAGCGTTATACGGCGATAACAACCCATAAACGGCTCCGTTTCCCAGCAGAGTATGCTGAAATCCAGACCGTGCGACCGGTTTCTTATTCATATCATTGTAAAACACGTATCCGAACTCTGTATGACAAGGTTCGGCGAAACCACGAGAAAACTCTTGTATTAACAAGAGCGCCCTTGTTCAGTTTTCACAGAGCGTAACCGGCCCTTGAATCCTGAGAAGCGCCGAGATGGGTATAACATCGGCAGGTTTGCAGACTAGAAATGCGGGTTGCGGGAATCAATGGCGCGCCAGAACGGCAGCGCTGAATTAGCGGAAAACGATGGTTCATTATCTCGTATCACCTCCACGGCCGCCTCTGATGAAACGGACCCCAAGCCATAGCTAAAAGTTCACTGCTTAACCCGGCTGGAAGTGGCGACACGATGTATTCATCGAGCGCTGATTTTATATGAGCCGCGCGCCGCGTTTTATACCGAGAAGGGGGCTAAAAAGCAAAACAAAAATACGCGTGTTGCCAGCAGCGTCAGGAAAAATTTCCAGCAGCCATTTCAACGCAGTGAGAGATGAATCAAAAAAAACTGGAAATCGGGCGAAGAAGTGACCTAAAATAGCCATCCAGATGTTAATCCATCTATACTGATTAACACTCATACTGCCAGTGTCAAAAACCTTCAGGCCTTGGTAGAATTATCTCCTTTGGCTATTCCACACAGCAGCTTGAGCTAACCAAATTCCTCTTAGGTGAAATAAAACATGGCAAAACACCTGTTTACGTCCGAGTCCGTATCAGAAGGACATCCTGATAAAATTGCTGACCAAATCTCCGATGCGGTGCTGGATGCGATCCTGGCGCAGGATCCTAAAGCGCGCGTAGCGTGTGAAACCTATGTCAAAACCGGCATGGTTCTGGTTGGCGGTGAGATCACCACCAGCGCATGGGTTGATATCGAAGAGATCACCCGTAACACGGTGCGTGAGATCGGCTATGTGCATTCTGATATGGGCTTTGATGCCAACTCCTGCGCGGTACTGAGCGCGATTGGTAAACAGTCTCCGGACATCAACCAGGGCGTTGACCGTGCCGATCCGCTGGAACAGGGCGCGGGCGACCAGGGCCTGATGTTCGGTTATGCAACCAACGAAACCGACGTGCTGATGCCAGCACCTGTGACCTACGCACACCGTCTGGTGCAGCGTCAGGCTGAAGTGCGTAAAAACGGCACCCTGCCGTGGCTGCGCCCGGATGCGAAAAGCCAGGTCACCTTCCAGTACGACGACGGCAAAATCGTCGGTATTGACGCGGTGGTGCTGTCTACCCAGCATGCCGAAGAGATCGATCAGAAATCCCTGCAGGAAGCAGTGATGGAAGAGATCATCAAGCCAGTTCTGCCAACCGAATGGCTGAGCTCAGCAACCAAATTCTTCATCAACCCAACCGGACGCTTTGTTATCGGCGGCCCAATGGGCGACTGCGGCCTGACCGGTCGTAAAATCATCGTTGATACCTACGGCGGCATGGCGCGTCACGGTGGCGGCGCGTTCTCCGGTAAAGATCCGTCTAAAGTTGACCGTTCTGCCGCGTATGCTGCACGTTATGTGGCGAAAAACATCGTTGCTGCCGGCCTGGCTGACCGCTGTGAAATTCAGGTTTCCTACGCAATCGGCGTGGCTGAGCCAACCTCCATCATGGTGGAAACCTTCGGAACTGAAAAAGTGCCTTCAGAACAGCTGACCCTGCTGGTGCGCGAGTTCTTCGACCTGCGTCCATACGGCCTGATTCAGATGCTGGATCTGCTGCACCCAATCTACCAGGAAACCGCTGCATACGGTCACTTTGGTCGTGAACATTTCCCATGGGAAAAAACCGACAAAGCCGCTCTGCTGCGTGAAGCTGCCGGTCTGAAGTAATCGACAGCCGAGAGTATTAAACAGGCCAGCCTTTGTGCTGGCTTTTTTTATGTCGGGGGGCGGCTAAAGCCGCACAACTGAAAGCGATTACACCGCACCGGCACCACTCCGCTTTCAGAATAATCTCTTTGCATGTTCGCCTTTCTTCTGCTGTTACATTTCCTTTCAGTTAAGTCTGAAATTCAAACAAACGCGATGCGCATCACCTCGTTTACCTCTATATTTTCAAAGCTTTAATAATTTTTACGGTTGCACGTTAGTGTAACCGATTACACCATTGTGATTAATCTCACATATTTTTACGGGTCGCTCACCTACCCTTATCATCAATAAAACTGATAACCCAACTGGAGGGCATAATGCCTGACAATAAAAAACAGGGGCGTACGTCCAACAAGGCGATGACTTTCTTCGTCTGCTTCCTCGCCGCCCTGGCAGGATTACTCTTTGGCCTGGATATCGGCGTCATTGCCGGCGCTCTTCCCTTCATCGCAGACGAATTCCAGATTAACGCGCATACCCAGGAATGGGTGGTTAGCTCCATGATGTTCGGTGCGGCCGTTGGGGCCGTCGGCAGCGGCTGGCTCTCCTTCAAGCTCGGACGCAAAAAGAGCCTGATGATCGGTGCGATCCTCTTCGTCGCCGGTTCGCTCTTCTCCGCTGCCGCCCCTAACGTTGAAGTGCTTATTCTTTCCCGCGTGCTGCTGGGCCTTGCGGTGGGCGTGGCGTCTTACACCGCCCCGCTCTACCTCTCCGAAATTGCGCCGGAGAAAATCCGCGGCAGCATGATTTCCATGTACCAGCTGATGATCACCATCGGTATTCTCGGCGCTTACCTGTCCGATACCGCGTTCAGCTACAGCGGCGCATGGCGCTGGATGCTCGGCGTGATCATCATCCCGGCCATTCTGCTGCTGATTGGCGTCTTCTTCCTGCCGGACAGCCCGCGCTGGTTTGCCGCCAAACGCCGCTTCGTTGATGCCGAACGCGTGCTGCTCCGCCTGCGCGATACCAGCGCGGAAGCGAAAAACGAGCTGGAAGAGATCCGCGAAAGCCTGAAGGTAAAACAGTCCGGCTGGGCGCTGTTTAAAGAGAACAGCAACTTCCGTCGGGCGGTGTTCCTCGGCGTGCTGCTGCAGGTGATGCAGCAGTTCACCGGGATGAACGTCATCATGTACTACGCGCCAAAAATCTTTGAACTGGCGGGTTACACCAACACCACCGAGCAGATGTGGGGCACCGTCATCGTGGGCCTGACCAACGTGCTGGCGACCTTTATCGCCATCGGCCTGGTGGACCGCTGGGGTCGTAAGCCAACCCTGACCCTGGGCTTCCTGGTGATGGCGACGGGTATGGGCGTTCTCGGTACGATGATGCATGTGGGCATCCACTCCCCAACCGCCCAGTACTTCGCGGTGGGTATGTTGCTGATGTTTATCGTCGGGTTTGCGATGAGCGCCGGTCCGCTGATTTGGGTACTGTGCTCTGAAATCCAGCCGCTGAAAGGGCGTGATTTTGGTATCACCTGCTCTACCGCAACCAACTGGATTGCCAACATGATCGTCGGTGCAACGTTCCTGACCATGCTCAACACCCTGGGCAATGCCAACACCTTCTGGGTCTACGCCGGTCTGAATATCTTCTTTATTGTGCTGACCGTCTGGCTGGTTCCAGAAACCAAACATGTTTCTCTGGAACATATTGAACGTAACCTGATGAAAGGTCGTCCGCTGCGCGAAATCGGCGCCCACGACTAATCCTCTTGCGGGAGGCGCCTCTTGCGCCTCCCCGCTTCCCGCTTTATGCTCTGCCCCTATGAAAGCTCCCCGTCTCCCCATCGCCATTCAGCAAGCCGTTATGCGCAGCCTGCGGGAAAAACTTGCCCAGGCGAATCTGAAACTCGGCCGCAATTACCCTGAACCGAAGCTGGTCTATCAGCAGCGCGGCACCGCAGCCGGCACCGCCTGGCTGGAATCGTACGAGATCCGCCTGAACCCGGTGCTGATGATGGAAAACCAGCAGGCGTTTATTGAAGAAGTGGTGCCGCACGAGCTGGCGCACCTTCTGGTATGGAAGCATTTTGGCCGCGTCGCACCGCACGGCAAAGAGTGGAAGTGGATGATGGAAGCGGTGCTCGGCGTTCCGGCGCGCCGTACCCATCAGTTCGAGCTGGAATCGGTGCGCCGCAATACCTTCCCCTACCGCTGCCAGTGCCAGCAGCACCAGCTTACCGTCCGCCGCCATAACCGCGTGGTGCGCGGCGAGGCGACCTACCGCTGCGTCAAATGCGGCGAACCGCTGATTGCGGAGTAATCACCTGAACTTTCAGGAACTTTCCTGATCTGACTGATTGCATACAGGAACAACATTCGTTACGTTGCGGGCTCGTTTTGACACGGAGTGTAAGATGTCCCGTAATGTTTCTCTCGCGGTCGCTTTTCTGGCGACGGCGCTTTCCGGTCAGGCCCTGGCCGACGGTATCAACAGTTTTTCCCAGGCCAAGGCAGCAGGCGTGAAGGTGAACGCCGATGTGCCGGGCGATTTCTACTGCGGCTGCAAAATTAACTGGCAGGGCAAAAAAGGGGTCGTTGACCTCGAATCCTGCGGCTATAAGGTGCGTAAAAACGAAAACCGCGCCAGCCGCATCGAGTGGGAGCATGTCGTTCCGGCCTGGCAGTTTGGTCACCAGCGCCAGTGCTGGCAGGACGGCGGACGTAAAAACTGCGCCAAAGATCCGGTTTATCGCCAGATGGAAAGCGACATGCATAACCTGCAGCCTGCGCTTGGTGAAGTGAACGGCGACCGCGGCAATTTCATGTACAGCCAGTGGAACGGTGGCGAAGGCCAGTACGGCCAGTGCGGTATGAAGGTAGATTTCAAAGAGAAAGTCGCCGAGCCCCCTGCCCGCGCGCGCGGCAGCATCGCCCGCACCTACTTCTACATGCGTGACCGTTATGACCTCAACCTTTCACGCCAGCAGACGCAGCTGTTCAATGCCTGGGATAAGCAGTATCCGGTGACGGAATGGGAATGCCAGCGCGACGAACGTATCGCCAGAGTCCAGGGGAATCATAACCCGTACGTCCAGCGGGCTTGCCAGGCGCAAAAGAGCTAACCTACACTACGGCAATTCGCTTATACCGCATGACATATGGAATTTTTGACTATGCGCATTCCCCGCATTTACCACCCTGAACTGATTACCGCAGGCCGCGAAATCGCCCTGTCTGACGACGCCGCCAACCACGTTGGCCGCGTGCTGCGCATGGGGGCTGGCCAGGCAATACAGCTGTTCGACGGCTCTAATCAGGTTTTCGACGCGGAAATCACGCGGGCGGATAAAAAAAGCGTGCATGTGAATGTCTTGCGCGGCGAAGTGGACGACCGTGAATCGCCGCTGCACATCCACCTTGGGCAGGTGATGTCGCGCGGAGAAAAGATGGAATTCACCATTCAAAAATCCATTGAGCTGGGTGTAAGCCTCATTACGCCACTTTTTTCCGAGCGCTGTGGCGTTAAACTGGATGCGGAACGTCTGAACAAAAAGATCCAGCAGTGGCAGAAAATCGCCATTGCGGCCTGCGAACAGAGCGGCCGCAACCGTATTCCGGAGATCCGCCCGGCGATGGATCTGGAGGACTGGTGTGCAGAAGAGGATAGCGGGCTGAAGCTCAATCTTCATCCGCGCGCCAGCGCCAGCATCAATACGCTGCCGCTGCCCGTTGAGCGCGTACGCCTGCTGATTGGCCCGGAAGGCGGCCTGTCGGCGGACGAAATTGCGATGACGGCGCGCTACCAGTTTACTGATATTCTGTTGGGACCTCGCGTTCTGCGCACTGAGACAACGGCACTCACGGCCATAACCGCGCTACAGGTACGGTTTGGCGATCTGGGTTGAAGTATTAACGGAGAAGAACATGATAAAGCTCGGCATCGTGATGGATCCCATCGCAAACATTAACATCAAGAAAGACTCCAGCTTCGCCATGCTGCTGGAAGCGCAGCGTCGTGGCTATGAGCTCCACTATATGGAGATGAACGATCTTTATCTGATCAACGGTGAAGCCCGCGCACGCACCCGCATCGTTAACGTCGAGCAGAACTACGACAAATGGTACGAATTCGGCACCGAGCAGGACATTGCCCTGGCCGACCTCAACGTTATCCTGATGCGTAAAGATCCGCCGTTTGACACCGAATACATCTATAGCACCTACATCCTTGAGCGTGCCGAAGAGAAAGGGACGCTGATCGTCAACAAGCCGCAGAGCCTGCGCGACTGCAACGAGAAGCTTTACACCGCCTGGTTCTCTGACCTGACGCCGGAAACGCTGGTCACCCGCAGCAAAACGCAGCTGAAAGAATTCTGGCAGAAGCACGGCGACATCATCATGAAGCCGCTGGACGGCATGGGCGGCGCGTCTATTTTCCGCGTGAAGGAAGGCGACCCGAACATTGGTGTGATTGCCGAAACGCTGACCGAGCTGGGCACGCGTTACTGCATGGCGCAAAACTATATTCCAGCGATCAAAGATGGCGATAAGCGCGTGCTGGTCGTGGACGGTGAGCCGGTGCCTTACTGCCTGGCGCGTATCCCACAGGGTGGCGAAACCCGCGGTAACCTGGCGGCAGGTGGCCGCGGCGAGCCGCGCCCGCTAACCGAAAGCGACTGGGAAATTGCCCGCCGCGTTGGCCCAACGCTGAAAGCCAAAGGCCTGATCTTTGTTGGCCTGGATATCATCGGCGATCGCCTGACTGAAGTTAACGTCACCAGCCCAACCTGCATTCGCGAAATCGAAGCGGAGTTCCCGATCTCGATCACCGGAATGCTGATGGACGCTATCGAAAAACGTTTACAGAAATAAACTGTGACAGCGCCTGGGTTTATCCCCATACTGGGCGCTGTCGCTTTTTAAACCAGGAAACAGTACCTCTGACAATGAATTTACAGCATCACTTTCTTATTGCCATGCCTGCTCTCCAGGATCCGATTTTTCGCCGCGCCGTGGTTTATATTTGTGAATACAATGAAGACGGCGCGATGGGTATTATCATCAACAAACCGCTGGAAAACCTGCAGGTTGAAGGGATTCTGGACAAGCTGAAAATCTCGGCTGAAGCGCGCCTGCCGGAAATCCGGCTTGATAAACCGGTGATGCTGGGTGGACCTCTTGCCGAAGATCGCGGCTTTATCCTGCATACCCCGCCGGTATTCTCTTCCAGCATTCGCATCTCCGATAACACCGTGATCACCACCTCGCGCGACGTGCTTGAAACGCTGGGCACCGCTGAGCAGCCTTCCGAAGTGCTGGTGGCGCTGGGCTATTCGTCGTGGGAGAAAGGCCAGCTTGAGCAAGAGATCCTCGATAACGCCTGGCTTACCGCACCTGCGGACATGAATATTCTGTTTAAAACCCCTATTGCCGATCGCTGGCGTGACGCGGCAAAGCTGATTGGCATCGATATCCTGACCATGCCTGGCGTAGCGGGGCACGCGTAATGAGCGGCACCCTTCTCGCCTTCGACTTCGGCACCAAAAGCATCGGCGTCGCCGTGGGTCAACGGATCACCGGCACCGCCCGCCCGCTCACGGCGCTGAAAGCTAACGACGGCACGCCGGACTGGAACCTAATTGAGCGCCTGCTCAAAGAGTGGCAGCCGGACGACGTGATTGTCGGCCTGCCGCTGAACATGGACGGCACCGAGCAACCGCTTACCGCCCGCGCGCGTAAATTCGCCAATAAAATCCATGGCCGCTTTGGCGTCTCCGTGAAGCTTCACGACGAGCGTCTCAGCACCGTCGAAGCGCGTGCAGGCCTGTTTGAACACGGTGGCTTCCGGGCGCTCAACAAAGGCAGCGTAGACTCCGCTTCAGCCGTTATCATCCTCGAAAGCTACTTCGAACAGGGCTTTTAACGCAGGGGCCTACAGCCGCCCCTGTGCCCGTCTCTCCGCCAGGCTCTGGTCAAAGTTCTGCATTCCGGCCTGCTGGCCGGTTTGAATGATGCCGGGCAGCTGCCACGTCTTCCCCTCACGAATCAGATTCGCCGCCGCCGCGGTGTTTACCAGCAGCTCGTACAGCGCGACGCGCCCGCCCTGAAGATCGGGAAGCAGCTTTTGCGCCAGCACTGCCCGCAGGCTGCCAGCCAGCTGGTTACGCACCGGATCTTTCTCCTGCGCCGGGAACGTATCGACCAGCCGTTCAATCGCCTGTGCTGCCCCGCGCGTGTGCAGCGTCGCCAGCACCAGATGCCCGGTCTCCGCCGCCGTCAGCGCCAGGCGGATCGTTTCGCTGTCGCGCAGCTCCCCCAGCAAAATAACGTCCGGGTCCTCGCGTAACGCACTGCGCAGCGCCTCTGCAAATGACGGGCTGTGCTGGCCTATCTCCCGCTGCTGAATCAGGCAACGTTCACTCTGGTACATAAACTCCACCGGATCTTCAAGCGTGAGGATATGGCCGTCAGTATGGCGGTTGAGGAAGTCGACCATTGCGGCCAGCGTGGTGGATTTACCGCTGCCGGTCGCTCCCGTTACCAGAATCAACCCGTTGTCGCTGGACAACAGTTCGGGAATAGCGCGCGGCACCCCAAGCGAAGGGAGCTGCGGACAGGAACGCGGCAACAGCCGCAAGGTAACGGAGATGCCCTTCATCTGCTTAAACGCACTGCCGCGCAGACGCTGGTCTCCTGCGACCGTCACGGCAAAATCGACCTGCCCGTTTGCCCACCATGCGCCCTGCTGTTCGTCGTTGAGCCACGCCTTTAGCAACGCCCCGACATCCGGCGGCGGAAACGGGGCCGGCTCAAGGCGGCCCAATCTGCGCCAGCGCGGTGGTGAATCACTGCACAGGTGTAGATCGGAGACGTTATGCTTTACACTAAGGGCCACAATTTCTTCCACATCCATAGACTACTCCTCGGAAAATGAACGACATTGCGCATAACCTGGCACAGGTCCGGGACAAAATCTCAGCCGCTGCAACGCGTTGCGGCCGTGCTTCAGAAGAAATTACGTTGCTTGCAGTCAGCAAAACCAAGCCTGCGAGCGCCATCGCAGAAGCGATTGCTGCAGGTCACCGGGCGTTTGGCGAAAACTACGTGCAGGAAGGTGTGGATAAAATTCGCTACTTCCAGGAGCAGGAGACGTCCGATCTGCAATGGCACTTTATTGGTCCCCTGCAGTCGAACAAAAGCCGTCTGGTAGCAGAGCACTTTGACTGGTGCCATACCATCGACCGTCTGCGTATTGCTTCCCGTCTGAGCGACCAGCGCCCGGCGGAGATGCCTGCGCTTAACGTGCTGATTCAAATCAACATCAGTGATGAAAACAGCAAGTCCGGCATTGCGCTGAGCGAGCTGGATGCGCTGGCCGCAGAGGTGGCCGCCCTGCCGCGCTTAACCCTGCGCGGACTGATGGCCATTCCGGCACCTGAGTCAAGTTATGAAAGGCAGTTTGCCGTGGCACAGCAAATGGCTGTAGCATTTGAGGCGCTTAAAGCGCGCTATGAAACGGTAGACACGCTTTCACTGGGCATGTCGGATGATATGGAAGCCGCCATCGCGGCAGGCAGCACTATGGTGCGCATCGGCACAGCCATTTTCGGTGCGCGCGACTACACCAAATAATAAGGAAACCTGAGGAACGCCATGAAGACGTTGACTTTCCTGCTCTCAACGGTCATTGAGCTGTACACGATGGCGCTTTTGCTGCGCGTCTGGATGCAGTGGGCCCGCTGTGACTTTTACAATCCGTTCTCCCAGTTTGTCGTGAAAATCACGCAACCTGTTGTCGGACCGCTGCGCCGTATTATCCCGGCCATGGGCCCCATCGACAGCGCTTCGCTGCTGGTGGCGTTTATTCTGAGCGTGCTCAAAGCCATCGTGCTGTTTATGGTCATCACCTTCCAGCCGATTATCTGGATTGCCGCCGTTCTGATTCTGATCAAAACCGTCGGTTTGCTGATCTTCTGGGTACTGCTGGTGATGGCGATCATGAGCTGGGTAAGCCAGGGGCGTAGCCCGGTAGAGTACGCCTTGATTCAGCTGGCCGAGCCGCTGCTGCGTCCGATCCGTAACCTGCTTCCGTCCATGGGCGGCATCGACTTCTCCCCGATGATCCTGGTGCTGCTGCTCTATGTGATCAACATGGGGATCGCCGAACTGCTCCAGTCTACGGGCGATATGCTGCTGCCGGGGCTGTGGATGGCGCTATGAGTGCAGTAAGCACCTGCGCCGACGGGCTGGTTTTACGGCTGTATATTCAGCCGAAAGCCAGCCGTGACAGTATTGTTGGGCTGCATGGCGACGAGCTAAAGGTCGCCATCACCGCCCCACCGGTCGATGGCCAGGCGAATGCGCATCTGACCAAATATCTGGCAAAACAGTTTCGCGTCGCCAAAAGCCAGGTCATCATTGAAAAAGGTGAACTTGGGCGGCATAAACAGGTAAAAATCCTTAATCCGCAATCTATCCCGACGGAAGTCGCGGCTCTGACAGAACAGGACTAAACCATGCAGAAAGTTGTTCTCGCGACCGGTAACGCCGGTAAAGTGCGCGAGCTGGCCTCGCTATTAAATGATTTTGGGCTGGACGTGGTGGCTCAGACCGAGCTGGGCGTGGAGTCCGCCGAAGAGACGGGCCTGACGTTTATCGAAAACGCCATTCTGAAAGCGCGCCATGCGGCGCAGGTAACCGGCCTGCCCGCGATTGCCGACGACTCCGGTCTGGCCGTGGATTTTCTCGGCGGTGCGCCGGGGATTTACTCCGCGCGCTATTCCGGGGTGGACGCCACCGACCAGCAGAATCTGGAAAAGCTGCTCGTGGCCCTGAAGGACGTTCCCGACGAACAGCGTACCGCGCAGTTCCACTGCGTGCTGGTCTACATGCGTCATGCGGAAGACCCGACGCCGATTGTCTGTCACGGCAGCTGGCCGGGCGTGATTACCCGTGAAGCGGCGGGCAACGGCGGCTTTGGCTACGACCCGATTTTCTTTGTCCCGACCGAGGGCAAAACCGCTGCGGAACTGACCCGCGAAGAGAAAAGTGCGATTTCCCACCGTGGACGCGCGCTGAAACTGTTACTGGAAGCACTGCGTAATGGCTAATTTGCCGCCTCTGAGTCTTTATATTCATATCCCGTGGTGCGTGCAGAAATGCCCGTACTGCGATTTCAATTCGCACGCGCTGAAGGGCGAAGTGCCGCACGATGACTACGTCGCACATCTGCTGGCCGACCTGGACGCCGATGTGCCGTACGCACAGGGACGTGAAGTTAAGACCATTTTCATTGGTGGCGGTACGCCGAGCCTGCTGTCAGGCCCGGCAATGCAGACGCTGCTGGACGGCGTGCGTGCGCGCCTGAACCTGGCGGCGGATGCGGAAATTACGATGGAAGCCAACCCCGGCACCGTTGAGGCCGACCGTTTTGTCGACTATCAGCGCGCGGGCGTGAACCGCATCTCCATCGGCGTGCAGAGCTTTAGCGAGCCGAAGCTGAAGCGTCTGGGTCGCATTCACGGCCCGGAAGAGGCGAAGCGCGCGGCGAACCTGGCAACGGGGCTTGGGCTGCGCAGCTTTAACCTCGATTTGATGCATGGCCTGCCGGATCAGTCGCTGGAAGAGGCGCTGGACGATCTGCGCCAGGCAATTGAACTGAACCCGCCGCATTTGTCGTGGTATCAGCTCACCATCGAGCCAAACACGCTTTTCGGCTCCCGCCCGCCGGTGCTGCCGGATGACGACGCGCTGTGGGATATCTTCGAGCAGGGCCACACGCTTTTGACCGCTGCCGGGTATCAGCAGTATGAAACGTCCGCCTACGCGAAGCCGGGCTTCCAGTGTCAGCACAACCTGAACTACTGGCGTTTTGGTGATTATCTGGGGATTGGCTGCGGCGCCCACGGCAAGGTGACCTTCCCGGACGGTCGCATCCTTCGCACCGCCAAAACCCGCCACCCGCGCGGGTATATGGAAGGCCGCTACCTGGAGCGTCAGCACGACGTTGAGGCGGCGGATAAGCCGTTTGAGTTCTTTATGAACCGTTTCCGCCTGCTGGAAGCCGCGCCGCGCGCGGAGTTTTCGCTGTACACCGGCCTGACGGAATCGGTGATTCGTCCGCAGATTGACGAAGCGCTGGCAAAGGGGTATCTCACCGAGAGTGAGGAATGCTGGCAGATCACCGAGCACGGCAAGCTGTTCTTAAACTCCCTTCTTGAGCTGTTCCTCGCCGAAGATTCCTGAAGGCTGATTCAGGATTTCGCATCCCGTTCTGCCGGCTAAGGGAAAGGCTGGCAGAGTGTGGGGATGGAAAAATCAAAACAACTCCGTAAACAAATGACGCCCGAAGAGTTACGCCTCTGGTATTTACTCAGGGGACGCCGCTTCTTTGGTTATAAGTTTCGCCGCCAGATGCCGATTGGTGCATATATCGTGGATTTTGCCTGTTTTAAGGCAAAGCTGATTATCGAGCTGGACGGTGGCCAACATCAGAATAACGAAACCTATGATTCACGTCGTACTGAATTTTTTAATGCGAACGGCTGGGAAATACTACGGTTCTGGAATAACGAATTCAGGACAAACGAGGAGGAGGTGTTAATGGCTATCAGGCAACGACTGCGCTGCCTGATGCCCTCACCCTAACCCTCTCCCACAGGGAGAGGGAACAATTACACCCTCTCCCCAGGGGAGAGGGCTGGGGTGAGGGGCCCAGCGCGCAGAGAACTTACTTCAGCGTCCCCACCAGCGCCTTCCGGCTGTCTTCCAGCGACACCACGCGTTTACACACGTCTTTGCCGAACTGCTGGAAATCATCTTCCTGGTTCTTCCACTCGTTCTGAATGGAAGTCTGCAAGCCGCCAAGGCTGCCCAGCACACCCTGCAGCGGGTTACCGCCGCCTTTCAGCACGGCTTTGGCGCCCATCTCGTTAATGCTGTCCTGCAGGATGCCGCCCATCGCCTGGTTCACCAGCTGCTGGCCGTCAGCACGGACCTGATCGATCGCCTTATAGTGGAACGTCAGGCCATCAGAGCGCGTCTCGATAATGCGGTTCATCTGCTCTTTGAGCTGCTTGTCGAGCTTCGTAAGGCGGGAGCGCATATTACTGCTCTCCCCCACCTCTTTAGTGATGATTTTGTCCAGCGCGACGCGGCTCTTTTCGACGCGCGTCAGGGCGCCTTCATTAATCCATGGCAGCGCGGTACGCAAATCGGCCTGATAATCTTTCGCCTGCTCACGCTGTGCGGCAGTCAGGTTGTACTGTTTGCCGTTAAAGGTGACGTTCCCTTCCGGCGTAATCACCAGATTGCCGTTCTCGCCTTTGACCTGCACGGTTTGCGGGCTTAACACCACGTCATCACGCGGGGTGACGCTACATTGATAATCCGCATGGGCGGTGAATCCGGTTGCCATCAAAGCAACAGCCAGCAACGTTTTGCGCATCTTAAACACTCCCTCAGACAAAATGGGCCAGCTAATGCTGGCCCGCTTACTGCTTTATTAGTCCCACCAAACGTCGAAAAGTTCGCTCACGCGGACATCTTCCAGCTTGTGCTCTTCAAGCCATTTGCGAACCAGGGCCTGATGTTCTTCGGTGCATTTGCCCACTTCCTGGGTGCAGATCAGACCTTCCCACGCCAGGTAGCCGCTACCGTCGAAGGCCAGCTTGTTTGGCTCGATTACCTCGTTGATGAACGCATCAACGTCCTGGTCGATCTGCTCAACGCTGGTGCCTTCCGGGAAACGCCAGGCAACGGAGAAGCCCACTTCCTGGAATTCTTCGATGTGCATCTTTTTACGCAGACGACGGCTACGATTCTTTGCCATTATTTCACCCTCTCGAACATTAAGTCCCATACGCCGTGACCAAGACGATGGCCACGCTGTTCAAATTTTGTCACCGGACGCGATTCCGGACGCGGTACGTAGTCGTTGCTCTCGGACTGATTTTTGTACCCGTCCAGCGACGACATCACTTCCAGCATGTGTTCCGCATAAGGTTCCCAGTCGGTCGCCATGTGGAAAACGCCGCCCAGCTTGAGCTTGCTTTTCACCAGCTCGGCAAACGGTGCCTGAACGATACGGCGTTTATTATGACGCGCTTTGTGCCATGGGTCAGGGAAAAAGAGCTGAACCATATTCAAAGAATTGTCAGGAATCATTTTGTGCAGCACTTCCACCGCGTCGTGACACATCACGCGCAGGTTCTCAACGCCCTCTTCGTGGGCCGTTGCCAGGCACGCGCCGACGCCCGGGGAGTGTACTTCAATGCCGAGGAAGTTCTGCTCCGGGCGCGCTTTCGCCATGGTGACCAGCGAGGTGCCCATACCAAACCCGATCTCCAGCGTGACGGGCGCGTCGCGGCCAAACAGCTCGGTAAAGTCGAGCGGCTGCTCGCTGAACTCAACGCCCATCACCGGCCAGTAGTTGTCCAGCGCGTGTTGCTGCCCTTTGGTCAGGCGGCCCTGACGGCGGACAAAGCTGCGAATACGGCGCAGCGGGCGACCGTTTTCATCAAATTCCGGTGAAATGACGTCGTTTTTCATAAAAGAGTTGTCTGCTTGTGAGAATGTTCGGGAAACGGGCATTATCCAAAGTTAAGGCTTCTATGCAAGCATGGGAAAGATCCGGTTTACAGCAGATGGACGCTGTGCTGCAATCTGCGTCCCTGATTATGCGAATCGATGACCATGCAAGCCTCTCAATTTTCAGCCCAGGTGCTGGACTGGTACGACAAATACGGGCGTAAAACCCTGCCCTGGCAAATTGAAAAAACGCCCTACAAAGTATGGCTCTCCGAGGTGATGTTGCAACAAACGCAGGTCGCCACCGTAATCCCTTACTTCGAGCGTTTTATGGCACGCTTCCCGACGGTCACCGACCTGGCAAACGCGCCGTTGGACGAAGTGCTGCACCTGTGGACCGGGCTGGGCTATTACGCCCGCGCGCGCAACCTGCACAAGGCCGCGCAGCAGGTCGCCACCCGCCACAACGGTAAATTCCCGGAAACCTTCGACGAGGTGGCCGATTTACCCGGTGTCGGACGTTCAACCGCAGGCGCGATCCTCTCCCTTTCATTAGGCAAGCATTTCCCGATCCTCGACGGCAACGTGAAGCGCGTGCTCGCACGCTGCTACGCCGTTGACGGCTGGCCGGGTAAGAAAGACGTTGAAAAACGCCTGTGGGAGATCGCTGAAGCGGTGACCCCGGCGAAGGGCGTAGAGCGTTTTAACCAGGCGATGATGGATCTCGGCGCGATGGTCTGCACGCGCTCAAAACCAAAGTGCGAACTCTGCCCGGTGAACAACCTCTGCGTGGCGTATGCCAACCAGTCATGGGCGCAGTATCCGGGTAAGAAACCTAAACAGACGCTGCCGGAGCGCACCGGCTATATGCTGCTGATGCAGCACGGTGACGAGGTCTTCCTCGCCCAGCGTCCGCCGAGCGGTCTGTGGGGTGGTCTATACTGCTTCCCACAGTTTGAAGATGAAGACTTGCTGCGTGAATGGCTTAAACAGCGCGGCATTGCGGCAGATACCCTGACGCAGCTGACCGCGTTTCGCCACACCTTCAGCCATTTCCATCTGGATATAGTACCGATGTGGCTTCCCGTGTCCTCATTCACCTCCTGCATGGATGAAGGCACCGCTCTCTGGTATAACTTAGCGCAACCGCCATCAGTCGGGCTGGCGGCTCCCGTGGAGCGCCTGTTACAGCAATTACGTGCCGGTGCAATGGTTTAGCATCGGCAACACAAAGAGGAATACGTATGGCCAGAACCATTTTTTGTACTTTCCTGCAGCGCGACGCTGAAGGCCAGGATTTCCAGCTCTACCCGGGCGACCTGGGCAAGCGCATCTATAACGAGATCTCCAAAGAAGCCTGGGGACAGTGGCAGAAAAAACAGACTATGCTGATCAACGAGAAAAAGCTCAGCATGATGAACCCGGAGCACCGCAAGCTGCTGGAGCAGGAGATGGTGAGCTTCCTGTTCGAGGGCAAAGACGTCCACATCGAAGGCTATACGCCGCCGGAAAAATAACAGCGTGCGGGTGAAACCCCGCCGTAAAAGCAAACACAACACGCACTCCCGGAATGATGAAAAAACTTTTAGCGCTAGCCCTTGTTGCGCCGTTGCTGGTCTCGTGCTCGTCCAAAAAAGGCGATGATTACAACGAAGCCTGGGTCAAGGACACCAACGGTTTTGACATTTTGATGGGGCAGTTTGCCCATAACATCGAGAACATATGGGGATTTAACGAAGTTCTTATTGCCGGACCGAAGGACTACGTTAAGTACACCGACGCCTATCTGACCCGTAGCCACATCAACTTTGATGAGGGTACGATCACCATTGAGACCATCGCAGGCACCGACCCTGCGGCACGGCTGCGTCAGGCGATCGTCAAAACCCTGCTGATGGGTGACGATCCGGGATCTATCGATCTCTACTCCGATGCGGACGACATCACCATTTCGAAAGAGCCGTTCCTGTACGGTCAGGTTGTCGACCAGACCGGACAGCCGATCCGCTGGGAAGGTCGCGCCACGAAATTTGCCGACTACCTGCTGCAGACGCGCCTGAAGAGCCGCTCTAACGGCCTGAAGATTATCTACAGCGTTACCATTAACCTTGTCCCGAACCACCTCGACAAGCGTGCGCATAAGTATCTGGGCATGGTGCGTCAGGCATCGCGTAAGTATGGCGTGGACGAGTCTCTGATCCTGGCGATTATGCAGACCGAATCCTCGTTCAACCCGTACGCGGTGAGCCGTTCCGACGCGCTGGGGCTGATGCAGGTTGTCCAGCACAGCGCCGGTAAAGACGTCTTCCGCTCGCAGGGGAAATCCGGCACGCCGAGCCGCAGCTACCTGTTCGATCCGCAAAGCAACATTGATACCGGCACGGCCTATCTGGCGATGCTGAACAATGTCTATCTCGGCGGAATTGATAACCCGACGTCGCGTCGCTACGCGGTAATCACCGCCTATAACGGCGGCGCGGGCAGCGTGCTGCGCGTCTTCTCGAATGACAAAGTGCAGGCTGCGAACATCATCAACAGCATGGCGCCGGGGGATGTTTACTCTACCCTCACCACCCGCCACCCGTCTGCGGAATCCCGCCGGTACCTGTATAAGGTGAATACGGCGCAGAAAAACTATCGTCGTCGATAATCAACACACCTTCTCCAGCAAGGAGAAGGCGTTCTGCTTACCCTCTCCCTGTGGGAGAGGGTCAGGGTGAGGGCATCAGGCCGCACCTATCCTCCACCCATACGAAAATGTTATTTGCATCACAATCCAAACTGCAAATTAATGTGGATTGCATTTTTTTGCGGGAGGTAACAAAACATATCGTTGCCAACTGATAGAATTGCATCAAATAACAACCCTGAATGTTCCTATAACAACATATCTCCCGCTCACTTGTGAGGAAAGTAACATGAACCTTAAGCTGCAGCTTAAAATCTTGTCGTTTCTGCAGTTCTGCCTGTGGGGTAGCTGGCTGACTACACTCGGCTCCTATATGTTTGTGACGCTCAAGTTTGATGGTGCGTCAATCGGTGCCGTCTACAGCTCGCTGGGTATTGCGGCTGTTTTCATGCCAACGCTGCTCGGTATCGTGGCGGATAAATGGTTAAGTGCGAAATGGCTGTATATGCTTTGCCATCTGGTGGGTGCGGGGACGCTGTTTATGGCGGCCGAAGTGACCACGCCGGGGGCGATGTTTATGGTGATCCTGCTTAACTCGCTGGCGTATATGCCAACGCTTGGGCTGATCAACTCCATCTCCTACTACCGCCTGAAATCTGCCGGCCTGGATATCGTCACCGACTTCCCGCCAATCCGTATCTGGGGCACCATCGGCTTTATCATGGCGATGTGGGGCGTGAGCTTCGCGGGCTTCGAGCTGAGCCACATGCAGCTGTATATTGGTGCTGCGCTCTCCGTACTGCTGGCGCTGTTCACCCTGACGCTGCCAACCATTCCGGTATCTAACCAGCAGAAAAACCAGAGCTGGAGCACCATGCTTGGCCTGGATGCCTTCGCGCTGTTCAAAAACAAGCGCATGGCGATCTTCTTTATCTTCTCCATGCTGCTGGGCGCGGAGCTGCAAATCACCAACATGTTCGGCAACACCTTCCTGCACAGCTTCGATAACGATCCGCTGTTTGCCGGGAGCTTTATCGTTGAGCACGCGTCAGTGATGATGTCCATCTCGCAGATCTCCGAGACGCTGTTCATCCTGACCATCCCGTTCTTCCTGAGCCGCTACGGCATCAAAAACGTCATGCTGATCAGTATCGCCGCGTGGATGCTGCGCTTCGGCCTGTTCGCCTACGGCGACCCGAGCGCGTTCGGCACCGTGCTGCTGGTGCTGTCGATGATTGTTTACGGCTGCGCCTTCGACTTCTTCAACATTTCCGGTTCGGTGTTTGTGGAAAAAGAGGTGAAGCCTGAAATCCGCGCCAGCGCGCAGGGCATGTTCCTGATGATGACTAACGGCTTCGGCTGTATTCTGGGCGGCGTGGTGAGCGGTAAAGTGGTTGAGATGTACACCACCAACGGTATCACCGACTGGCAGCCCGTGTGGCTGATCTTCGCGGCGTATTCGCTGGTGCTGTTCTTCGCGTTCCTCGCGCTGTTCAAGTACAAGCACGTTCGCACAGCGCACGGTACACAGCCGATTGCGCATTAATTGTTGTGCCCGGTGGCGCTTCGCTTACCGGGCCTACAAAACCAGACCGTAGGCCGGGTAAGGCGTAGCCGCCACCCGGCTATTTTATTGCAGAGAGCACCCACCCCACCGACAGCAAATCCGCGCTGCCGCCCGGACTCAGGTTTCGTTCAATCAGTGCCTTATCCATCTTAAGCAACGCCTCGCGATCCCAGCCGTTAGCCAGCAGTTCCCGCGCATAGCCCTGAACGTAGCGCAGCCCCTGAATGCCGCCGCGTGACACGAGATTACTGTCCTGATTGACCGCCATCAGGCCCAACAGCAGGCCGTGAAGCGACTGTCCGTTCCACTGCCCTAGCGCCTTACGCACCGTCGCAAAGCCGCTCTCCGCCTCGCCTCGCGCCCCGGTTAAGCCATACTGCTGAAACTGCCGCTCGCCCGCCGTCGCCTGCCCGCTGCGCGCTGCCAGCTCCCGCGACACCAGCCCGCGGCAGATGTTACTCACCTCACAACAGAGGCTGTCCGCAGAGACATTTTTCACACGCCCGGCAGCGAAGCACAGCAGGCCGAGAGCAAAAATCCCGCCCTTATGCGTGTTCACGCCGTTCGTCGCGGCATACATCGCCTGCTCGCAGGCCAGCCCCATCGGGCGGAGAAGCCGCAGCTGTGCGTCAGCGGGTTTATCCGCATGCACGTTACCGAGTTCAGCAAAGCGCGAAAACCACGGCGTGATTGCCGCGATGCTGCGGACAAACAGCGCGTGGTCCATATCGCGATGGGAACCGTTGTTGAGCTTGTCCACCAGCCCCGGTTTGGGCGTCAGCTCCAGTTCCTGCCACAGCGCCGCTTCGGCAAGCGCGGGCACATCAATCGGGCGCGGTTTAGTCGCGAGCAAACCAGTCATCGATCGTCTTCTCCACGCGGGAAACAACCTGCTCAACGGGGTGATTGCGCGAACGGGAGCAGGCATGCGCGGGCTCGTCGCAGATCAGACAGCGCCTGAGGTTTGCCCCCAGCGACTGACGCCCGACGTGGCCGTGCTGAGGGCAGATCACGTCCAGATCCCACAGCCTGCCGAGCGGGTGCGTCTGCTCCAGTTCCGCGCAGTGCGCTTTGATTTCCGCCGCCGCATGGGCGACGCACCACAAGGCTTCCGGTCCGGTGGGCAGCCACAGCACCTGCCGGTCCAGCACCTGCCAGCGGTTCTCCCACAGCAGCTGGTCGCACATCTGGAGCGCCACGCCCATGGTGTTGCGATAGCGCAGGCTGTCCTTGATTTCCCCTGGCGTGACCAGCGTGAGGGAGATCACCGGCTGTTTATAGTGCTCAAGCATGTCAGCCTGACGGGCTGCGCGACGCTCTTTCGCCGCCAGCAGTTCCTCGAGGCTGACACCCGCCCGCACGGGTGTCGCTAAAATCATACTGACTCCTTCACCTGTCGTACGGTGTCGATCACGCTGCCGTCGCGGTAGCGGATCACCCCGACGATTTTGTCGGTAAATTCAATCGGTTTCGGTATGCCGGTCAGGGAAATCGCCCGCTCATAGAGCGCGCTGATGTCCACTACCTTCAGCCCGGCCGCCAGCAGCCGCTCGCGGATCTCCGGGCGCGCCGGGTTGACTGCAATACCGTGGTCGGTGACCAGCACGTCGATGCTTTCGCCCGGCGTGAGGCGCGTGGTGACGCGCTTCACGACCGTCGGAATGCGGCTGCGCAGCAGCGGCGCGACGACGATGGTCAGGTTGGCTGCCGCCGCCACGTCGCAGTGCCCGCCGGATGCGCCACGCATCACGCCGTCGGAGCCGGTGATAACGTTGACGTTGAAATCAACGTCAATTTCCAGGGCGCTGAGGATCACCACGTCGAGCTGGTCGCAGCTTGCCGCCTTGCTGCCGGGGTTGGCGTAGACGTTGGTGGAGATCTCTACGTGGTTCGGGTTGCGCGCCAGCGAGGCCGCCGCCTGACCGTCAAAGCACTGGGTGTCGAGCAGCTTTTCGATGAGCCCCTTCTCGTGCAGATCCACCAGGCTGCCGGTGATGCCGCCGAGCGCAAAGCGCGCCTTTACGCCGCTGCGCTCCATCTTCTCTTCCATAAAGCGGGTGCAGGCGGTGGCCGCCGCGCCGGAGCCGGTCTGCATCGAGAAGCCCGGCTTGAAGTAGCCGGAATGCTCGATCACGTCCGCCGCATAGCGGGCGATCATCAGCTCGCGCGGGTTGCTGGTGACGCGCGCCGCGCCGACGCTGATTTTCGCCGGGTCGCCCACACTCTCCACCTGCACGATGTAGTCCACCTGGTCCTGCACCAGGCTGGCGGGCATATTGGGAAATGGCACCAGTTCTTCAGTCAGCAGCACCACCTTGCGGGCAAAGTGCGCGTCCACCATGGCGTAGCCCAGCGAGCCGCAGCATGATTTGCCGTGCGTGCCGTTAGCATTGCCAAACGCATCGCTGCACGGCACGCCGAGAAACGCCACGTCGATATTCAGCTCGCCGTCCTGGAGCAGCTTCACGCGCCCGCCGTGGGAGTGAATGTGTACCGGCTCGTCCATCAGCCCGTGAGAGATGGCGTCCGCCAGCCTGCCGCGCATGCCCGAGGTGTAAATCCGGGTGATGACACCGCTTTCAATATGCTCGATCAGCGCGTCGTTGCAGGTCATCAGCGAGCTGGAGGCCAGAGTCAAATTTTTAAATCCCATCCGCGCCAGCAGCGCCACAACGGTATTGATCACCCGGTCGCCTTCGCGAAAGGCATGGTGGAAGGAGATGGTCATCCCGTCCTGCAGGCCGCTGCGCGCTACGGCTTCTTCAAGGGAGGCACATAGCTTGCGGTTGTGCTTCGCGTCACTGTCCGCCAGCCAGGGCGTCGCGCTGTGGGCAGTATCAAAGGGTTTCAGGTCCCGCAGATGGGGGAAGTTTACGTGGAGAAGTTCTGTTTGATTCATTTTGTCATCCTTACCGACGCACGCCGGAGGCCGCCGCGCGCTCCAGCACCACCTGCGCGTGGTTAATAATCGGTGCATCCACCATTTTGCCGTTGAGCGACACCACGCCCAGGCCGTTACGCTCGCCCTCTTCTGCCGCTTCAATCACCCTTTTGGCATGATCCACCTCTTCCTGCGTCGGGGCGTAGGCGTTATGCAGCAGGTCAATCTGGCGCGGGTTAATCAGCGATTTGCCGTTAAAGCCCATCTTGCGGATCAGATCGACCTCGCGAAGGAACCCGGCCTCGTCGTTAACGTCTGACCACACCACATCGAAGGCGTCGATGCCCGCGGCGCGAGCGGCGTGCAGCACGGCGCAGCGGGCATAGAACAGCTCGGTGCCGTCGCCGCGCTCGGTCTGCATGTCCATCACGTAGTCAAAGGCGGCCAGCGCGATGCCGATGAGGCGCGGGGAGCTGCGGGCAATCGCCACGGCATTGATGACGCCAATGGCCGACTCAATCGCCGCCATCACGCGGGTGGAGCCGACCTCGCGGCCGCACTCGCGTTCGATGCGCTCAAGATGGCCTTCCAGCTCGTAGACGTCGTCCGGGGTGTCGGTTTTTGGCAGGCGGATCACGTCAACACCCGCGCGCACGGCGGCTTCCAGATCCAGCAGGCCAAACGGCGTGCTGAGCGGGTTAATGCGCACCACGGTTTCGATATCCTGATACATAGGGTGCTGTAGCGCGTGGAAAACCAGCATGCGCGCGGTGTCCTTCTCACGCAGGGCGACGGCGTCCTCAAGGTCAAACATGATGGAGTCGGGGCGGTAGATAAACGCGGTGGAAAGCATGGCGGCGTTGGCGCCCGGCAGGAACAGCATACTGCGGCGGAGTTTGCTCATTTCAGCGCCTCCCAGTTGATGGCCCGTTCATCGACGGCACGCATCAGCGCGCTTTGCAGGCGGGCGCGAATAACACAGTCCAGCGCCCCTTTGTCTTCAATAATGATGAGCCCCTGGCGCACGTTCATGGCGCGCAGCGTGTCGTTGACCACCTGGCGAATGTGCTCGCCAAACTGCTTAATCACTTCACTGTGGATGACAATCTCCAGCTCTCCGTGAGCGGGGGCGATTTTCACCATCAGGTCGCTGGACTCCTGCGTTCCGGCCAGCGCCTCCCTTACAATATTCATGATAAATTCCTGATAGTTATGCGACTTCCGCACTCGCACGATAGTGTGTTTCGAGATGCGCGAAGGTGGAGTCCGGGACGATCTCCCGGATCCGGGAAAACTGCTGTGTCTTGAGTAAACGGCGCACTTCGGACGCCGAAATGGCGTTGCCGGTGGCCTTGATGCGCGGCATCTCCACCACCTCGATATGCGAAGCCAGCAGATCGTGCAGCGTCTGGTTGTACTGGCGGGTGATGTCGCAAAACGGCTCCGAGCCGATGAAGCGGTGCGTGATGCCGAGCGCCGGGGCGATGAAGTCCCGGAAGATCAGCACGTCGATCTCGCTCCACGCCTGCTGCACTTTGCCGGTCTCCTTCAAGAAGTAGGCCGGGAAGGTGGCGCGGGAGATGATGTACTGCGAGCCTTCATGCACCACCACGTTCGGCAGATGGGCCACGCCTGCGCGCACCATCTCGAGACGCGCGCTGAACGGGAAGAACGAGGCGTCTTCACGCACCACGAACAGATGCAGGGCATCGCACCGCTGCGCCGCCTGCTCCACCAGATGGCGGTGGCCGAGGGTGAACGGATTGGCGTTCATCACTATCGCGCCAGTTTTCTCCCCGCCCTTTCGCATCCGGCTTAAGGTACGGCAGTAGCGCGCGATCCCCTGCGGGGTGTTCTCCATCAGCACTGCGTTGTTCCCGCTCTGGGCAATTGGCCAGAAGCCGCTGCGGGCAAAGCGCTCCCGGTTGCACGGACGGGTGCAGAGGAAGAGGTGAAAATGGCCGCGCTCCAGCGCCGCATTTTCCACCTCTGCCAGCAGCCGCGCGCTGAGGTTTTCCCCACGAAGCTGCTCGTTGACCGCCACGCATTTGATGACGTTGCCGGCAAGTCCTGCGCAACCCACCAGCTGCGCGCCGGACCAGGCTTCGACAAACAGCGTGATGTCGTTGTCCAGGCCAAGGCCGCTGTCTGCCAGCAGGTAGCGGATCTGGCTTAAGCGTTCCGGGTGTTTCGCCACCAGTGTCTGGCGAAAATCGATGGGTTGACTGTTCATGCCGCCTTTCTCAGTGTGCCGCCGCAAGCCTGACGGCTGGCGCTTCAACAATCACGTTGCTTAGATGACCGATATGCTCGATCTCCACCTCAATGCGATCCCCCTCTTTCATAAACAGCGGCGGGTTACGCTTTTTACCCACACCGCCCGGGGAGCCGGTGATGATCACGTCGCCCGGGCTTAAGCGGGTAAAGGTGCTGATGTACTCGATGAGCTCCGCGACCTTGTGGATCATGCTGCTGGTGTTGTCCTCCTGCACCATGCGGCCGTTAAGCCAGGTGCGGATCGCCAGGCTGTGCGGGTCCGGGATCTCATCCGCCGTCGCCATCCAGGGGCCAAACGCCCCGGTCTGACGCCAGTTTTTACCGGCGGTGAACCAGGTGTGCTGCCAGTCGCGGGCGGAGCCGTCCATGTAGCAGCTGTAGCCCGCCACGTGGCGCAGGGCGTCATCGCGGCTGATGTTCTCCCCACCCTTACCGATGATCACCGCCAGCTCGCCTTCGTAGTCGAATTCGCTGGAGTGGCGCGGCTTCAGCACCGGCTCGTTGTGGCCGGTCTGTGAGTCCGGGAAGCGGACAAACAGCGTCGGAGCCGGGTTGTGCTGGTCAAACTCCTTGCGTTTGTCGGCGTAGTTCATGCCCACGCAGAGGATTTTTTCCGGCTGCACGATCACCGGCAAGAAAGTGATGGCGTTCAGCGGTACATCCACCGCGTCGTTCAGGTAACGGGTGGCCAACGCCAGCCCGTTGCCCTGCAGCAGCGCTTTAAGGTCGCCATAGCGGTCGCCCAGACGGCGGCCTAAATCAATCACGCCCTCGGCCTGAACGATGCCGTAGCTGCGTTTTCCCTGGTATAAAAAGCTTGCGAGTTTCATTGTTTTTTCCTGAATACTTAGACGAGGAAGTTGCCCAGAATCAGCAGTGAGACAGAGACGTTAATCGCCCCGCCGATACGGGTAGCAATCTGGGCGAACGGCATCAGGCTCATGCGGTTGCCTGCGGTCAGTATCGCCACGTCGCCGGTACCGCCCTGTCCGCTCTGACAGCAGGAGACGATGGCGACATCAATCGGGTGCATACCGATCTTTTTACCGACGAAGAACCCGGTCGCCACCAGCGCGGAGACGGTGCTGATAATCACCAGCAGGTTGGTCAGCGTGAAGGCGGCCACCAGTTCATGCCACGGGGTAATGGCCACGCCAACGGCGAAGAGGATCGGGTAGGTCACGGAGGTCTGGAAGAATTTGTACACCACCTGCGAGCCCTCCAACAGGCGCGGAGAGGCGCCGTTGCAGAGCTTCACCAGCACCGCCATAAACAGCATGCCGACCGGAGCAGGCAGGCCAATCAGCTTGTGGCCGAGCATCCCGAGCATATAGAGCAGCACCGCCAGCAGCGCGCCGGAGGCGATAGTCGTCACGTCCGCCTTGCCGGAGAACGCAGGCTGAGAGACGGTGGCATCGGCATTGGCGCGGTTAGGCATCAGCTGGCCTTCACCGGTCAGGTGCGGGTAACGTTTACCGAGCTGGTTCAGGCAGCCGGAGATGATGATTGCCGTCAGCCCGCCGAGCATGACCATCGGCAGCACGCGGCCGAGCGCTACGCCCTGGTCCATATGCAGCAGGGTGGCATAGCCGATGGAAAGCGGAATCGCCCCTTCCCCGACGCCGCCCGCCATGATCGGCAGAATGATAAAGAAGAAGATCTGGAACGGCTCCAGGCCCAGCGCCAGCCCCACGCCCATGCCAACAATCATGCCGACGATTTCACCGCACAGCATCGGGAAGAAGATGCGCAGGAAGCCCTGAATCAGCACCGTGCGGTTCATGCTCATGATGCTGCCGACGATAATGCAGCAGATATAGAGGTAGAGAATGTTGGTGGATTTGTAGAATTTGGTCGTGGATTCCACCACCACGTCCGGCAGCAAACCGTAGTAGACCAGCGCGGAAGGGATAAAGGTGGCGCAAATCGCCGCTGCACCAAGCTTGCCGACAATCGGCAGGCGTTTGCCGAACTCACCGCAGGCAAAGCCGAAGAAGGCCAGCGTCGCCACCATCACCACGATATCGCTCGGCAGTTTTCCGCCCAGGCAATCAATCGCGATCAGCGCACCCGCCAGAACGAACAGCGGCAGAGGAATAATCCCGATTTTCCAGGTATCCATAATATGCCACCACCGCTCCTTGAGGGATGGCCGCTGAATTTCAATCGGGTCGTGGGTAACAGAGAAAGAATCGTCAGTTGTGCTCATAATAAGCCCCTTAGTTATTTTGTGCGTTCAGCTTAGAGTCACAAAGGCCTACTTTATGTGAGGAATGGCATATTAAAAGCGAAGTTTTAATGGCAGCTATGGTTTTTATGGTTTCTTTTATTTAATGTGATTTATGCCTTATTTATTATCGTGGTTTTTATGGTTTCTTTTCTGAATTGAACGACCAAATAACATTTAACTTAGCAGCATGAAGATCTTAAGCCTTCTGGATAAATCATTTACAGCCCTTGCTGTGCAAGGGATCACAAGTTTCCCGCAAAGCGGACATCCGCATGAAAAAAGATGATATATTGACGATCTTTGCCGCTACTTTGCGTGATAGTTATGAAAGTGTCTTTCCAGATCAAGCTGTTTATTTCGCTCGTTGCCTTTTTCTCAGTGCTTTTTTTGCTGCTGGGCGGATATTATTATGCCGATGTCGGAAAACAGCTTTATCAGGAAATGAGTGCGCGCGCTAAAATACAGGCGGAAGAGATTGCGCTTATTCCGTCATTGCGTACTGAAGTTGAACAAAAAGATATCAACGCCATTCATGATTTCATGCAGAAAATGGCCGCGCACAGCGACGCCAGCTTTATTGTCATTGGCGATAATACGGGACGGCATCTTTTTCACTCCGTCTTTGCCGACAGGGTGGGCACGACGCTGGTCGGCGGCGACAATGAAGCCGTATTGCAGGGGAAAAGCACGACAACCATACGTAAAGGCGGGTTGGGCATTTCACTGCGCAGTAAAGCGCCCATTTTCAACGACGCCGGGCAGGTGGTCGGCATTGTTTCAGTTGGCTATCTCACCAGCTACCTGGACACCATTACCGTCAGTAAAGTGGTCAATATCCTGATTGCCGCCGTGCTGCTGCTGATCGCCCTCTTTGTCTTCTCCTGGTTCTTTACCCGTAGTATTAAGAAGCAGATCTTCTCCCTGGAGCCACGAGAGATCGGCCTGCTGGTGCGCCAGCAAAAGGCGATGATGGAGTCCATCTACGAAGGCGTGATCGCCATTGATAACGAACGGCGCATAGAGGTGATCAACCAGGCGGCGCGCAAACTGCTGGGCCTGAGCCAGCCGGCCCGGGAACTGCGCGGGCAGCTGATAAGCCAGGTGATCGATCCGGTCCCGTTCTTCGACACGCAGACGATGCTGGCGAAAGATACCCATGACGAGATTTGCCGCTTTAACGATCTCACGGTGATTGCCAGCCGGGTACACATCATGCTTGAGGGGTCGCTGCAGGGCTGGGTGATCACCTTCCGCGATCGCAACGAGATCGACTCGCTGAGCGCCCAGCTTAGCCAGGTCAAACGCTACGTCGATAACCTCCGCATAATGCGTCATGAGCAGCTGAACCGGATGACCACCCTCTCCGGCCTGCTTCACATGGGCCGCTATGAGGAGGCGATTGGCTACATTCAGGCGCAGTCTGAACACGCTCAGGAGCTGCTGGACTTTATCTCTTCGCGCTTCAGCTCACCGACCCTGTGCGGCCTGCTGCTGGGGAAAGCCGCCCGCGCGCGGGAGAAAGGCGTCGAGCTGTGCTTCGACCCGGCCTGTCGGCTGGACAAACCGTTCCTGCCGCTGGGAGAGCAAGAGCTGATTTCGATTATTGGTAACCTGCTGGATAACGCCATCGAAGCGACGCAGCGGTCGCCGCTTCCCCACGCGCCGGTGGAGGTGCTGATAAAGCTCAGCGAACAGGAGCTGATCATTGAAGTGGCCGACCAGGGCGTTGGCATCACGCCGGCGATCCGTGAGCGGATCTTTGAACGCGGCATCACCACCAAAACGCGCGGCGATCATGGGATTGGTCTGTATCTGATCGAAAGCTATGTCACACAGGCTGGCGGCGCGATAGAAGTTGCCGAAAATATCCCCCGCGGCGCCATTTTCTCCCTGTTTATCCCGGCCACGGGAACCGCCCGGCAACTGGAAGACACCGACTATGCAACATGAACTTATCGACGTACTGATTGTTGAAGACGAGAACGAACTGGCGCAACTGCACGCGGAGCTGATAAGCAAGCATCCGCGTCTGAGGCTGGTAGGCATTGCCTCGTCGCTGGCTGCGGCCCAGGCAGAGCTTGCAAACAAACAGCCGCAGCTGGTGCTGCTGGATAACTATCTGCCGGACGGCAAAGGGATCTCGCTGATCAATAACCCCATGTTGGCCCGCGCCAACTGCTCGGTAATTTTTATTACTGCCGCCAGCGATATGGACACCTGCAGCCAGGCCATCCGCAACGGCGCGTTCGACTACATCCTCAAACCCGTCTCCTGGAAGCGGCTCAGCCAGTCGCTGGAGCGGTTTGTGCAGTTTGCAGAACAACAGCGGGTCTGGAAGATTGTCGACCAGCAGAACGTGGATTCACTCTATCAGTTACAGGCGAAAAACTATCGTCTGGACAACGGCAGTAAGGGAATAGAGGAGAACACGCTGGCGCGGGTGCAAACGCTGTTTAACAGCAAGGCGGCGCACTGCTTTACGGTGGATGAGGTGGTGAGCGAGACGGGACTGAGTAAAACCACCACCCGACGCTATCTGGAACATTGCGTGGAGGTGGGTTTTCTGACGGTGGAGATGCTGTACGGGAAGATTGGGCATCCGAGAAGGATGTACCGCCGCGCAGAAGCCTGACGAAGTATTCCAGGCCCGGTAAGCTTGCGCCACCGGGCCTACGTTCAGACATTCAATACGTACCCATACAGCCGCTTAATCCCGTCCGCATCCTTCTCGCTGTAAACGCCCTGCAACTCCGGCGAGAAGCCCGGCAGCATATTAATGCCCTCTTCCAGCGCCAGGAAGTAACGCTGTACCGCCCCGCCCCAGACTTCTCCCGGCACCACGCACAGCACGCCTGGCGGGTACGGCAGCGCGCCTTCGGCGGCAATGCGCCCTTCAGCGTCACGAATACGCACCAGCTCCACGTTCCCGCGAATATACTCCTGGTTGGCATCCTGCGGGTTCATCACTACGGCGGGCAGGCTCTCCTGGCGGAACATCGCCTTCTGTAGATCCTTCACGTTAAAGCTGACGTAGAGATCGTGCATCTCCTGGCACAGTTGACGGATCGTGTAGTCGCGGTAACGCACCGGGTATTTTTGGTAGATGGTCGGCAGCACGTCGGCGAGCGGCGTGTCGTCTTCAATATGCTGCTCAAACTGCCCCAGCATCGCCACCAGCTGCGCCAGCTTCTCGCTGCTTTCGGCAGGCGTCAGCAGGAACAGGATCGAGTTGAGGTCGCACTTCTCCGGCACGATGCCGTTTTCGCGCAGGTAGTGGGCGAGAATGGTCGCCGGAATGCCGAAATCTGTGTAGTGACCTGTTTCTGCATCAATGCCCGGCGTGGTCAGCAGCAGCTTGCACGGGTCGACGAAATACTGCTCGCTCGCATAGCCCTCAAATCCGTGCCATTTGGCCCCCGGCTCGAAGCTAAAGAAGCGACGCTCGCTCGCAATGACCTGCGTGGGGTGATCCTGCCATGGCCGCCCCGCCACCACCGGCGGGATAAACGGTTTGATCATATGGCAGTTGGCGATGATGGCCTTGCGCGCCTCAATGCCCAGCTCGACGCACTCCGCCCACAGCCTGCGCCCGCTCTCGCCCTCGTGAATTTTGGCGTTCACGTCCAGTGCCGCAAACAGCGGATAAAACGGGCTGGTGGAGGCGTGCAGCATAAACGCGTTGTTCAGCCGCTTGTGCGGACAGAAGCGCGCCTGACCGCGGATGTGTTTATCCTTTTTATGGATCTGCGACGTTTGCGAGAACCCGGCCTGCTGCTTGTGCACCGACTGGGTCACGAAAATACCCGGATCGTTCTCGTTAAGCTCCAGCAAGAGCGGAGACGTTTCCGCCATCATCGGAATAAACTGCTCGTAGCCCACCCACGCGGAGTCAAAAAGGATGTAGTCACACAGATGGCCGATCTTGTCGATCACCTGGCGGGCGTTGTAGATCGTCCCGTCGTAGGTGCCCAGTTGAATGATCGCCAGGCGGAACGGGCGGGCCTCGTCGGCCTTTTCCGGTGCCGCCTCGCGGATCAGATCCCGCAGATACGCGTCATCAAAGCAGTGCTCGTCGATCCCGCCGATAAAGCCAAACGGATTGCGCGCCGCCTCAAGATACACCGGCGTAGCGCCCGCCTGGATCAGTGCGCCGTGGTGATTAGATTTATGGTTGTTGCGGTCGAACAGCACCAGGTCGCCGCGGGTCAGGAGCGCGTTGGTCACCACCTTGTTGGCCGCCGACGTGCCGTTCAGCACAAAGTAGGTTTTGTCCGCGTTGAATACTTTCGCCGCGAACTTTTGCGCGTGCTTGGCGGAGCCTTCGTGGATCAGCAGATCGCCCAGCTTAACGTCCGCGTTGCACATGTCGGCGCGAAACACGTTCTCACCAAAGAAATCATAGAACTGTCGCCCTGCCGGGTGTTTTTTGAAAAAAGCCCCGTGCTGGTGGCCCGGACAGGCGAAGGTGCTGTTGCCCATCTCTACATACTGGCTCAGGGTATCGAAAAAAGGCGGCAGCAATTCCTCTTCGTAACGGCAGGCGGCGCTCTCCAGTTCCAGAAACTCCTGAGCTTTACCCGAGATAATCGCCGTGACGCCATCAGGCACCTCTCCAGGCTCTTGCGAGAACATAAACACCGGTAGCTGAAAGCCCGTACGCTTCAGCAACGCGAGAATGCCGCTGTAGCTTTCAACAACGGTAATGACGACTGCCGCCACATCGGTGAAATCGGTGTTATCCAGCGTCACCTTTTCACGGTGCGTAGAAACTTTGGATACCAGTTCATGGCTGACGGCAATTTTCATGGTTTTCATAAGCGCAAATACCCTCACCGAGCGGTGAGACAGGGAGGAGAAAATTCGCGCAATCATGTCACTTTTTATTTTCACGCGCAAGAAGGAATCAGTATGCACGAAACCACCCAAAGCTAAGGCTCACGCAGCCCTGACGTGCCATAATAATGCAATATCAATGATTAAATAACAGGAGTTAAGCGTGGTTATCGGGCCATTTATCAACGCCGGAGCCGTATTGCTGGGCGGCGTACTGGGCGCAGTGTTGAGTCAGCGGCTGCCGGAGCGTATCCGTTCATCCATGCCCTCTATATTCGGCCTGGCATCCTTAGGTATCGGCATACTTTTAGTGATCAAATGCGCCAACCTGCCCGTCATGGTGCTGGCTACACTGCTCGGAGCACTGATTGGCGAGTTTTGCTATCTGGAAAAAGGCATCAATAGCGCGGTGGGCAAAGCCAAAAACCTGATTGCCCGACCGGGCAAGGCGAAACACGGCACGCACGAGTCGTTTATTCAGAACTACGTCGCCATCATTATTCTGTTTTGCGCAAGCGGCACCGGGATTTTCGGCTCGATGCAGGAAGGGATGACGGGCGACCCAAGCATATTGGTTGCAAAAGCGTTTCTCGATTTCTTCACCGCCACCATTTTCGCCACCACGCTCGGCGTTGCCGTTGCGGCGATTTGCGTGCCGATGCTGCTAATCCAGCTGGCGCTTGCCACCTGCGCCACCTTGATTCTCCCGCTGACCACGCCAGCGATGATGGCGGACTTCACCGCCGTCGGCGGCCTGCTGCTGCTGGCGACGGGCCTACGTATTTGCGGGATCAAAATGTTTGCCGTGGTGAATATGCTGCCCGCATTACTGCTCGCTATGCCGCTCTCTGCGCTCTGGACGCACTTTTTCGCTTAAGAGTGCGGCGAAATGGCGAGAGATTGCGCAGTCTGTAACGAAAACAACATTTTTCGTTGACGGCAACGGGCAGATCGGGTTTAATGCGCCCCGTTGCCCGGATAGCTCAGTCGGTAGAGCAGGGGATTGAAAATCCCCGTGTCCTTGGTTCGATTCCGAGTCCGGGCACCACTTATTTATAACCCTCGCTTCGGCGGGGGTTTTTGCTTTCTGAGTCAGCAACTTGTAGGTTTACCAGTAGTTACCCTCCTTATCTCTCCTCCGACCCCGCTTCCCGGTGGTACAACTGGCGTGTTTATCGCCTTTACCGCCACACAGAAGCAGAAAAACCTGACCTTCACCGATCTATTTGAGCATTACAAATGCACATATCAACTGGACAGAGCCCGACAGAGCGGCATCACGTATCCGTGATTACACCCCATCGGCTAACTGTTTTATTAGATTGATTGGTGGTAAATCCATCCGGGACATCCTGAAAAGTGACCTGTCGGCGTTCCGTACACTGCTGGAACAGTCCCAGGCTAACCGCAGTAAAGTAGGCCGAGGAACGAAGCTGTAAAAAGCGACTTCTACTTCAGACACCGTAACCACATTGCTACTATTTTGTGTGTGCGTTGGCACGCATGGCTGTCAGGGGGGCGTTTATCAGTCTAAGCAGAGGCCGGTAAAGCAATTGAGAGGAACTACAATGGATGCAGCATTACTTAACATGATGCGCTCAGGTGGAAGAAATAAAGCCTGGGCGGAAACGATGGTGAATATGGAAGCCAGGAAACTGGTAAATACAGCCAACACTCTGTCGGCTTTTCATCTCAGCGATAGTTTGACTCGAATGAAGTTTGTTCAGGAAATTCGGGACCTCATAGAAGAACAATTTACGTTAGCTCGTCAGGCTAAATCAGATGAAGAATGCATGGAATGCGTTAAGATTCTCAGAGAAGAAAACAGTAACCTGCTGGAACAAGCGCGTTTATTAAGAACGAAGGCAGCGAAGCTTTACGCTAAAGTCGAGTTTATCCGAGAGAATAACAAAATTGTTGGGTATGTGATCTCGGCTGTTAGTGTTGTCCTGGCCGGTGCTGAAATAGCCGCAGGATTTACCCTCATAGGCACTATGACCCCTCTCGGGGTTCTTGCTGGTGCGATTCTGGTTACTGACGGGGCAAACAGCATCAGTAAAGAAGTGGCTCGCTACGCAACTAACAACACTACCAGTGAAGGGCTGGTCGCGAATGCCGCGATGTCTACAGCTGAGTTTATGGGCTTTAGTCGTGAGAATGGGTTAGGTGTCTACAAATCAATTTCACTGGCCGCTAATGCGTACACCATTTTTGGCTTGTTACGGCGACCTGGTACCTGGCGACTGTTTCGTTATCTCCCTGCTGACTATTACCGAAAGGTGAGCACACTGAGCCGCCCGCAGCTTACAATGAAAATAGCGGGTTATGGCGTGAAAGCTAAGATTATTTTTGATCTGTTGTCCGTCAGCGACCCGTCCCAGAATTAGTCAGCATTTTACGATAACGCCAGGATTTGTAGCCAAGTTTTGCTGGCGTTATATACCAGATGAAAGGTAGTACAATCAATAACGTGAGTGCAAGTGTCAGGCTTGTATCCTTGGATGCAAGTAAAAGAGTTAAAGCCAGTATGATGAAGGCAATAATAGTTATCCACTTCATAGCCTTAAAACGATTGGCCAGATCATGAGTTACGCTATCAAACGAACCACCGTAATTTTCAATATTGTTTTTTAGCTTTTGAATATCTCGTTTGCTAAAACCTGATTTTAAAAGTGCCTCTTCGCTGGTCATTCTGTTATCCGTCCCATAACTCACTGAAACCTGTGACGAAGTTTAACTTAATTTGGCGGATAAATCGCTACCTGGCGATATTCATCAAATTTATATATATCAACGAGTTGAAGATATCTTAGAGTATACGCTCGAAAACTGACATTATTGCCCACTGCGGAACTTCGCTGGTAGCAACTCTAATGACTCCTTCGGGGCCGTTTCCAACATCTTCCGCCCTGCCCGGTAGAAGCAACATGCAGATCACCACAGGAGGCTGAATCATGCACGATGAAATCATTAATCAGGCCCGCGAAATCCTCCCTCAGCGGCTCAACCATACCGACACACTGGCATCACAGCAGGACACCGCGTACTATCTGGCCCAACAGTGAAGCGCAACGCTGCTGCTGTTATCTATTCCCCTATCCACGACACCCTGACCACTGCGTCAGCAGCGCATGCAGTTTAGCCGGCTCCAGAGGTTTGCGCAGCACCAGATACCCTTCCTGCTCCGCCTCCAGCAGAACCGGCGAATTAAATTCGCCGCTGACCATCGCGCCGCTCATGTCCGGCAGACGTTCAAAAAGCGCTTTCAGGATGTCGAAGCCGCTTTCGCCGGATCGCAGGCGCTGGTCGCACAGCACGGCGAACGGGGTGAAGCCATCGTCGATGATGGCGAACGCTTCTTCAGCGGAGGCCGCGCAGCGCACCTTGATTCCCCAAACGCTCATCAGGCTCTCCCAGGCTGACGTCACCAGCGGGTCGTCATCGACGACCAGGCAAGAACCGCGCAGCGGCGCATAGCGTACCGGCGCAGAGGCGTTGTTATCGGCGGGCGGGATGTCCGTCGCGATCTCTTCGCCAGCATATTGAGTGAAGCGCATCCAGAAGCGTGAGCCTTTACCTTCTATGGATTGCATCCCGTACTTCACCTTCATCAGCCTGGCACAGCGGGCAACCACCGCGAGGCCCAGCCCGTGTCCGGCGCTGTCGATCTTCCAGGCCAGTTCGGGGCGGTAGTAAGGGGAGAAGATTTTACCTTTCTCGTCATCAGCGATACCGACACCCGTGTCCCACACTTCCACCAGGCACTCGTCACCGCGCGGTCGGATGGCAACCAGCACGCCGCCCTGCTGCGTGTAGCGAAGGGCGTTTTGAATCAGGTTAATCAGCGATTGTCGCACCAGCAGCGGGTCGCCCATCACGTGGATGCGGCGTTTGGGTCGACGGGTGGACAGCCTAAGTGCACGGCTATTAGCCTCTTCGCGAAACAGCGTGATCACCGAGTCGAGCAGAGCGCCGATGTCCACTTTGGTAGGGGCAGTGAGCACTTTCCCGGATTCAATCTTGCTGAGGTCAAGCAGAGAATTGAACATCAAATGCACCGAGCGAACGCTCTGCTGCAGGTCGAGCAGCTGGGGCGTCAGGCTGTCGTCCCGGTTTCGGTGGATAATCGCTTCGATCAGAAAGCCCATGGCGTGTACCGGCTGACGCAGGTCGTGGCTGGCTGTCGTCAGGAACTGATTTTTATCCAGCAGCGCCTGCTCCGCTTCCTCTTTGGCCTGGCGAAACTGTTCTGCCAGGCGTGAGCTTTTTTCCTCAAGCAGCGCTTGCTGAATAAAGTACGCGTGCGACGTTAACGCATGGCGGTAAATGGCGAAGCCGTACAGCAGGTTCAGCATCAGCACAATGAATATCAGCTCGTCCAGCCGCCAGATGATGCCGATATTCAATACTCCCCAGGAGGCGAAGAAAAAACACGTAAAGGTGCTGATGACCGGCGTCAGATGCGTCGCATTGGCGGCGACGATGGCGGCAATACTGATATTAAGGAGCAGGAAAAAGTCAAAGTTCTGCGTCTGCGGAGTAATCAAATAGAGAGATGAAATCCCCAGCCCGTGAATAAAAGCGATCTTATTTATGCGCGGAAGCCAGCGGCGCAGGACGTCCTCTTCATCATGCTCTTTCACTTCGCGCTGGTAGCGTCGGTGCAATATGCGGATTGCCACGGCACATAGCAGGTAAATAATTATCCAGATAATGGTTGGGCCAAGTTCATCGCCCAGCAAATAGATCCAGATGGCAAAAGGAATACCGACAAATGGCACCGCGCTAAAGCTGAACACCAGCCGCAAAAAAGTGTTGTTTAGCAAACGGATCTGCGCGGGAGATGAGATACCATCCTTCTGTAAGCTCTGGAAAAACCTCATTCTGATGATTCCCGCTTGCCATGCAGAAGCGTGATGGCTTCGACCCGGCTGTTAACGCCTATCTTTTTCAATATATTGCTGATGTGTTCTTTGACCGTGGGCTCAGAAATTGAAAGCTGCGCGGCGATTCGTTTATTTGGCAGGCCGCGCATAATCATATTTAAAACGTCTATTTGTCGCGGCGTTAAGTTAAATTTACTTAACTTCTCATTATTCGATTCAACGGGAAAATCGTTTCTCTCAGGAAACCAGGTCAGATTATCAAGGAGTGCACAAACGGCCCGTGAGAACATTTCAGGCGGTTCGCTTTTCAATACAAATCCGTGTCCCCCGGCGGCGTGAACTTTCTGCCAGATGTCATTATTGTCATCCCCGCTGACCACCAGGAACCGTACCTGTGGGTAATGTTGTTTTATTTCTTTGAGTAATTTCAGTGCCGTTCCGGACGAAAGCCAAAAATCGATTACCAGCAAGCGCGGCGGGCCATTATCCCTAATTTGACGGTAGCAATCTTCCTCATTCGTCACCACGCTCGCCTGCTTAAACTGGCAATGTGAAATCAGAAAATTAGCGATGCCGCTTGCTACCAATGGATGGTCATCAACGACCAACGCATAATTCTGCCCCAAAGGATCCTCCTTTTACCTTCGCATATCTGAGTGTACAGATGAATTATTATCTACCCACCCTACTTTAGGAGGGTTTTTTCGATTAGGAAAGGGAAATATATTATTCGCTGATTTGGGTAATTGAAAACATAAATACAATCAGTGAAATTAACTGATTGGATATCAAGGATAATTTATGAAAAAACCACTCATCTTTTTAAGCGTTACGTTGATGCTCGCCGGTTGTTCCACGCTAAAAACCGATCAGGCTATTCCACTCCTGCAGGCGGAGACCGCGAAAATGCTGGGGCTGGGCTCATCGGATGAAATAACCGTGACCAATGTTAATGGCGCCCAGCCGGACGCACTGGGAGGGCAAAAACTGTCTTATCGCGCTACGACGGAAAAAGGGCGTATTTTCGATTGCTCATCAATGATGATGCCGGGGATTTTAGGATCCGCCCCGACGCTCAGCGCACCAACCTGTACCCCTGTTGTCACGCATAAATAATTAACGGCAAATGAAAAGGCGTACATCAATAACGCCTTTTATATTTTCTGACGTATCTGAGTTTTCATAAAAACGATTTTCCAGACATCACGCTAATGAGTACGGAGATAGCCCGTGAATAACTCTACATCGCATGCTTTAGCGGTTAAGACGCCGCTTTCCAGACTTTACCTCGCTCTATTTTCCGCGCCACTGTTACTGCTTTCACCTGCCGATTTCGCGCGCGCAGCCGATGCCATTTTTGATGGCGAGGCGCGTATAACCGAAACGCTGGGTTACACCGGAGATGTTTACGTTGGACGTAATCAACCCGGAAACCTGCTGATTGATAATGGCAAAATCACCGCCTATAACATCAACATCGGTCGGCTGTTCGACGGCCAAATTTATGAAAGCGTGGTCACGGTCCGTGGGCCAAACGCTGAGCTTAACGCGGTGAACGATCAGTACGTTCTGCGCGGCGACCTGAATCTTGGCCTCGGCACCCTGCGAGTCGAAGAAGGCGCGCTGGCCAGCGCAAAAGAAATTGTTGTCGGCACCACCCGCGGCTACGACAGCCACCTTATCGCCACTGGCGCCGGCTCTCGCGTGACCAGTAATTTTCTCAGCGTAGGTACCGATCTGGGGGCACGCTCCACGCTGGCGATTGAAGACGGCGCGGCGCTCAGCACCGCCTACGATGCGCGCATCGGCAACGGTACCGGGCCGGGTGAAACCGACACGCTAAGCCCGAAAGCCACCGTCACGGGGAACGGCTCACAGTGGAACGTTGGCCGTACGTTGACGCTTTATGGCGACCTGGACGTGCTGAACGGCGGTGCGGTCAACGTTGGCGGCGTGCAGGTGGCGGGCGTCTCCGGGGCAGGTAAAACCGCCGAGCTGGTTATTGCGGGCAAAGACTCGCGCTTTACCAGCGGCAGCAGCGTGAGCGTGGGCGATTATGGCAATGGCGTGCTGTCGGTGATTGACGGCGGTTCATTTTCCGCTGGCAGCAATACGCTGATCGTGGGGACCTCGGGTTCCGGCTCGAACCGGGGTGCGCTCATTATCGGCAGCCGCGGCAATATGGACACCGGAACGGGTTTAACTGAGCCAACGCTTGGCACAGCGGGCGGCGCGGGTACTCTCGATGCGAATACGGCAATCAGCCTGCGCGGCGGGCTGTTCGGCAGCTATGTCTACTTCAACCATACCGATGAAAATTACGTCTTCAGCAACAAGATGAGTGGCGAAGGTGAAGTGATCAATACTTCCGGGCAGACAACGCTGAATGGCGATCTTTCAGCCCTTCAGGCGAACGTGACCGCGCGCGGTGGCAAAGTCATTATCGCCAGCAACATCAACACCCAGCCAGAAGACGATATTTTTGATATTCAGACTCTTAGCGCCGAGAACGGCGGTACGCTGATCCTCAACGCGACGGCGGGATCCGACGTTAGCGACGGGCTGGGCTACAGCAGCGCCGCGTCAATCAAGGCCGGCGGAACGCTGGGAGGGAACGGCACGCTGGGCCAGACCGAGATCCTTTCCGGCGGGCATATCTCGCCAGGGGATGGTGATATCGGCACGCTGACGCTGAAACGTTATCTGAATTTTGTGGGTGACTCTTTCTATGACGTCGATATCGCCGGTGATGGCCGCAGCGACCAGCTGCTGGTCGCAGGCAAAACGACCATCAGCGATCGGGCTCAGGTACAGGTCACTGCGCTGGATCCGCAAACCAGCTACAAAACGGGCCAAAGCTACCGCATTTTAACCTCCGACGGGGGAATTGACGGTCAGTTCGCAGGGGCAGTGTCTAAATCCGCCTTCCTGGACGTGGCGCTCAACCAGAGCACCAACGCCGTCGATCTGACTATCGCGCAGAAAGAGACCGGCGGCGAGAATCCGGGAGGCGAAAACCCGGGAGGTGAAAATCCAGGAGGAGGAAACCCAGGAGGAGGAAACCCTGGCGGTGAGAACCCGGGGGGAGAAAACCCTGGCGGTGAGAATCCGGGCAGCGGCAAGCCGGGGATTTTCCAGACCGTCGCCAAAAGCAGCAACCAGTGGAATACCGCTGGCGCGCTCTCCACCCTGACGCAAAGCGGCCCGTCGCTGGCGCTATATAACTCGCTGCTGGTACTCAGCGCGCCGGAAGCGCGCGAGGCGTTCAACCAGCTGTCCGGTGAAGTTTATCCGTCAATGCAGTCCAACCTGATCGCCGGCAGCACGCAGGTGTTTAATGTTTTAAACCAGCGTATGCAGCGCGCGTTTGATAACGACAGCCTGCCGATACCACCGTTAGCGATGTCGCTGGTCCAGCAGCCGGAGCCACAAAACAATGGCGTCTGGGGCCAGACCTTCAGCTCCTGGAGCCGAAACGACGGCGACGGTAACGTGGGCAAGCTGGACGGCAACACCACCGGCTTCCTGCTGGGGGCAGATCGCAAGCTGGCGGATCATAACGTGCGTGTCGGTGGCTACTTCGGCTACAGCCGCGGTGATTACGACGTCGACAGCCGTCGTTCCTCAACGGATACCGATAACTACCACCTTGGCCTGTATGCGGCGGGTCAACAGGATGCGTTCTCCCTTCGCGGCGCGCTGGGTTACACCTGGCACAAGATCGAAGGCGAGCGCAGCGTTGATTTCAGCGGCTTCTCGGATCGGCTGAAGTCGGATTACGACGCCAACTCGCTGCTGGCGTTCACCGAAGCGGGTTACCGCTTCGGCCAGCCTGATATGAATATCGAGCCGTTCGTCAATTTATCGTACATTCGACTGCATACCGACAGCTTCAGGGAAGACGGCGGTGCCGCCGCGCTGAGCGTAAGTAACGAAACGATGAACACCTTCTACTCCACTCTCGGGGTGCGCGGTGTGACCGAGCTGCCGAAGAACGTGAACCTCTACGGTTCGTTAGGCTGGCAGCACGCCTATGGCGATAAGAATACCTCTTCGCGCATGGCGTTTGCGGGCAGCGACGCGTTCATTACTCAGGGGCAGGCCGTGGATGAGGACGTGATGGTGGGTGATATCGGCGTGAGCGTACAGCTGTCGCGTGCTGCGACGCTGGATGTGGGTTATCAGGGGCAATATGGTGCGGATACCCGCGTCAACTCGGTTAACGCTAATCTGCGCTGGTCGTTCTGAATTATTTCCAGTAAAAGAACCCGCCCTTGTGGCGGGTTTTTGCTTTTAGGCTCTCAGGAATTCAGGGATCGTTCCCAACCGCATCCAGCAGTTTGTTTTTAAAGATAAACAAACACGCCTCGTTGAAGTTCTCCGCCCCCAGGCGTTCCGACAGCGCCGTCCGTTTGCGATAGAGGCTCTTCACCGACGTGTTCAGTTCATCGGCAATCGCTTCCATCGACATCCCTGCCCTCAACAACCGCAGCATGATCGCTTCGTGCGTGCCAAGCCGTAAGTTAAGCAGCCATTTGGTGGTCAGACGCCTGCCCTTCATATTGAGCACCAGGTTAAATAACGATGCCATATCCGGCGCCGTAAGCGACGTGTTCATAAACAACTTCATACTGAGTAGATTCTCCTCGCGATGTCGCATATCCAGCATAACGCAGCAGATCGTTTTTTTTGTTCTGGCCGGATGGCGTATCAGGTAATCATATAAACGGAGCGGAGAACGGCTATCAATCAACACAGAATATTCATCTGCACCGTTATCAAATATGTTTCTGTCAATCGAGTCGAGCAGGATAATATCCGGGAAAAATAGCCTCATCCCCCTGACAAGATAGCGATCCTGGGTCACTAACACTATTGAAGTTGCCACTAACCATCCCTTTTAGATTAAAGCAAGAACGCACCTTCAGAAAGAAGGCCGCCTTCGTTTTATAGCGCTGTAATATTAACGACAATATGTATTCTGGCGTTGAACATCCCTCAATACAGACATTGATGAGTAAGACTTCCTGTAGACTTTCATTCAATGGCTGGCGTTAATTATAAATAAAAAACAATCGCAGAAAAGTCACTTCGCTGAACATTAAGACTTTTTGTCATGAAACTTCCCAAACATGCACCAGAAAGTACTTTAATTGCTACAATAAAACCTCGCCAGGAATATAAACAAACTCAAAAAG